>CAZBGV010000028.1:0-34333 GCA_964491485.1 uncultured Woeseiaceae bacterium | reverse complement strand
CGCACGGGAGCCATTCCCCCAAAGGCACCCCGCCGTCGCCGGCGCTGCCGAACCCGCCACGATCACCCCGTCGTCGCCGGTGCTGCCCCGAACCCACTACGAAGCTTCGCCGATGTCGCCGGCGCTGCCGAACCCGGCACGAAGCTTCGCCGATATTGACGGTGCTGCCGAACCCGGCGCGGAGCGCACCCGCCGTCGTCGGTGTTGCCGACCCGCCGTGAACGGCGCGAGGTCGAGCGGCGGGTCGGATGGTCAGGGGAGGAGGAGGGTGAGGGTGCGGTAGTAGATGTCGGCGAGTTGCCCGAGGTCGGCGAGCTCGACGTGCTCGTCGATCTTGTGGATCGAGGCGTTGACCGGGCCGAGCTCGACGACGTCGGCGCCGGACGGGGAGATGAAGCGGCCGTCCGAGGTGCCGCCGCCGGTGGAGAATCGCGGTCGGATGCCGGTGGTGTCCTCGATCGCCTTTGCCAGCGCGTCGGTCAGCGTGCCCGGCTGCGTGAGGAAGGGCTCGCCGGAGAGATGCCATGCGAGCTCGTAGTCGAGGCCGTGAGCGTCGAGGATCGCGTGCACGCGCGCTTGCAGGCGTTGGTGCGTCCATTCCGTCGAGTAGCGGAAGTTGAACCGGGCGCGGAGCTCGCCCGGTGTCACGTTGGGCGCGCCGGTGCCGGCTTCCAGTGCCACGAATTCGAAACCGGTCGGCGGGAAATGCGCGTTGCCTTCGTCCCAGCGCGTCGCGTACAGCTCCGCGAGCACCGGGGCGAAACGCCGTATCGGGTTGTCTGCGAGGTCGGGGTAGGCCACGTGTCCCTGCACGCCGCGCACGGTGAGCCGGCCCGACAGCGAGCCGCGCCGGCCGATGCGCACGGTATCGCCGAGCGCATGCTCGCTCGACGGCTCGCCGATGACGCACCAGTCGATCCGCTCGCCGCGCCCGGAGAGCACTTCCATGACCTTGAGCGTGCCGTCGCGCGCGCGCCCTTCCTCGTCGCTGGTCAGCAGGAAAGCGATGCTGCCGGCGTGATCGGGACGCTCGCTCACGAACCGCTGCACCGCAACCAGCATGGCGGCCAGGCTGCCCTTCATGTCCGCCGCGCCGCGCGCGTACAGCCGCCCGTCGCGCACCGTCGGCGTGAACGGATCCGACTGCCACGCCGCGAGGTCGCCCGGCGGCACGACGTCCGTGTGGCCGGCGAAGCAGAAGAGCGGCTCCGCCGTGCCGCGCCGGGCCCACAGGTTCGTGACGTCCCCGAACGGCAGCGACTCCGTGCGAAATCCCAGCCCCGCGAGTCGTTCGGCGAGCAAGGCCTGGCAGCCCGCGTCCTCCGGGGTGACCGAAGGACGGCGCAGCAGGTCGTCGAGCAAGGAAAGGAGCGCGTCGCCGGGTGCTGACATGGTTTCGAGGTTCGGCGCCTTAACCTGAGGATTTTGAGATCTTTTTCAGGCGCTCGAAGATCTCGGCGTACTCCGCCGGCTGGAAGCCGACGGCGAGGAAGCGGCGGTGCTCGAGCACCGGCCGGCGCAGCAGCGTCGGGTGGTCGAGCAGCGTTACGAGCGCGCGCGTCCAGGTCATGTTCTCGCGATCCACCTCCGGCAGGCGCCGCCAGGTGATGCTGCGCGTGTTGACGAGCTTGCGCCAGTCGAAGCGGTTCGCCCAGCGCTCCAGCATCTGGATTTCGAGGCCGTCCGCGCGCACGTCGTGGAAGCGGTACGCGATGCCGCGTTCGTCGAGCCAGCGGCGCGCGGCGCGGCAGGCGTCGCAGCTCGTGATGCCGTATAGCGTGAGGGAAGCGGTCTTCATCAGTCGATGTGGCGCAGCAGCTCGTTCAGGCCGACGCGGCTGCGCGTTTTCGCGTCGACGGTTTTCACTATCACCGCGCAATAAAGCGCGTAACGGCCGTCTTCCGACGGCAGGCTGCCGGGCACGACCACCGAGCCCGCGGGCACGCGCCCGTAGCTCACCTCGCCTGTGCGCCGGTCGTAGATCTTCGTGCTCTGCCCGAGGTACACGCCCATCGAGATGACGGAACCGCGCTCCACGATCACGCCCTCGACGATCTCGGAGCGCGCGCCGATGAAGCAGTCGTCCTCGATGATGGTCGGCGCCGCCTGCACCGGCTCCAGCACGCCGCCGATGCCGACGCCGCCGGACAGATGTACGTTGTCGCCGATCTGCGCGCAGCTCCCGACCGTGGCCCACGTATCCACCATGGTGCCGCGCCCGATGCGTGCGCCGATGTTGACGTAGCAGGGCATCAGCACGGCGTCCTCGGCGACGTACGCGCCGTGGCGCACCAAGGCATCCGGTACCACGCGGACGCGGTCGCGCGCGAAGGCGTCGTCGTCGTAGGCCGCGTACTTGAGCGGCACCTTGTCGTAGAAGCGGGTGTGCGCCCCTTCGATGGTGCGGCTTTCCTGCAGCCGGAAATACAGGAGCACGGCCTTCTTGGCCCACTCGCAGACGCGCCAGCCGCCGGCCACCGGCTCGGCGACGCGCAGCTTGCCGGCGTCGAGGAGCGCCACGGCCTCGCGCACGGCCTCGGCGAGCCCGGCGGGCGCGGCGCCCGGCGTGCCGCGGAGCTCCCATCCGGCGTCGATCGTGCGGGCAAGCGAATCCATCTGCAACGTCCTCAAGTCTGCGTCGCCAGCCGTGCGACGAGTTGCGCCTCGAGCCGGCGGCACGTTTCTTCCGCGAGCGGCTCCCCGTTGGCATCGACGATGTAGAACACGTCCTCGGCGCGCTCCCCGATCGTCATCACCTTGGCCGTCTCGATGTCGATCCCGAGATCCATGAACACCTGCCCGACCGTGCTGAGAAGGCCGGGGCGGTCGCCGGCCACGAGCTCCATCACCGTGCGGCCGTTCGCCTCGTCGAGCTCGAACTCGACCGCGGTCGGCGTGGTGAACAGGCGCACCTGCCGCGGCGCACGGCGCGTGACCGCAATCACGGGCGGCGGCGTGGGCGAGGTCACGCGCGCCAGCGCCCGGCGGATCTTCACGAGCCGCGCCTCGTCCACCTCGATGCGCCGGTCGAGCTCCATGAATATATAAGTGTCGAGGCTGTAGCCGTTCGCGATCGGCACCACGCGGGCGTCGACGATGGTCGTGCCGAGCTCGTCTAAGGCGGCGGTGGCGTGCGCGAACGTGCGCTGGCTGCGCGGCGTGTAGATGAGGGCCGCGAGGCCTTCGCCGTCCGGCTGGCGGCGCACGTCGACCCGCGCGCCCGGGCCGGTCCCGCCGTCGCCGGCGAGGAACGCGGTGTGCCAGGCGATCTCCTCGCTCCGGTAGCGCAGGAAATAGTCTTCCGGGAAAAGCCGCCAGACGTCGCGGCGGCTGGCCTCCGGCAGGCCCTGGCGGCGCAGGAGCTCGCGTGCCCCGGCCTGCGTCTCGCGGACGAGCTCCTCGCGATCGATCGGGTTTTCGAGGCCGCGCCGCAGCGCCCGGGCCGTTGCTTCGTACAGGTCGCGAAACAGCGTCGCCTTCCACGAGTTCCACAGTTTCGGGTTGGTGCCGCGGACGTCGGCAACCGTCAGCACGTACAGGTAATCGAGGTGCATCTTGTCCCCGACCGCTGCCGCGAACTCGTTGATCACCGCGGGATCCCCGATGTCCTTCTTCTGCGCCGTGGTCGACAAGATGAGGTGGTTGCGCACCAGCCAGGCCACGGTGCGCGCGTCGTAGCGGCTCATGCCGTGCTCCAGGCAGAACGCTTCCGCATCGACCGCCCCGAGCTCGGAGTGATCGCCGCCGCGGCCCTTGGCGATGTCGTGGAACAGCCCGGCGAGGTAGACGATCTCCGGCTTGTCGAACGACTGCATGAGCGGACTGCAGTGCGGGTACTCGTGGTCGAAGCGCGACAGGGCGAAGCGGCGCAGGTTGCTCACGACGAACAGCGTGTGCTCGTCCACCGTGTAGGCATGGAAGAGGTCGTACTGCATGCGCCCGACGATGCGGCCGAAGGACGGGATGTACAGCCCGAGCACGCCGTACAGGTTCATGCGCCGGAGCTGGTGCGTCACCCCGACCGGCGAGCGCAGGATGGAGAGGAACAGGCGATGGTGGCGCGGGTTCTGGCGGAATTCCTCGTCGATCAGGTACAGGTGGCTGCGGATCAGCCCGACGGTCGTGGCGCCGACTCCGCGGATCTGCTCGTTCTGCTGCAGGAGCAGGAACAGCTCGAGCAGCGCCGAGGGCTCGCGCCGGAACACGTCGTCGTCCGTGACCTGCAGGTAGCCGTTCTTGACCTGGAAGCGCTCGTTCAGCGGCTCGGGGAGCGCTTCCGGATCGCGGAAGATCCGTTCCTCGAACAGCTGCAGCAGCATCTCGTTCTGCCGGCTGAGCTCCATCACCGTGCGGTAATAGCGTTGCATGAACTGCTCGACCGCGAGCGTGTAGCTCGCATCCTCGTAGCCCAGCATGCGCGCGAGCCGCACCTGGTGATCGAACAGCAGGCGGTCCTCCTGGCGGCCGGTGAGCACGTGCAGGCCGAAGCGCACGCGCCAGAGGAATTCACGGCAGGCGAGCAGCGCGCGCAGCTGCTCGCGCGTGCAGAGCCCGTGCCCGACGAGCTCGTCCAGGCTGCGCGCGCCCAGGTGACGGCGCGCGATCCAGCCGATGATCTGGACGTCGCGCAGCCCGCCCGGCGAGCTCTTCACGTTCGGCTCGAGGCGGTAGGCCGTGTCCTCGAAGCGGTGATGCCGCTCGATCTGCTCGTTGCGCTTCGCGGTGAAGAAGGCGTCGGCCGGCCAGATGCCGGGCGCCTCGATCGCCTCCTCGAGCGCCTGCGCGAGCCGCGCAGGGCCGGACAGCAGGCGCGCTTCCATGAGCGTCGTGGCGACCGTGACGTCGGCCGCGGCCTGCTCGCGGCACTGCGCGAGCGTGCGCACGCTGTGGCCGATCTCGAGGCCGACGTCCCACAGCGCGGCGAGGAACGCGGCCAGCGCCTGTTCCGCCGGGCGCGACAGCTCCCCGTCGGAGAGCAGCAGGATGTCGACGTCCGAATGCGGGTGCAGCTCGCCGCGCCCGTAACCGCCGACCGCGAGCAGGGCGATGGCGTCCGGCAGGCCCGCGGCATAGCGGCTCCAGAGCGTTTCGAGGACGCGGTCGACGACCCGCGCCCGGAGGCGCACCAGGTCCGTCACGGAGGCCCCGGAGAGAAAGCGCTCGGTCAGGTTGGCGCCCGCGGCGGCGAGGGCCGCCCGGCAGCGCGCGAGATCGGGCGCGCCGGCCGCCAGGCTCTCCTCCAGCAGGGCGAGCGCCGGGTCCATGGTCGCAGCGGATCCCGGTGCGGCGGCATGGCTGCGGCCGTCTTCGGCGAGGCGCGGCGGCGTCACGGTCGCGTCAACGCTCGGCGGCGCCGAGCGTCAGCACTTCGAATCCGTCCTCCGTGACGAGGACCGTGTGTTCCCACTGCGCGGAAAGCGAGTGATCCTTGGTGACCACGGTCCAGCCGTCGGGCAAGAGGCGCACGTGCCGCTTGCCGGCGTTGATCATCGGCTCGACCGTGAGCGTCATCCCCGGCTCGAGCACGAGCCCGGTGCCCGCCCGCCCGTAATGCAGCACCTGCGGGTCCTCGTGGAACCCCCGACCGATGCCGTGGCCGCAGTACTCGCGCACCACCGAGAAGCGATGGCGCTCCGCGAACGTCTGGATCGCCTCGCCGACGTCGCCCAGGTGGCGGCCCGGCCCGAGCGCCCGGATGCCGAGCCACATCGCCTCGAAAGCGACGGCGGTCAGCCGTTCCGCCTGGATCCCGGGCTTCCCGACGTGGAACATGCGGCTCGTGTCGCCGTGGAAACCGTCCTTGATGACGGTGACGTCGATGTTGACGATGTCGCCGCTTTTCAGCTTCTTGTCGCCCGGGATGCCGTGGCAGACGACGTGGTTGACCGAGGTGCAGATGGATTTCGGGAAACCCCGGTAGTTGAGCGGCGCCGGGATCGCCTGCTGCTCGTTGACGATGTACTCGTGGCAGATGCGGTCGAGCTCGCCGGTCGTGATCCCGGGCTCGACGTGCGGCGCGATCATGTCCAGCACGTCGGCCGCCAGGCGCCCGGCAACGCGCATTTTGTCCCGCTCCTCGGGCGTCTTGATGGTGACCGTCATACCGGCTGGAAATCGTGCTGCTGTTCGCATGGCTGTCGAAGGTCGGCGCGCATGGTTCATGAACGGCTGGCGGCGTCCCGGGCCGTGGTCCCGGGAGCCCCTGCCGGGCATGGACGATGCGAAACCGCTCCGATGGGTGAACCCGCGTTGTTCGGGCGTAATCGGGTATGGTATAAAGCGCGCGCGCCGCAGGCAACGAACCCGCCCGCGGCCCTGCAAATCCACACGTACACCGTCACGCGCCGCCGGGTGCCCCCGCCAGAAACGGGGGTTGCGGCACGGGGTGTACGGAGGCTGAACCCGGGAGACAACATGGCAGACGTCACTATGCGCCAGATGCTGGAAGCTGGCGTGCACTTTGGTCATCAGACCCGCTACTGGAACCCGAAGATGGCGCCCTACATCTTCGGCGAGCGGAACAAGATCCACATCATCAACCTCGAGAAGAGCCTGCCGATGGCGCGGGAGGCCTATGCCTTCGTCAAGGCCGTGGTCGCCGACGGCGGCACGGTGCTGTTCGTCGGCACCAAGCGCTCGGCGCGCGAGGCGATCCGCACCCACGCGGAGCGCTGCGGCATGCCGAGCGTCAGCTACCGCTGGCTGGGCGGCACGCTCACCAACTACAAGACCATCCGCCAGTCCGTGAAGCGCCTGAAGGAGCTGACCGAGATGGCGGAGGAAGGCGGCACCGAGATGCTGACCAAGAAGGAGGTGCTGCGCCTGAATCGCGAGCGCGAGAAGCTCGAGCGCAGCTTGGGCGGCATCAAGGACATGGGCGCCCTGCCGGACGTGCTGTTCGTGGTCGATGTCGAACACGAGAACATCGCGGTCCGCGAAGCGCGCAAGCTCGGCATCCCGGTCGTGGCGGTGGTCGACACGAACTGCTCCCCGGAGGGGATCGACTACGTGATTCCGGGCAACGACGACGCGATGCGGGCGATCGAGCTGTACGCGCGGCTGATGGCGGACGCCGTCGAGGAGGGCAAGGCCTCGTTGCCGGAGGTGCATCTCGGCGAGGACGAGTTCGTGGAGCTCGACGAGGAAGGGCGCCCGCGGCGGGCCGGCGGCCGCAAGAAAAAGGCGGCCAGGAAGGCCGGACGCGGCGCGCGCAAGCCCACCGTGCGCAGGAAGGAGGCCGCGGCCGGCGAGGGCGACGGTGCCGGGGAAGAGGCGGCCGCTCCCGGGCAGCAGGGCGTGAGCTCCGCGGTGCCGGAGGCGGCGGCCGAGCCCGAGCCGGCGCCCGCGGCGGGCGCTGCACCGACCCCCGGTGCGCACGGGGCCGGCGAGGGCGAGGAGCCGGTGCCGGCAGGCACAGAGACGGCCGCGCCGGACGCTCCGGAGGCGGCAACGGAAGAGCAGGCGGGCTGACGGTCGCCGGCGTAAGGACGGGAGAGCGAGATGGCGATCAGCGCATCACAGGTGAAGGAGCTCCGCGAGCGCACCGGCGCCGGGATGATGGAGTGCAAGAAGGCGCTGGCCGAGACCGGCGGCGATATGGAAGCGGCCGTGCTGCAGCTGCGGAAATCGGGGCAGGCCAAGGCGGACAAGAAGGCCGGCCGCGTGGCGGCCGACGGGCGGATCGTGATCGCGACGGAAGGCCGGCGGGCGGCCATGGTCGAGGTGAACTCCGAGACGGATTTCGTCGCCAAGGACCGGAACTTCGCGGCGTTCGCGGAGGCGGTGGCCGCGCTGGTCCTCGCGGAGGACGTCGCCGACGTGGCGGCGCTCGGCCAGGCGAAGCTGGCCGACGGGCGCACCGTCGAGGCCGCGCGTACCGAGCTCGTGGCGAAGGTCGGTGAGAACATCTCCGTGCGGCGTTTCGTGCGGCTCACGGCCGACGAGCACCTCGGGCACTACACGCATCCGGGCGACCGCATCGGCGCGCTGGTGGCGCTGTCGGGCGGCACCGCGGAGCTCGCCCGCGATCTCGCGATGCACGTGGCGGCGAGCAACCCGGCGCATCTGGACGAGAGCGGCGTGCCGGGCGAGGTCCTGGAGCGCGAGCGCCGCGTGCTGACCGAGCAGGCCCGGGAGTCCGGCAAGCCCCCGGAGATCGTCGCCCGCATGGTCGAGGGGCGGCTGGCGAAGTACCTGAAGGACATCACGCTGCTCGGCCAGCCGTTCGTGAAGGACCCGGACGTGACCGTCGGCAAGCTCGTGGCTCAGGCAGGCGCCCGGGTGACGGGATTCGCCCGCTACGAGCTCGGCGAAGGCATCCAGAAGAAGCAGGAGAACTTCGCCGAGGAGGTCATGGCGCAGGTCCGCGGCCGCAAGGACGACGGTTCGGATTCGCCGCAAGCGTGAGGGCAGTCGCGATCGGCCCGTTTTGCGGGCACGGCATGCGGTCCCGGCGACCGATCGGTCCGGGGTGCCGGCAGGCTGCTAGAATGCAGGCGCACCGGGATCACCCGTGCCCGGCGCCGGAGGGCGCCCGGGGCGGCACACCACACGCGCCAAGGCAGGAAAGATGAGCGACGCCTCGCCACTGTATCGCCGCGTATTGCTCAAGTTGTCGGGCGAGGCGCTCATGGGCGAGCTCGACTACGGGATCGATCCCGCCGTGATCCGCCGGATCGCGCTCGAGATCGCCGAGGTCCGCAAGCTGGGCATCGAGGTCGCCATCGTCATCGGCGGCGGCAACATCTTCCGCGGTGCCGGGCTCGCCGGCGCCGGGATGGACCGGGCCACGGGCGACTACATGGGCATGCTCGCGACCGTGATGAACGCGCTGGCGCTGCAAGACGCCCTCGAATCGATCAACGAGCATGCCCGGGTGATGTCCGCGATCCAGATCCACGAGGTCTGCGAGGACTACATCCGCCGGCGCGCGGTGCGCCACCTCGAGAAAGGGCGGATCGTCATTCTCGCGGCGGGCACCGGCAATCCCTTCTTCACGACGGATACAGCCGCGAGCCTGCGCGCCATCGAAATCGGCGCCGACGTGCTGCTGAAGGCGACCAAGGTCAGCGGCGTGTACGACTCGGATCCGGATCAGAACGAGTCCGCGTCGCTGTACGACACCGTATCCTTCGACAAGGTCCTCACCGACAAGCTGAACGTGATGGACGCCACCGCCGTGGTGATGTGCCGCGACAATCATTTACCATTGCGCGTTTTCAACATGACCGAGGATCACGCCCTGATCCGCGCGATGACCGACGAAAACGTCGGCACGCTGGTGACCGCGTAGAGCCGCCGACCGGCGGTGCCGGCAGGCCGCGGCGGCGGATCGCGGCGCGAGGAGTGGACGATCGTGCTCGATGACATCAAGAAGGATGCGCAAGCGCGCATGAAGAAGAGCGTGGATGCGCTGCGCCAGGAGCTCACCAAGCTGCGTACCGGGCGGGCGCACACGAGCCTGCTCGATCACATCACCGTGTCCTATTACGGCTCGGACGTGCCGCTCAACCAGGTCGCGAGCGTCAACGTCGAGGATCCCCGCACGCTCACGGTGGTGCCGTGGGAGAAGAACATGGTGCAGGCCATCGAGAAGGCGATCCTGTCTTCCGATCTCGGCCTGAACCCCGCGACCGCCGGCACGGTGATCCGCGTGCCGCTGCCGCCGCTCACGGAAGAGCGCCGCCGCGACATGATCCGCGTCGTGCGCCAGGAGGCCGAGAACGGGCGGGTGGCGGTGCGCAACATCCGGCGCGACGCGCTCGGCGATCTCAAGGACCTGCTGAAGGAAAAGCTCATCGGCGAGGACGAGGAACGGCGCGGCCACGAGGAGATCCAGGCGATCACCGACCGCTACATCGCGGAGGTGGACCGCCTGCTCGCGGACAAAGAACGCGACCTCATGGAAGTCTAGTGGCGGTGCCTTGACGAGACCGGCGGCCAACGAGAAACCGGAAGCCGGGCTGGGCGCGCGGGTTCCCGTGCATGTCGCCGTGATCATGGACGGGAACGGCCGCTGGGCGACGCAGCGCTCCGAGCCCCGGCATGCCGGGCACCGTGCCGGCGCCCGCGCCGTCCGCCGGACCGTCGAGCACGCGGCGCGGCGCGGCGTGTCCTGGCTCACCCTGTTCGCGTTCTCGAGCGAGAACTGGCAGCGGCCGCCCGACGAGGTCGGCGGCCTGATGAGCCTTTTTCTCGAAGCGCTGCAACGGGAAATCGACGACCTGCATCGTAACAATGTGCGGCTGCGCTTCATTGGCGCGCGCGGGGAGCTGTCGGCCAAGCTCGTGCGGCGCATCGAGGCCGCGGAGAGGAAGACCGGCAACAACGACGGGCTGAAGCTCACGGTCGCGGTGGCGTACGGCGGCCGCTGGGACATCGTGATGGCGGCGCGCCGGCTGGCGGCGCGCGTGGGGGAGGGGGCTTTGCATCCGGAGGACATCGACGAGACCGTTTTCTCGTCGGAGCTCGCGCTTGCGCCGGCGCCGGACCCGGATCTTCTGATCCGCACCGGCGGCGAGCAGCGCATCTCCAATTTCCTCCTGTGGAACCTCGCCTACGCAGAGCTCTGCTTCTGCGACTGCCTGTGGCCGGATTTCGACGAGCAGCGCTTCGACGAGGCGCTCGCCCTGTACGCACGCCGCCAGCGCCGTTACGGGCACACCGGCGACCAGGTGGGGTTCGCGTAGCATGCTCAAGGAGCGGATTCTGACCGCGATCGTCGCCGGCAGCGCGCTGCTGCTCGTGCTGTTCGTATTGCCGCCGCTCGCGGCCGAGATCATGATCGCCGCTTTTTTCCTCGCCGCCGCCTGGGAATGGTCGGGATTGCTCAAGCTCGAGAGCCGGGCCGCCCGGCTGGGCTACGTCGCCCTGATCGGCGCCTTGCTGGTCATCGTGGGCTGGCTGCTGCCATCTGAGGAGACGGTCGACGTCGTGCTGCGCATCGGCCTCGCGTGGTGGTTCGCCGCGCTGGTCTGGGCCTTCTTCTGGCCGACCCGCATCCTGAAGCCGGTCGGGTGGGTCTGCGGCGCGCTGGTCATCGTGCCGGCCTACGTTGCCCTGGTCGAGCTCTACAAGCTGCAGCCCGGTGTGCTGCTGTTCGTGCTGATCATCGTCTGGTCGGCGGACATCGGCGCCTATTTCACCGGGAAGCGCTTCGGCCGCGTGCAGCTCGCGCCGAACATCAGCCCGGGCAAGACCTGGGAAGGCGTGATCGGCGGCCTGTCCGCGGTCGTCGTGGTGCTCGTGCTGGCGAGCCGGTACTGGCTCCGGATCGACATCGCCGTCATCGTGCCGTTCTGCCTCGCGGTCGCCACGGTGTCCATCGTCGGCGACCTGACCGTCAGCATGTTCAAGCGCAACGCGGGGCTCAAGGACAGCGGCAAGGTGTTCCCCGGGCACGGCGGGGTGCTCGACCGCATCGACAGCGTCGCCGCGGCCGCGCCGCTGTTTGCGCTCGGTATCGGCTGGATGGGCTTCGTCTGATGGGCGGCGTTCAGGGCAAGTTCAGGCGCCCCGGGGCATGCTCGCCCGGAACTGCGCGCCGTGCGGCCAGTCAGAACAGGCTGTCCGGCCGTTGCGCCGCCGCGTCGGCCGACCATCCGGGAGGCGTGCCAGCGGGGCCGGGACCTGTCGCATGAGCGCAGCAATCGTCAATATCCTGGCCTTCGTGGTCGCCATCAGCGTGCTCGTCGCCGTGCACGAGCTCGGGCATTTCCTCGTCGGCCGCTGGTGCGGCATGAAGGTGCTGCGCTACTCCATCGGCTTCGGCACCCCCCTCTGGAGCAGGACCTTCGGCCGGGACCGCACCGAATTCTGGATCTCGGCCATCCCGCTCGGCGGCTACGTCAAGTTCGCGGACGAGCGCGAGGGGCCGGTGGCCCCCGCGGACCGGCAGCGCACCTTCAATGCGCGGCCGGTGCCGGCGCGCATCCTCGTGCTGCTCGCGGGGCCGGGGTTCAATTTCCTGTTCGCGATCGTGGCGTACTGGGCGCTGTTCGTGGCCGGCGTGCCCACCGCCGTGCCCGCCATCGGCCAGGTCCAGCCCGATTCCTACGCGGCCCGGGCCGGCCTCGCGCCCGGCGACCGGATCCTCGCGATCGGCGGCCACGAGGTCGAGGACTGGCAGTCCGCGCTGCTCGCCATGTTCGAGGAGATGGTCGGCGACGGCGAGATCCCGCTGGAGGTCGAGGGCGAGGACGGGCGCGTGCGCGAGCTGGTCATCGACGTCGGCAAGGACGCCGCGCGCCTGACGGTGCCCGACACGCCGCTCAACCTCTCGCTCGGCTTTCGCTTCTGGGAGCCGCCCGCACGGGTGGCGGCCGTGACCGAGGGCGGACCCGCCGAAGCCGCCGGGATCCGCGCCGGCGACCGCATTACTGAAATCGCGGGCGAGCCGGTCGGCGATTTCGGCGACCTGCAGCGCATCGTGACCGCGCAACCCGGGCAGACCGTGCCGGTGCGCGTCGAGCGGGGCGGCCAGGAGATCGAGCTCGACCTGACCCTGGGCTCGCGCGAGATCGCGGGCAAGGTGCAGGGCTTCATGGGCGTAGCGGCCGAGGGGGGCGCGAAGTACTTCCACGAGCGCCGCTACGGCCCCGTGGCCGCGCTCCCCACCGCCGTCGGGAAAACCGCAGAGACGACCGGCTTCACCGTCAAGATGCTCGCCCGCATGGTCACAGGCGACGTGTCCGTGAAGAACATCAGCGGGCCGCTCAACATCGCGCAGTACGCGGGAGACTCGGCCGCCGCGGGGCTGGAGCCGTTCCTCACGTTCCTCGCGCTCGTCAGCATCAGCCTCGGCGTGCTGAACCTGTTGCCGATCCCGGTGCTCGACGGCGGCCAGATCGTCTACCAGCTCGTCGAGCTGGTGAAGGGCAGCCCGCTTTCCGAGCGCATGCAGATCATCGGGCAGCAGGTCGGCATACTGGCGCTGCTGATCCTCATGACTTTCGCCTTCTACAACGATATCGCGAGAATTCTGGGCTGAGCATGCACGTTTCGGGGAGCTGTCGGGGGAGGTGGTCCAGGCGCTGGTGGGCGCTCGTGTGCGCCGTGCTGCTGGTGCCGGCCGCCGTGCTCGCGCAGGACGGGTTCGTCGTGAAGGACATGCGCGTCGAGGGCCTGCAGCGCATCTCCGAGGGCACGGTATTCAACTACCTGCCGATCAACGTCGGCGACACGGTGGACGCGCAGCGCATCCAGGAAGCGATACGCGCGCTGTATTCGCAGGGCCTGTTCGACAACATCGAGATGCGCCGCGACGGCGACACGCTGGTGATCGCCGTGCGCGAGCGGCCTTCCATCGAGCAGTTCACCATCGAAGGCAACAAGGACATCAAGACCGAGGACCTGATGGAGTCTTTGCGCAATGTGGGCCTCGCCCGCGGCAAGACCTTCGATCGCTCGGTCCTCGACAACGTGCAGCAGTTCCTGCGCGAGCAGTACTACGACCGCGGCAAGTACGCCGTGCAGGTCAACGCGACGGTCGAGGATCGCCCGAACAACACGGTGCGCATCAAGATCGACATCAAGGAAGGCGAGCGGGCGAAGATCCGGCAGGTCAACATCGTCGGCAACCTGAGCTTTCCCGAGGACGAGATCCGCGAGGGCTTCACGCTGGACACGGCGAACTGGCTGTCCTGGCTGCGCCAGGACGATCGCTACGCCAAGGAGTCGCTGTCCGGCGATCTCGAGACCCTGCGGTCCTTCTACATGGACCGCGGCTATGCCGATTTCCGCATCGAGTCCACCCAGGTGGCGATCTCGCCCGACAAGAAGGACATCTACGTCACGATCAACATCCACGAGGGCGAGCGCTACACGATTTCCAGCATCAAGCTGGTCGGCAACCTCGTGGTTCCGGAGGAGCAGCTGCGGCGCCTGATCCTGGTCCAGCCCGGCTCCACGTTCAACCTGCGCCTGCTCACCCAGTCCGCGGAGCTCATGTCGTTCCGCCTGGGCGAGGAGGGCTACGCGAACGCGGAGATCGAGCCCGTGCCCGATCTCGACTACGAGAAGAAGGAGGTCGCCGTCTCGTTCTTCGTCGACGCGAAGAGCCGCGTGTACGTGCGGCGGATCAACTTCCTCGGGGTGGACCAGATCGACGACGAGGTGCTGCGCCGCGAAGTGCGCCAGCAGGAGGGTGCGTATCTCTCGAACCGGCTCGTCGACCGTTCCAAGATCCTCCTGCAGCGATTGCCGTACGTCGAGAGTGTCGAGGTGGAGAACGTTCCCGTGGCGGGCAGCCCCGACCTCGTCGACGTGAACTTCACGCTCAAGTACCGCATGCCGGGACAGTTCCAGGGCGGCATTGGCTACTCCGAATCGCAGAAGTTCATGCTGAACGGCAGTATCGTGCACACGAACTTCCTGGGTACGGGCAACCGCGTGGCGCTGACGGCCAATTCCGGGCGCTTCATGAAGCTCTACAGCCTCTCGCACACGGATCCGTACATCACGCAGAACCGCGTGCAACGCACCGTCGCGCTCAACTACCGCGAGACGACGGCGCTGATATCCGGCGGCTCGGATTTCTCGACCGAAAGCTTCGGCGGCTCCCTGGAGTACGGCTGGAACATCACCGAGTTCCAGACGCTGTCCGTCGGCATCGCCTACCAGCAGGCCGAGCTGCTCGCGTCGTTGAACAGTCCCTTGCAGCTGCAGGACTGGGTGCAGTCGAACGGGAACCCGTTCACCAATTTCGGCGGCACCAGCGCGTTCGGCACGGATTACCACACTTACGAGGTCATCGGCGGCTGGAGTTACGACAGCCTGAACCGCGCCATCTTCGCGGATCGCGGCATGCGGCACCGCCTGCTGCTCGGGGTGACGGCGCCGGGCAGCGAGGTCGAATACTTCACGGCTCGCTACAACTTCACGAAATACCTGCCGCTCTTCGGTCCGTGGACGGTGCGCGTCAATTCGGAGCTGGCGTACGGCGAGGGTCTGAACGAAACCACCTCCCTGCCGCCGTACAAGCAGTTCTTCGGCGGCGGGCCGGAGAGCGTCCGCGGCTACAAGGAATCCTTCCTCGGGCCGCGCGACAGCTTCGGCCGGCCGTGGGGCGGCAACGTGTTGGTGGCGAGTCAGGTTGAGCTTATACTCCCGCTTCCCGAGAAATTCAGGAGCCAGGCACGGGCCACCCTGTTCTACGACATCGGCAACGTCTTCAACACGGGTGAGGTCCGATTCACCGACAAACTGGGGAGCCCGGTGACCTACAAGCCGGAGTTCGACGAGCTCAAGACCTCCGTCGGCCTGTCCATTGAATGGCTCGCTCCACTTGGTTTCTTCCGGTTCAGCTATGCCTACCCCCTCAACGAATACAAGGGGAACGACCGGTTCTACGGTGACGAGATCGAACGGTTCCAGTTTTCGATCGGACAGGCTTTTTGACCAATGGATGAGAGTATGACTTTGGCAAGGCAATCGATGTGGAGTGCGCTCGCCGCGCTGCTGCTTGTACCCGCGCTGGCCCTGCCGGTGCGTGCGCAGGAGGTCAAGATCGGCGTCGTCAACATCAATGTGCTGATGGAGCAGTCGCCGCAGGCGAAGGTCGCGATGGAGGCGCTCCAGGAGGAATTCGCACCGCGGCAGCGAACGATCCTCGCGAAGCAGAAGGAGTTCGAGGATCTCACCAACAAGGCGAACCGCGACGCGGCCGTCATGGGTGAGACCGAGCGCCGCAACACCGAAAGGGAGCTGCGCGACATGCAGCGCGACCTGCAGCGCATGCAGGACGAGTTTCGCGAGGACCTGAACCTGCGCCGTAACGAGGAAATCGGCAACCTGCAGCGCTCGCTGCTGAAAGAGGTGCAGGATTACGCGCAGTCGGCGGGATTCGACCTCGTCATGGGCGACGGCGTCCTGTACGCGAGCTCGGCCGTGAACATCACCGAAGCCGTGCTCGAGGCGATGCAGAAGAGCTTCGAGGCATCCGGCGGCAAGAGCGGCGACACCGGCGGACGGTAGCGAGCGCGGGCATGATCCCCTGCGGCGTGCGGCCATGACATGACGCCCGCGACGCCCGCATAATAGCCGCCCGTGGGGCGCGTGCGGGAGTCGCGGATGCAGGCACAACTGGGCGATCTGGCCATACGCTTCGGCTGCGAGGTCGTCGGTGACCCGGCAACCGTCGTCACGCATGTGGCGACGCTGGCGAATGCAGGTCCGGAGAGCCTGAGCTTCTTCTCCAATCCCGCCTATCGCGAGGAGCTCAAGCGGACCCGCGCCGGTGCCGTCGTGTTACGCGAGGCGGACGCGAAGGATTGTCCGGTCCCCGCGTTGCTCGCCGATGAGCCCTATCTCGCGTTTGCGCGCATCGCGACGCTGCTGCACCCGCCCGAGGTGCGGCCGCCGGGGCGGCACGCGTCCGCCGTCGTGGACCCGTCGGCCGAGGTGGATACCAGCGCGCACATCGGCCCGCATGCGGTGATCGGCCCGGGCAGCACGATCGGCGCGCACGCGGCGATCGGCCCCAATACCGTCGTCGGTCCGCGCTGCCGGATCGGCGCGTACACGCGCCTGCACGCGAACGTGACGCTCGTGCAGGACGTCGTGCTCGGCGAACGCTGCATCGTGCATCCGGGCGCGGTGCTCGGGTCGGACGGCTTCGGCAACGCGCCGAGCGATACCGGCTGGGTCAAAGTGCCGCAGATCGGCGGCGTGCGGATCGGCGACGACGTGGAGATCGGCGCGAACACGACCGTCGATCGCGGGGCCATCGAGGACACCGTGATCGAGAACGGTGTGCGCCTGGACAACCTGATCCAGATTGCACACAACGTGCGCCTCGGGGAACATACCGCCATGGCGGCGCTGTCGGGCATCTCCGGCAGCACCATCGTCGGCAGGCGCTGCATGTTCGGCGGACAGTCGGGGGTCGTGGGACACATCACCATCTGCGACGACGTCGTCGTGGGCGGGGCGACGATGATCTCGAAGGACATCCACGAGCCGGGCTTCTATACGGGGAGCTTCCCGGCGGAAAAGGACAAGGTCTGGAAGCGCAAGGTGGCGAGGTTCCGCCGGCTCGACGAGCTGGCGCGGCGCGTGCGCGCGCTCGAGGGAGGCGAGCAGGAATCATGAGCGACACGGCAGTCAAGCTCGACGCGATCGGGATCATGCGGCTGATCCCGCATCGCTATCCGTTTCTCCTGATCGACGCGGTCACGGAATTCGTTCCGGGCGAATCGATCACGGCCGTTAAGAACGTGACGCTGAACGAGCCGTATTTCCAGGGGCACTTCCCGGGCCGCCCGGTGATGCCGGGCGTCCTGATCATCGAAGCGCTGGCGCAGGCCGGCGGCGTGCTGTCCTACATGACCCACCGCGACCGCGACCCCGGGCTCATCTACTATCTCGGCGGCATCAGCGAGGCGCGCTTCCGGCGGCCGGTCGTTCCGGGCGACGTGCTCGAGCTGCGCGTGGTAGTGGAGAAGGTGAAGCGTAACGTCTGGTTCTACGACTGCGAGGCGCGCGTGGGCGCCGCCGTCGCGGTCACGGCGAAGATCGCCTGCGCCCCCGGAGCGGCGTCATGAGGGTTCACCCGACTGCCATCGTGGCCGCTTCTGCAGAGCTGGCCGAGGACGTCGAGATCGGCCCCTACACGATCATCGGCGACGACGTGAGCATCGGCAGCGGCACGCGGGTCGCCGGACACGTCGTGATCAAGGGTCCGACGGTGATCGGCAGGAACAATCGCATCTACCAGTTCGCCTCCATCGGCGACGATCCGCAGGACAAGAAATACGCGGGCGAGTCGACGCGCCTCACGATCGGCGACGGCAACACCATTCGCGAGTACTGCACGATCAGCCGCGGGACGGTGCAGGACGCGGGCGAAACCGTGATCGGCGATGACAACTGGATCATGGCTTACGTGCACATCGCGCACGACTGCCGCATCGGCAGTCACACCGTGTTCGCGAACAACGCGACGCTCGGCGGGCACGTGCACATCGGCGACTGGGTGATCCTCGCGGGCTTCTCGGGCGCGCACCAGTTCTGCCGGGTAGGCGCGCACAGCTTTCTCGGCATGTACGCCGGCGTGAACCAGGACGTGCCGGCCTACGTCATGATCACCGGCCAGCCGGCGGAGCCGCGCGGCATCAACAGCGAAGGGCTGAAGCGGCGCGGTTTCACGGCGGAACAGATCCGCAACATCAAGAACGCCTATCGCATCGTGTACCGCCAGGGGCTGAAGCTCACGGAAGCCATAGAGCGCATCGAGGCGCTCGTCCCCGACCAGCCCGAGCTCGGCATCTTCCTGGACTCCCTGCGGGCCTCCGAACGCGGTCTCACCCGGTAACCTGGTGTCCTGTCCGGCTGATTCCTTGATGTATTTCGGCCCCTTTTTCCGCCCTGCGTCGTTGTGCCTCCTCGCCATAGTCCCGGCTATGCCTCGTCGGCACGCCTTGCAGGACGAAAAAAGTGGCGCGAAATCCATTCAAGGCATTAACCGGACAGGACACTGGCGATGGGCCTGACCGTCGCACTCGTCGCCGGCGAGGCATCCGGGGACCGCCTCGGCGCGGGGCTCGTCCGTGAGCTGAAAGCGCTCGCGCCCGACGTGACCTGCGAGGGGGTCGCCGGGCCGCTGATGCGCGCCGAGGGCTGCGAGGTGCTCGCGGATTCGCACGAGCTTGCGGTAATGGGCCTGGTCGAGCCGCTGCGGGAGCTGCCGCGCCTCATCGCGCTGCGCCGCCGCCTGGTGCGCCGCTGGCTCGACAAGCGCCCGGACGTCTTCGTCGGCATCGATTCGCCCGACTTCAACCTCGGGCTCGAGATCGCGCTCAAGCGCGCGTCCATCCGCACCGTGCAGTACGTGAGCCCGCAGGTGTGGGCCTGGCGGCAGGGCCGCCTGGCGAAGATCGCGCGCGCCGCCGACAAGGTGCTGTGCCTGCTGCCGTTCGAAAAGGCGTTCTACGACGCGCACGGGCTGGCCGCCGAGTTCGTCGGGCACCCACTCGCCGACAAGCTGGTGCACGGCCTGCCGCCGGCCCCGGCGCGCGACGAGCTCGGGATCGCGGAAGATGCGGAGGTGCTCGCGGTGCTGCCCGGCAGCCGCCGCGGCGAAGTCGCGCGCCTGGGCCCGGTGTTCGCCGCCGCGTGCCGGCGCCTCGCGGCTGCCCGGCCGGGGCTCGCCTGCGTCGCGCCGATGGCGACGCCGGAGATTGCCGCGCTGTTTCGGCCGATGCTCGCGCAGGCCGGCGTCGCGGACGCATTCCGACTGCTCGACGGCAACGCGCACACGGCGATCGCGGCATCCGACGTCGTGCTGGTCGCGTCAGGCACGGCGGCCCTCGAGGCGGCGCTGATCGGCCGGCCGATGGTCGCCGCCTATCGCCTCGCCCGCGCGACCTACGCCCTCGCCAGGGGACTGAAGCTCGTCAAGGTGCGCCACTTCACGCTGCCGAACCTCCTGACCGACGAGCCGATGGTGCCGGAATTCCTGCAGGGCGAGGCGAACCCGGAGGCGCTCGCCGGCGCCGTGCAAGCGCTGCTCGCCGACCCGGAACGGCGCGCGGCGGTGCGGCGCGAATTTGCTACACTGCGGGACCGGTTGGCGAGGGGCGCGGACCGGCTCGCGGCACGGGCGGTCCTCGAGCTGGTTGGGTGACATTGCAAAGGGGAGAAGGCAAGCGCCGGCTCATCGCCGGCGTCGACGAGGCCGGGCGCGGGCCGCTGGCGGGGCCGGTCGTGGCCGCCGCGGTGATCCTCGACCGCCGTCGCCGCATCCACGGCCTCGCCGATTCCAAGCAGCTCGAGCCTGAGCGCCGCGAATACCTCGCCGGGCTCATTGAACAACGCGCACTCGCATGGTCGGTCGCCTGGGCGGATGCCGCGGAGATCGACCGGCTCAACATCCTCGGTGCGACCTGGCTCGCCATGCGCCGCGCGATCCTGGGGCTGCGCGTGCGTCCCTCGGGCGTCGAGATCGACGGCAACTGCCTGCCTTCGCTCGAGTTCAACGGAGTGACTCTGCCCGGCCGGGCGATCGTGCGCGGCGACGACACCGTGCGCTCGATCAGCGCCGCTTCGATCATGGCCAAGGTTTATCGCGACCGCATCATGTGCCGCATGGACCGCCTTTACCCGGCCTACGGCTTTCGCCGCCACAAGGGTTATGCGACCCGCGAGCACCGCGCTTGCATCGAGCGCTTCGGTCCCTGCCGCCAGCACCGGATGAGCTTCCGGCCGTTCAGCGGACCCTGGCTCGACGACGACGCCGCGGCGGAAGCGCTCGCGGAAAGCGGCGCCTTGTCGGAGCTCGCCCCGGCGGCCGGCTGATGAACGACGCCTTCGTCCACCTGCACCTGCACACGGAATACTCCATCGTCGACGGCACGGTGCGGATCCCGGCGCTCATGGAGCGCTGTGTCGAGCTCGGCCAGCCCGCGGTCGCGCTCACCGATCAGGGCAACCTGTTCGGACTCGTGAAGTTCTATCGCAAGGCGCTCGCGCGCGGCATCAAGCCCGTCATCGGCGTGGACCTCAAGGTCGCGGACCCGGAGGACCCGGCGCGCACCGACGCGCTCGTGCTGCTGTGCCAGACGCGCGCCGGCTACCGCAACCTCTCGCGGCTGGTCACGCGCTCCTGGCTCGAAGGCCAGCGGCGCGGCGTCGCGATGGTCGAGCGGGACTGGCTGACGCCGGAGGATTGCGCCGGGCTGATCGCGTTGTCGGGCGGGCCGGGCGGCGACATCGGGCGGGCGCTGCTGGCAGGAAACGCGGAGCTCGCCGAGGCGCGCGCGCGCTTCTGGCAGGAGCGCTTCGACGGCCGCTTCTATCTCGAGCTCGTGCGCACCGGGCGCCCGGGGGAGGAGGAGTACCTCGATCGCGCGCTCACGCTGGCTCACGACAGGAGCCTGCCGGTCGTGGCTACCAACGACGTGCGCTTCCTCGCGGCCGGCGATTTCGAGGTGCACGAGGCGCGGGTCTGCATCCAGCAGGGCCGCACGCTGGCCGACACCGACCGGCCGCGCGCCTACAGCCGCGAGCAGTACCTGAAGGACGGCGCGCAGATGCGCGGCTTGTTCGAAGACGTGCCGGAGGCCTGCGCCAACGCGCTCGCCATCGCGCGCCGCTGCAACCTCGATCTCGAGCTCGGCAAGACCTTCCTGCCGGCGTTTCCGGTGCCCGCGGGCCGCACGACCGAGGACTACCTGCAAGCCGAGGCCGAAGCGGGCCTCGCACGGGTGCTGGCGAGGAAGCGTGCGGCGGAAGGCTGGCCGGACGCCGAGGTGGCGGCGCGCAGCGCGCCTTACCGGAAGCGCCTGGCGGACGAGCTCGTCGTGATCTGCGAGATGGGGTTCGCCGGCTACTTCCTGATCGTCGCCGATTTCATCCGCTGGGCGCGCGGGGAGCACATCCCGGTCGGCCCGGGCCGCGGCTCGGGTGCCGGCTCGCTGGTGGCGTGGGCGCTCGGCATTACCGACCTCGATCCGCTCGAGCACGACCTCCTGTTCGAACGCTTTCTCAATCCCGAGCGCGTCTCGATGCCGGATTTCGACATCGATTTCTGCATGGAGAACCGCGACCGCGTGATCGAGTACGTCGCGGAGCGCTACGGGCGCGACCGCGTGTCGCAGATCATCACCTACGGCACGATGGCGGCACGCGCGGTCATCCGCGACGCGGGGCGCGTGCTCGGCCATCCGTACGGCTTCGTCGACCGCATCGCGAAACAGGTGCCGTTCGAGATCGGCATGACCCTCGACAAGGCGCTCGAGACTGAGCCCGAGCTCGCGGCGATGTACGAAGGCGACGAGGAGGTGCGCGCCATCATCGATCTCGCGCGCTCGCTCGAGGGCCTCGTGCGCAACGCGGGCAAGCATGCCGGCGGCGTGGTCATCGCACCGGCCCCGCTCACGGAATTCACGCCGCTCTACTGCGAAGAGGGCGGCGAGCACGCGGTCACGCAGCTCGACAAGGACGACGTGGAGGCCGCCGGCCTCGTCAAGTTCGATTTCCTCGGCCTGAAGACGCTCACGATCATCGATCGGGCGGTGAAGATCGTCAACGCGACGAACCCGGGAACCGACCTCGACATCAGCGCGATCCCGATGCACGACGAGAAGACTTTCGAGCTGCTGCGCGACTGCAGGCCGTTGCCGAACACGGTCGGTGTCTTCCAGCTCGAATCGCGCGGCATGCGCGACCTGGTGAAGCGCCTGAATCCCGACTGCTTCGACGATCTCGTCGCGCTGGTCGCCCTGTTCCGCCCGGGCCCGCTGCAGTCGGGCATGGTCGACGACTTCATCACGCGCAAGCACGATGTCGGCAGGACCGAGATCGACTACCTGCACCCGGATCTCGCGCCGGTGCTGAAGCCGACCTACGGCGTGAT
The DNA here is from genome assembly GCA_964491485.1 of uncultured Woeseiaceae bacterium. Taxonomy (GTDB): domain Bacteria; phylum Pseudomonadota; class Gammaproteobacteria; order Steroidobacterales; family Woeseiaceae; genus IDS-8. The sequence continues at coordinate 11,982 of CAZBGV010000028.1, read as the reverse complement.
CCTGTACCAGGAGCAGGTGATGCAGATCGCGCAGGTGCTGGCCGGCTACACGCTGGGCGGCGCGGACCTGCTGCGGCGCGCGATGGGCAAGAAGAAGCCCGAGGAAATGGCGAAGCAGCGCGCCGTGTTCGTGACAGGGGCATGCGAGCGCGGCGTGAGCGAGCGGACCGCGAGCCACATCTTCGACCTGATGGAGAAGTTCGCGGGCTACGGCTTCAACAAATCGCACTCTGCCGCGTACGCGCTCCTGTCCTACCAGACGGCGTATCTCAAGGCGCACTACCCCGCGGCCTTCACCGCCGCCGCGATGAGCGCGGATCTCGACAACACCGACCGCCTGGTCACGCTGAAGGACGACTGCCGCCGGCTCGGGCTCGCCCTGGTGCCGCCGTCGGTCAACCGCTCGGGCTATTCGTTCAGCGTCGCCGACAAACGGACGATCCTGTACGGCCTCGGCGCGATCAAGGGGGTCGGCCGCGGCGCCGTGGAAGCGCTGCTCACGGAGCGCGAGCGCGCCGGACCGTACCAAAGCCTGGACGAGCTCTGCCGCCGGATCGAGCTCGAGCGCGTCAATCGCCGCGCGCTGGAGGCAATGATCAAGGCGGGAGCGTTCGACGAATTCAAGGTGAGCCGGCGCGCCATGATGGATCGGCTGCCGGAAGCACTGCGCGCGGCGGAACAGGCGGCGCACGCGGCGGCGGCGGGGCAGGTCGACCTGTTCGGCCTGGCGCCGGCGCCGGCGGACGAGGTGCCTGCGGACCTGCCGGAGCTCGGCGAGTGGAGCGAGCGCGAGCGGCTCGCGCACGAGAAGGAGGCGCTCGGCCTCTACCTCACCGGGCATCCCTTCGACGCGGTCCGCCAGGACGCGGAGCAGCTCGTCGATGCGCGCCTCGCCGACCTCGCGGCGGAGCCGCCGCCGCCGGACAGCGCGGAGCGCCCGTTCGCGCAACCGCGGCGCGAGGTCACCGTCGCGGGGCTGGTCATGGACGTGCGCAAGCGCGGCAATCGGGTCACGGTCACGCTGGACGACGACAGCGGCCGGCTCGAGGTGAGCCTCTTCGGCGAGACGTTCCAGACCTTCCGGCACCTGCTCGGCAAGGACGAGATCGTGGTGGTCGCCGGCACGCTGCGCTACGACGAGTTCATCGGCGGCTGGCAGGTGAATGCGAAGCAGGTCCAGCCGATCGACAAGGTGATCGAAGCGCGAGCGCGGCGCATGGTCCTTTCGCTGCTGCCGAACGGGCAGGGGCGCCACCTGCTCACGCGGCTGCACGACCTGCTGCTGCCGTACCGGGAGGGCAGCTGCGACATCGCCGTGCAGTATGTCGGGCAGGAGGCCGCCGCGCGCCTCACCCTCGGCCCCGAATGGAGCGTACGGCCCAGCCGGGAGCTCAGGGACAAGCTGACGGAGCTCCTGGGCCGCAACAGTGTGCGGCTCGTCTATGCGCCGACACGCGATGCCGTGTAGCGTTTCTTGATCATGCGTTTGCGGGCGGTTTCGCCGGTTGTGTAGAGTGGTCGACCGGTTTGCCCGGTGCCCCGGCGACGAAGGAACCCGATGGACCTGAAATTTCTCGATTTCGAGCAGCCGATCGCGGAGCTGGAAGCGAAGATCGCCGAGCTGCGCATGGTCGGCGACGACTCCGAGATCAATCTCTCCGAGGAGATCGGGAAGCTCAAGGACAAGGTCGAGGGGCTGACGAAGAGCATTTTCTCCAAGCTCTCGCCCTGGCAGATCGCGCAGGTCGCGCGCCACCCGATGCGGCCGCATACGCTCGATTATCTCGAAATCCTCGCGCCGGATTTCCAGGAGCTGCACGGCGATCGCATGTACGCCGACGATCCGGCGATCGTGGGCGGCGTCGGCCGCCTCGACGGGCGCGCGATCCTGTTCATCGGCCACCAGAAGGGACGCGACACGAAGGAGCGCGTGCGCCGCAACTATGGCATGCCGAAGCCGGAGGGCTATCGCAAGGCGCAGCGCCTGATGAAGCTCGCCGAGAAATTTTCGCTGCCCATCGTCACTTTCATCGACACGCCCGGAGCCTATCCCGGCGTCGGCGCGGAGGAGCGCGGCCAGAGCGAGGCGATTGCCTCGAGCCTGTACCTCATGTCCACGCTGCGTACGCCCATCGTCAGCGTGGTGATCGGGGAGGGCGGCTCGGGCGGGGCGCTCGCGATCGGCGTGGCCGATCGCCTGCTCATGCTCCAGTACGCCATCTACTCCGTCATCTCGCCGGAGGGCTGCGCCTCCATCCTGTGGAAGAGCGCCGAAAAGGCCGAGGAGGCGGCGGAGGCGATGCGCATCACCGCGGCCAACCTGAGCGAGTTCGGCCTCGTCGACGAGGTGCTGCCGGAGCCGCTCGGGGCCGCGCACCGTGACCCGCGGGCGATGGCCGAAGTCATCCGCAATGCGCTCCTCAAGCATCTCGACGACCTCGAGCGGCTCGACGCGGACGAGCTGCTCGCAGAGCGCCAGGCGCGCCTCGTCTCCTTCGGCCGCTTCAAGGAGTAGCCCGCAGGCAGGAGCGCGCATTGCGCGCGACCGGCCGCGGCACGAGAGGCACCGTCCCGATGCGCGTGGTGCCTCAGGCGGGCAGCACGGGTTTCCGGATCATCAGCCAGAAGATGGCGAGCACCGCCCCGAACGCCGGGAAGCCGAACGCGAACCACAGCCGGAACAGCCGGTGGTAGCGTGCGGGGAGGGGCGCGCCGCGCGCGGCCGCCGCGGCCGCGAGGTCGCGCATGCGCATCTGCATCCACACGACCGGCAGCCAGAACGCGCCGACGAAGAGGTACAGGAGAATCGAGAGCCCGATCCAGCCGGAGAGCACGGGATAGCCGCGGAGCGAGGCGAGCGCGAGCCCGGTAGCGGGCTGTACGACGACCGCGCTCGCCGTGAACAGGAAATCGGCGATTACCACCATGCGCGCGACGGCCGCGACCACCGCAGCGTTGCCCGTGCGGTGCGCGAGCAGCATGAAGAAGGCGATGCCTGCCCCGGTGCCGAGCAGCACCGCGGCGCCGATGACGTGCAGGTAGCGCAGCAGGAAGTAAGCGGTCAACGCTCGTCGAGCATGCCGAGCGCCACGAGGTTGAGCGCGAGGATCGGCCAGATCTTCAGCATCGGGCCGAGCGGATCGCGCCAGAGCTCCGGCATGAGCAGCGTTCCCGTCAGCATGTAGAAGAACGACAGCAGCACGGCGCCGCAAAGCGCCGCGCGTGCCCACGGACGATACAGGATGGCCAGGCCGACGGCGATATCGGCCAGCGCGCCCGCGATCACGCCGGGCACGGCGAGCGCGGGCAGCCCGGCGATGCGCAGCAGCTCGGCGCCGATGGCCAGGCCCGGCCCGAGCGAGACCGCTCCCGTGCCGATCCAGAAGAACGCGAGCACGGCGATGGCGACGGGTTTCAGCAGGAACAGGCGCGCGAACAGGCGTTCCTGGGCGCCCGCGGGCCGCGCCGTGAGGCTCGCCTCCAGCCTGCGCGGCGCGATGCCGGTCAGGCGCCGCCACGCGGTGGGATCGCCGACGGCGCCGCGCGCGATCTCGCGGGCGGCGTTCGAGCGCAGTGCCGGCCGCCAGCCGAGCCGGCCGGCCGCATCGCCGAGCGCAAAGAGCAGCGCCGCGAGCCAGCCCGGCAGCGCGATGCGGCGCGCCGGCGGCCACCCGAGCCAGCGCCGGTAGCTGTCGACGACTTCCGCGAAGCCGAGGCGCTCGGGCCCCGCGAGGTCGAGCGCGACCCTGGATGGCGCGCGGGCGTCGGCAAAGAACAGGATCGTTTTCACGACCTCGCCGAGCTGGACCACCTGCAGCTCGCCGGTGTTCGCGACCAGCGGCAATACGGGCCACGCGGCGAGACCGCGGAGCAGCGCGCCGGCTCCGCTCGCGCCGGGCCCGAGCACGACGGAAGGCCTCAGGATCACCCACTCGAGATCGAGCGCCATCAATGCGCGGTCGCCCGCGATCTTCGTCGCCGAGAACGCGGAGGCGGCGCCGCGTTCGACCCCGATCGCGGACAGGTGCACGACCCGCCGGACGTCCTGCTCCAGGCAGGCGGCGAACAGCGCGGCGATGCCCTCGTGGTGCACGCGTTCCGGCGACTGGCCGGCGCCGGCCTGCAGCACGCCGGCGCAATTCACGACGGCATCGACACCGGCGAGCGGGGCCGCCCAGAACGCGCTGTCGGTCACCCGGGCGAGATCGGCCTCGACCACCCGCTCCACGCCCATGGGCCGCAGGCCGCGGCCCGGCCGTACGACGGCGACCACCCGGTGCCCGGACTGCAGCGCCCGCGCGCAGGTCGCGGCGCCGATCATTCCCGTCGCGCCGGTGACGAGCAGCCTCACCGCCCGCCCCCCGTGCTTCGGGGCACTAGGCTTCCGCCTCCGCCGCGACGGGCTCGATCGCGGCCGGCTCGAGCGGCGCGACGGCGGGCCCGTACAGCACGCGCCCGTCGGCCTCGAAGCGCGAGCCGTGACACGGGCAATCCCAGGTGCGATCGACGGCATTCCAGCTGACGATGCAGCCCCGGTGCGTGCACACCGCGGACACGGCCGTTGCGATGCGGCCGTCGATTTTCACCACCGCGAGCTGCTCGCCCGCGTGCTCGATGATCCCGCCCTGGCCGTCCGCGATGTCGTCGAGTGCAACGGTTTTGCGGCCGAGCAGGCGATCGCGGGCGAGGCGCGCGCCTGCTTTCAGGTTCTCCGAGATGAGCTCGCGCCCGCCGGCGATCGGCCGGACCCGCGCGGCGTCGAAAACTTCCGCGTCCTCGTTCTCGCGGCCGAGGATCCGGTCGGCGATGATCTCGGCCGCGGCGGTTCCCTGCGTGATGCCCCACGCATCGAAGCCGACGGCCACCTGCAGGTTGGGTTTCGAGGAGGCGACCGGCCCGATGAAGGGCAGGCCGTCCGTCGGCCGGAAATCCTCGTTGATCCACAGGTGCGAGGGCTCGGCGATGCCGAAGGCTTCCTCGAGGAAGCGCAGCAGGCCGTCGACGCTCTCCGCCTGCTCTTCCGGGTTCCCGGGGCTGAACTCTCCGCCCGCCGCGACCAGGAAGCGCCGCCCGTCGCGCTCCGCCGTGCGGAACGAGCGGGTCGGAGCGCCGCTGCCGAGGTACATGCCGTCGACGCGGATGCCGTCCGGCAGGGGTGCCGCCGCCAGCGGGTGGGCCAGTGGCACGTTCTTGGCGAAATAGGATCCCTCGCCGGTCACCGGCATCTGGGTCGCGACCACGACCTGCTCGGCGACGATCTCGTGCCCGCCGGCCGTGAGCCGGCAGCGCTCGCCGTGCTCGATCGCGTCGACCCGCGTCGCCTCGAACAGGTCGCCGCCGTCGGCAACCGCGGCCGCAAGCCCGGCGAGATATCGCCACGGGTCGAGCTGCGCCTGGTCGGTGAAGCGGACCGCTCCGGTCACCGGGAACGGCAGCTCGAGGTCGGTCACGAAATCGGCGGGCAGCGCGAGCTCCGCCGCGGCTTCCGCCTCGTCTGCGAGGCTCTCTGCTTCCTCGTCCGTTTGCGCGAATACGTACGCGGGCAGCGCCTCGAGCCCGCACTCGAGCTCGAACGCTTCGCAGAGCTTGCGAATACGGCCGATCGCGCGCTCGTTGGCGGAAGCGTAGCGGCGCGCGCTCGTCTTGCCGATACTGTCGATCAGGCGGCGGTAGCGCGCGCCGTGCTGCGAGGTGACCTTGGCCGTCGAGCGGCCGGTCGCCTGCCGCCCGATGCGGCGCGCTTCGAATACCGCGACCTTGCGCCCCTTGGCGAGCAGCAGGCAGGCGGTGGTGAGGCCGACGATGCCGCCGCCCACGATGGCGATGTCGGTCTCGAAATCGCCGTCCAGGGCCGGCCAGGCACCGGCGTCGCGCTCGGGCAGCCAGAACGGCTGGGATGCAGTCTTTTTCATGTGCGAACCTTGTCAGCGTGAACCCGGCGGAGCCGATGGAGGAGCCGATGAGTGCACCAGCAAGTTTCATGCCATGCCCCCGCGCGTTGTCGTCGCGCCGCTGAGCGTGCCGCCGCCTCCCGGAGCGGGGCGTTGATCGAGCAGGCGCTGGACGAGCAGCTCTCGCGGCTGGCGCGCGAGCCGGCCCCCGCCCGCTGGCTGGTCGGCTTCAGCGGCGGCATCGATTCCACCGTCCTGCTGCACGCGCTCGTGGTCACCCGTGGCGGGCAGGGCACGCCCGTCGTCGCGATTCACGTGAATCACGGGCTGCAGGCGGAGGCGGAGCGCTGGGAGGCGCATTGCCGCGAGGTGGCCGGCCGGCTCGGCGTCGAGCTCGTGGTCCGGCGCGTGGAGGTGCCCGCCGGCGATCCGCGCGGCACGGAGGCGGCGGCGCGCGAGCTCCGCTATCGTGCGTTCGAGCGCCTGCTGCGTCCCGGCGACTACGTGCTCACGGCGCACCACCGGGACGACCAGTCGGAGACGCTGCTTTTGAACCTGCTGCGCGGCAGCGGCGCTGCCGGGCTCGCCGGCATCGGTGCGCGCCGGGCGCTCGGCGCGGGCATCCTGCTCCGGCCGCTGCTCGGGGTGTCGCGGGCGGAGATCGAAGCGTATGCGGCCGCGCGCGGGCTCGCGTGGTGCGACGATCCGTCGAACGTCGACGCGAGCTTCGACCGCAACTACCTGCGGCGCGACATCCTGCCGGCGCTCGAACGGCGCTGGCCGGCGGCGCGGGCGAATCTCGCGCGGAGCGCCGCCCTGCTCGGCGAGGCGGCGGAGCTCGCAAGCGATCTCGCCGCGCAGGACCTTGCCGCGCTGGGCGGCGATCCCGCGCGCCTCGATCTCGGCGCGCTGCGGCGCCTGTCCGGCGCCCGGCAACGCAACGTGCTGCGGCACGCGGCGCAGCGCCTCGGTTTGCCCCCGCCGCCGCGCGCGCGCCTCGAGCAGATCGTGCGCGAAGTGCCGACCGCGGCCCCGGATGCCCGGCCGCACGTCCGCTGGCCCGGCGGCGAAGTGAGGCGCTACCGCGAGCGCGTGTACGTCCAGGCGCCCGCCGCGGGCAGGCCCCGCCCCGCTGCGCTGCGGATCGCGGCCGGCGGGGAAGCCGTCGCGGTCGGCCCCGGCCTCGGCCGCCTGCGCCTCGAGCTCGCGGAGAGCGGTGGCATCGCGCCGGAGCTCGCGGCCTCGGGGCTCGCCATCGCGTTTCGCGAGGGCGGCGAGACCTTGCGCCCGCTGCACCGCGGTCACACGCACGCGCTGAAGAAGCTCTTCCAGGAGCAGGGCATCGTCCCGTGGCGGCGCGGCGCGGTGCCGCTCCTGTACGCCGGCGAGCGGCTGGTCGCGGTGGGCGATCTGTGGATTGCCGAGGAGGCGTGGAGCGCGCCGGGCTTCGCCGTGCGCTGGCTCGAGCGGCCGCGGCTCGACTGAATGCGCGCGACCCGCGGCAATCGTTGCCGCGCGTCGTGGAAAACAGCGGTGAAAGCCCGCTGCGCGCGCCTGCGCATTGTCTGCCCGGGGCCGATCTGATAACGTGTAACCCCGTCTTTGATTCAGGGGACGGGACGTCCGCGAACAGCAAGGGTTCGGAGGAAGTGACGATCGTTGCGGTCGTTCTGCTCCGGCCCTTTCTTGTTTTCGGCGCGCACTCACATGACATCGTACGTATTCATTACCGGCGGCGTGGTGTCCTCGCTCGGCAAGGGCATCACCTCGGCTTGCCTGGGTGCGCTGCTCGAATCGCGCGGCCTCACGATCAGCATGATCAAGCTGGATCCCTACATCAACGTGGATCCCGGCACCATGAGCCCGTTCCAGCACGGCGAAGTCTTCGTCACCGAGGACGGGACGGAAGCCGACCTCGATCTCGGGCACTACGAGCGCTTCGTGCGCACCACGACCGGGCGCAACAGCAACTTCACGACCGGCCGCATCTACGAGAGCGTCATCGCGAAGGAGCGCCGCGGCGATTATCTCGGCGCGACCGTGCAGGTGATCCCGCACATCACCGACGAGATCAAGGAGAGCATCCGCCGCGGCGCGGGGGACGCGGACGTCTGCCTCGTGGAGATCGGCGGCACCGTCGGCGACATCGAATCCCTGCCGTTTCTCGAGGCCATTCGCCAGATGGGCGTGGAGCTCGGGCACGACCGCGTCGTGTACCTGCACCTGACGCTGGTGCCGTACATCGCCAGCTCGCAGGAGATCAAGACCAAGCCGACCCAGCATTCCGTCAAGGAGCTGCGCTCGATCGGCATCCAGCCGGACATTCTCGTGTGCCGCTCGGAGAAGGAGCTGCCGCCGGAGCAGCGGCGCAAGATCGCGCTCTTCACCAACGTGCGGGAGAAGGCCGTCATCTCCGCGATGGACGTGGACGATCTCTACCAGATTCCGGGGATGCTGCACGCCCAGGGCCTCGACGAGATCGTCGTGTCGCAGCTCGGGCTCACGGTGCCGCCGGCGGATCTCGGCGAATGGGAAGCGGTGGTGGCCGCCAAGCAGAACCCCGATCTCGAGGTGAACATCGCGCTGGTCGGGAAATACGTCGACTTCCGGGACTCCTACATCTCGCTCTCGGAGGCGCTGCTGCACGGCGGCATCCACACGCGCACGCGCGTCAACATCCACTACATCGAGGCGCAGGACATCGAGAAGCACGGCACCGGTCCCCTGCGCGGCATGGACGGCATCGTCGTGCCGGGCGGTTTCGGCGATCGCGGCGTCGAAGGCAAAATCCTGGCCGTCCGCTACGCGCGCGAGAACAAGGTGCCGTATCTCGGCATCTGCCTCGGCATGCAGGTCGCGGTGATCGAGTTCGCGCGCCACGTCGCGGGCCTCGGTGGTGCATGCAGCACGGAGTTCGATCGCAACACGCCGCATCCCGTGATTGCGCTGATCACGGAGTGGCAGACCGGCGCCGGCGAGATCGAGGAGCGTGACGAGAACTCCGACCTCGGCGGCACGATGCGCCTCGGAGCGCAGAAAGTCTTCCTGGAGCGCGGCTCGCTCGCGGCCCGGATGTACGGAGCCACCGAGATCTCGGAACGGCACCGCCACCGCTACGAGTTCAACAACCGCTACCGGCAGAAGCTCGCCGACGCGGGGCTGCGGTTCTCGGGCGTTTCCGTCGACGACCTCGTCGAGGTGATCGAGCTGCCGGAGCATCCGTGGTTCGTCGCCAGCCAGTTCCATCCGGAATTCACGTCGAGCCCGCGCGACGGCCATCCCCTGTTCAAGGGCTTCATCACCGCCGCGCGCGCGCACCGTCGGGGGGCACTGCCGAAGGTCGCGCAGGCATGAATTTGTGCGGGTTCGAGGCCGGCGCCGACCGCCCGCTGTTCCTCATCGCCGGCACCTGCGTCGTAGAAAGCCGCCAGCTCGCGCTGGACACCGCGGGCACCCTGAAGGAAATGGCGGCGGCGCTCGGTATTCCGTTCATCTACAAGTCGTCTTTCGACAAGGCCAACCGCAGCTCGCAGGCGAGCTTTCGCGGGCCGGGCATGCGGGAGGGTTTGAGCGTGCTCGCCGAGGTGCGCAAGGCCATCGGCGTGCCGGTGTTGACCGACGTACACGAGGACACGCCCATCGATGAGGTCGCCGAGGTCGTCGACGTGCTGCAGACGCCGGCTTTCCTCTGCCGCCAGACCAACTTCATCCTGCGCGTCGCCGGCGCCGGCCGTCCCGTGAACATCAAGAAAGGGCAGTTCCTGTCGCCATGGGAAATGGCGAATGTCGTCGAAAAGGCACGCTCGACCGGCAACGACGCGATCCTCGTGTGCGAGCGCGGTGCGAGCTTCGGCTACAACAACCTCGTCTCGGACATGCGCAGCCTCGCGATCATGCGCGGCACGGGCTGCCCGGTGGTTTTCGACGCGACCCACTCCGTGCAGCTCCCCGGCGGCAAAGGCAGCGCCTCCGGCGGACAGCGCGAGTTCGTGCCGGTGCTCGCGCGTGCGGCCGTGGGCGCCGGCGTCGCCGGCGTGTTCATGGAAACGCATCCCGACCCGGATCGCGCATTGAGCGACGGGCCGAACGCCTGGCCGCTCGGGCGGATGCGCGAGCTGCTCGAGGTGCTGAAAGCGATCGACGAGCGGGTGAAAGCCCGCACTTATCTGGAAGCGGATTTCGGGCTGGCATGAAGCCGCCCCAGGGCAGGGAAAGGAACCGATGATCAGTATCAGCGAGGTACACGGGCGGGAAATCCTGGATTCCCGCGGCAATCCCACCGTCGAAGCGGAAGTCAGGCTGGCGGACGGCGCGCGCGGCGGGGCGGGTGTTCCCTCGGGAGCCTCCACCGGTACCCGGGAGGCGGTCGAGCTGCGCGACGGCGATGCCGCCCGCTACCTGGGCAAAGGCGTGCTGAAGGCCGTGGCGAACGTGAACGGCGTGTTGCGCGAAGCGCTCGTCGGGCAGGCGTTCGCGGACCAGCGTGCACTGGATCGCCGGCTCATCGAGCTCGACGGCAGCGAGAACAAGGGCGCGCTCGGCGCCAACGCGCTCCTCGCCGTGTCGCTCGCGGTTGCGAAGGCGGTCGCCGCATCGACAGGACAGCCGTTGTATCGCACCTTCGGCAGCGGCACGACGATGCCCGTGCCGATGATGAACATCATCAACGGCGGTGCCCACGCCGACAACAACGTCGACGTGCAGGAATTCATGATCCTGCCGGTCGGGGCGCCGAGCTTCAGTGAAGCGCTGCGCTGCGGAGCGGAAGTCTTTCATGCGCTGAAAGCGGTGCTGCGGCGCCGCGGGCTCAACACGGCCGTGGGCGACGAGGGCGGCTTCGCGCCCGACCTGCCGTCCAACCGCGCGGCGCTCGACACGATCATAGAAGCGATCGGCGCGGCCGGCTTCACCGCGGGCACCGACGTCCTGCTCGGCCTCGACGTGGCGAGCTCGGAATTCTGCGAGAACGGGATTTACCGCCTCGCGTCGGAGAACCGCGAGTTCGACGCTGCCGCTTTCGCGGACTACCTGGCCGGCCTGGTCGACGCCTACCCGATCGTGACGATCGAGGACGGCATGGGCGAGAGCGACTGGGAGGGCTGGCGCCTGCTGACGGAACGGCTCGGCCGGCGCGTGCAGCTCGTCGGCGACGACCTCTTCGTCACCAACACGGCGATCATCCGCCGCGGCATCGACGAAGGGATCGCCAACTCGGTGTTGATAAAGCCGAACCAGATCGGTACGTTGTCGGAAACTCTCGACGCAATCGCCATGGCAACCGACGCCGGCTACAGCGCAGTCGTTTCCCATCGCTCGGGCGAAACCTGCGACACGACGATCGCGGACCTCGCGGTCGGCACCTCCGCCACCCAGATCAAGACCGGCTCTCTGTCGCGCTCCGACCGGATCGCGAAATACAACCGGCTGCTGTGCATCGAGGAGGAGCTCGGCGCCGACGCGCACTATGCCGGGCGTGCCGCCTTCCCGGTGCCGGTCGCCGCGGTCTGACGCGGGTCGCCACGTGCCCGGTCTGCGCTGGCTCATCGCGTTCCTGGCACTGGCCGCGGTGCTGATGCAGGTCGAGCTCTGGTTCGGCGACGACGGCTACCGCAAGACCCGTGCGCTGCGGCAGGCGGTGGCCGTGCAGCGCGCCGAGAACGAGCAACTGCGCGAGCGCAATGCCGCGCTCGATGCGGAAGTCGTGAACCTGAAACAGGGCACCGAGGCCGCGGAAGAGCGCGCGCGCACCGACCTCGGCATGATCGGCGACCACGAAACCTTCTACCAGGTCGTCCCCGCCACCGACGACTGACTTCTCCCGAACCCCCGACGCACCCCCCGATCGTTCACGCACGTCTGTGGTCAGTAGGAGCCCGCCATGCGGGCGACCGAACGAAGGCACTTCGCGTTCCGTGGCCCGCAGCCTTTGCGGTCGCATCGTTCACGCACGTTTGGTTTTGGTGGCTTGGGTCGGAACCGCGACCGGGGGATGTCCTCGGCCGCGGCTCCGCCCTTCTTTGAGAGGGTGCCGTGCGGGAACGATGCTGACGGGCGAACGTGGCTTCGTTCTTTTCGGGTGCCTTCGTTTTTC
>CAZBGV010000027.1:0-34517 GCA_964491485.1 uncultured Woeseiaceae bacterium | reverse complement strand
GCATGGCCCGGAATCGGTGACCGGCATGCGCCGGAATCAGTGACCGACATCAGCCGGAATACGCACCGCTGCGCTTTCTTCAATCCCTGCCAGTAGCCGCCGAACAGTCGCCCGCCCTCGTTGAACTTCGCGTTATTGAAGTATCTCCGCAGAGACCTGTCCGTGGGGTCAAGCAGGCGCCCGCCTGTGTAATCGATGTCGGCGTTGCGAAGGTGCTCGTTTATCCTGCGCACCTCGGACCGGTACCGCTTGGTGGTGCGGGTGTCCTTGTAGTCCATCCACAGTGACCGCTCGCTGGCGCTCTCGCTATCCAGCCGCTCCTTGGCCCGTTTCAGGATCACGATTTCCTGCCCCGCATCTAGCGTCAGGTCATCAACGGAAATCGCTGCGTGCTCGATGAACCGCTGTAGCATGCTGCCGGCGCGTATCGCTGTGCGTCTGCCGGTCTCCCATTCGCCGCGCTCGATGATCTCCGCAATGCGCATCCCATCGGATGCCAACAGGTTCACGACGTCGGGAAACTGCCGGTTCTCTGCGGGTGCCCGGTAGCGATCTCGGCGGGCGCCTTCGCCATTGCGCAGTGATACCGCAATCCGTCCGTCTCCCTTCGACGTGAGCACGCGGTGTATCAGGTCGCAGACGATGGCCTGCACGGCAGCAACCATGTTGCTGTAGGACCGCGCCGTCCGTCGCCGCCTGTCGGGGTACGTCTGGGCCTCGAAGTCCTCCACCATGGCGACCACGTGAGCGGCAATGAGACGCACGGCCGGCGCATCGGAAGTTCGCCACGGGTTGAACAGCCGGTCCCGCTGCTCGGGCGGCATGAAGTCCTGCACGTTCGATCTCCTCGGATTTGGTCTGGAATTTGGTCTCGGGCCCCGGGACAGCGAGCACTCCGAAATCGCTGAAAGCTAGGAGTGGCGCGGGTTTCGCTCCTTGGCTGTCCCACAAAGGGAGCCCCGGGTGTGTACCTATAGGTGGTACTGCTGGTGAGGGGTACTCATTACCCCTCCACAGAGAGTGGATACAGAGTGTCCCCCTGCTGGTGTCCTGCTGGTGCTCTGGGTGATGGGGGATGATCCATGATCATCATCCCCCCTCCGGTGATGTGTCCTCGGGTGAACCTACTTGGCGCCCCTCGCGGAGCGCCTTTCGGTCCCATCCAACACCTCACCTCACAGGCGATACTTGCGGCGCAGCGCGGCGGCGTTCTGCTTCTCGAACTTAATCCGCAGCGGGTCGTCCTCGGGGAGGCTCTGCATGAATTCCACGAGATCCCCGTGGTTCACCTGCACGAGCCCGCCGGCATTGCTCGGCTGCTCCATCATCTGGTCGCTACCCTGGGACTCGTGCCACGCAACCTGTAGCTCCAAGTTCTCCCGAATGGACGCGAGACGGTTCCTCAAGACCTCCACGCGGTGATACAGCTCGGGGCGCCTCGGGTTCCCCTTGGCGTCCAACAGGCTCCCCAGCTCCCGCTCCTTGGCTTCGTATGCGCGCATACCTGCATCGATGTCCGTCTGCGCGGGGCTGGTGCCGAACTGGATGCTCAGCTTGCGCCGGTGCTGGCTGGCGCCACCCTCGGTGACCACGCCGGTGCCCTGTCCGCTGGCTTGCAGTTGAGCGTTCTGCGCATCCGGGTGCAGCTCGCGGCTCTCCTCGGTGCTCCCGCCGGCTCCAATGTGGATGCTGGCAAACGTGCCCTTGGTGTTCGTCGTCATGATGATTCCTTGGTCTGGTGATAGTGATGTGATGGTCAATTGCTCGCCGCGATTTCGGCGGCTTCCTGCTTGCGTAGCTCGGCGATCTCCGCGTTTGCATCCGCGATCCACTCGGCCGGGTACTCGAACAGGACACCGGCGGTTAGGTCCTGCTCGTACAGCTCGGCGGCTCTCGCGTAGGCTTGGCGGTAGGCTGGTCCTGCATCCTTTCCTCGGAGTGCGGCCCGCTCGCTGGCCCTCAGTGCGTCTCGGTGTGCGTTCGCGTGCGTCGTCTCGTTCGCGGCGATCTGCTGGGAGTCCCCCGACAGATGCCAGCGGAGCCACAAGCGGAAGTCCCGCAGGCGCCCATAGCGGGCCTGCCGCTGCTCCTCGGTCTCGTTTCGCAGGCGCTCCAGCCGCTCATGCGCTGACCGCTGCACCTCCTCGTGCATGAGCAACTCCAACGTGCAGATGCGCTCCGCACGGTGCGGCGCTACTGTGGCGTCGAACTCGAGTCCTGCCGCTTTCTCCCGCTGCGTCCTCAGGTCGTGCAGCTCGGCGGTCTTCGTGGTGATCAGCTCGTGCAGCGTCTTGATGCGCCGGCGGGCCTTCTCGATGTCGCGTCCCCACAGGTCTGCGAACATGCCTTTGCAGACGGCTTTCGCCTCCTGTGCCGCGACCTCGGCCTCCTTATCCGCGATCCATTGCCGCAGCTTCTCGGCTTCCTGCGTCCATCGCCGTACTTGATCCCTTGCACGGTGCAGGCGGCGTTGTGTTTCGTCCTGCCGGCCGCGCTTCCGTGGCGCATAGGTGCCCTGCTGCATGGCTCGCATTCGCGCCTCAGCGCGTGCGAACTGCCGACACGGCCTGCACCTCCCTTGCTTCGGCCCGAACGCCGACAGCGGCAACTCCTGTGCACACGCGGTGCACGTCTTCGTCTCCATGTGGTGATACTCCTCAAGCAAAAAATTCAGATAGCGACACAGGGCGCACGCGGGGTGCGCCGGCTGATGTCCAGTGGGTGCGCCCATCGGGGCATCTCTCGTCGGCGGATTCTTTATTCGCTCCCGTGCGGCTACGGGATCGCTCCTCGACCCTCGACCGGCTACGGCCCCGGGCGGAACTCTCGTCGGCGGATTCTTCTTGCTGTGGCCCGGACGGTGTCCTGCTGGTGCCCGGACGGTGCCCCCTTGTGCGAGGGCTGACCCTAATCGACGCGGGGCGGGGACCCCTTGTGCTAGGGGTGGCTTTAATTAATCCGGACGGTTGCAGCGGGTTGTGTTGGTTCGCCGGTGCTACCGCTCGCCGAAACAGATGTTCGGGCGCCTGTGTGCGAGAAACCGGCCCACGCCCTATTCGGTGGGTGGCAATCCATACAGTGGTCCACGGCGTGACCGCCTGTGCGGCCCGATAGCGGACGGATCCGTTAAACGGTCGAGAGGGCCCCCAGCGGGTAAGGGAACGGCTCTCCTACGCGATCTCAGGAGGTCAGGCGCAAGACTGTGGGACTTTCTGTGGGGCACGGCGGCCCGCATACCGCACCATTACTAATCTGTCGGAGAGTGCAGCACTCGCAACCGGGTGAGAGATCCGGCGCGAATGGCCACGGGGCGTGGGCTGGCGGGCAGGATGTGCCACAGGGTGTGACAGACCCTGCCGCCGGCGAGCGCCCCGGGGGTGGCATGGGGGGAAAAACGGCGGGGGCACGTAAAGATGCCCGCTCAGGTAATCGCACCAAATAATCCGGCCCCCGGGAGTGGCTCCAGCTGAGCACAGAGAGGGTGCGCACGAGGCGGCTCGACCGGCGCCCGCTGATCATCCATGGGCGGGACACCGGAGAGCCTCGGCTCGGTCCCGCCGGGTGGGACAGTCAGAGGGACACGTAGGCCGGGAGGTGAGCCGGGAGGAGAACCGGCCTTTCCTCATTACAGGCCGGGGGAACGGACGCGTCTCGCGCAATGGCCTGCGGGCCGCTCGCCTGCCAGCCGGGTATCAAGTCGGTATCATCCAGCTCTCGAACGAACATACCGGGAGTTACTGTCCAGTGAATAAGTTTGCTTATGCAGCGGAGAAATTCGCCGCAGCACGTCGTAATCTCATGCTGCCTCACACGCAAGGCGAGGCGGAATCGATCAAACACGCATTTCATGAATGCGATCTCGGACTACGTGAACTGGATAGAGATGCCTTAGACGAAAGTGCCTCCGCGTGGGTTCGCGAATTAGAGGGCTTGATGGACACGTCCGGATTAACCGACCCCACCGGGGAAAGGGGCACGTGGGCAATAAAGGCAGAACAGTTGACCGTAGACGAGAAAATCGAGTTATCGCAGCTCGTGGACTCCCTCGCATGCTGGTTCGCTCGGGACGATACATAAGGTCGCGCCTTTGGGGGGCCGCACTACGCAGAGAGCAGTCTATCGACAGACCCGAAGGTGACCAACTCGACCGCCTGCCGGAGCACCTGGAGGGGCACACCGTGCGAATACAATCCGTACGTCAGGGATTCCCGCTCGTGGCCGATGATCAGCTTGGCGGTAGACTCGGGGACGCCAGCGGTCTCCAGTGCCTGACTGAACGTGTTCCGAAGAGTATGGAACACGGCCCCCGGGTCGGTAATTCCGATGGCGCGTATCCGTCGGCCGAACCGCTTTCCGATGGCGATAGAACGCAGCTTGTCGCGGCCGCTCTCCTTGAGGCCAGGAATGATGTATCCATCCTTGGACTGATCACGCAGCCGCCGCAGCATGGGTGCAATGACCGGGTGCACCGGTACCTCGCGGATTGCCGCGCTCGATTTGCCCTCAGTGACACGGATAACGCCCTGCTGTACATCGTCGGTGCGCAGCTTGCAAATTTCCTCGATCCGCATCCCGCTGTACAGCGCGATTCCGGCAAGTGCCCGCAGGTCGTCGTCGGCCACCTTCTCGAATAGCGTCTTGAGTTCCGCTCGTGTCCACGGCCGGCGCCCCTCAGTGGTTCCACGTGAGGACTCCCGGACGGTCTTGCTCAGACCCGCGAAGGGATTCAGCTCGATCATGCCCCGTGCCTCTGCCCATGAGAAGAACGCGGACAGGTGCAGTATCGTGTTCTTGGTCGTCTTGACGGCCTTGCCTTGACGCATGAGCACCGACGTAACGTAACGGCCCGCCGTCTGCTTGTTGATGTCTGGCATCTCGACGTCACCGGCCCACTTGATGAAGGCTTCGAGGATGCGTCGCTTGGTCTCCTCGGTGCGAGGCCGTATGCGCGTCTTGATCTCCGACAGATAGTCCTCGAGAACCTGCGAGGCAAGCAGGATGTTCCCCTTGGTGGCCAGCTTGACCGCTGCACCAATCTGCGCGTCTGCCTTCCGGTTGGCGATAATCGGGTTTCCGGCTTCGTCGCGCTGGTAACCGGCGGCCGCAAAGTGTTTCTCCAGAATATGGTCCAGACCGATGTCCCGGGCGTCCTCTGCGGAGAGCTTGCCAGCGGACACGTCGTGCATCATCTGGCGGACTTTCTGTAAGACCCACTCCGGGTTGCTCGGTCCACTCTGCCGAAGGTCCTGAGCATTTTTGATCATGGCTTTGATGTCGGCCACTACGGCCCACCGAAGGTGCCGGGCTTCGTCCAAGTCTCTAGTGTGGAGAGATCGCGTGATCTCGGTTCCGAGAACGGACTTAAGCGAGGGAGGGACCCTGACCCGGGCGTACCAGCATTGACGGCGTTTTTTCAGATAGGTCAGGTCGGACACGTTTAGCTCCTGTGGGACACGATGTGTGGGGCACACCATACCCACAGGATCCTATAATGTACAGCCTGTGCGGCTTTCAGGGTCTGTTGTAGTAGAGTCCCGCCCTCTCCGCCAGTTCTCGCGTCTACGTCTATGTTGGTCTGAACTCACTGCTCCGCAGGCGTCAGTCGCAGCAGGTCGGCATTGTCGCCGTCGCTGAGCAGGAGCACGGCGCCGTCCGGCGCCTGGATGACATCGCGGATGCGTCGCTGTGTGTCGATGCGCTCTACGCCGGTCACCTTACCGTCGTCGAGAGTCAAGCGGATGAGCGCCTGGCCGGACAGGGCACCCAGCAACACGTCGCCGCGCCAGGCCGAAAAGACGTCGCCCGTGTAGAAGGCCATTCCGGACGGCGAGATCGACGGATTCCACGAGTGCAGCGGCGCGACGAACTCCGGTCGCGTCGAATGGCGCGGGATCGGTGCGTCGTCGTAGTGATCGCCCTCGCTCACGATGGGCCAGCCGTAGTTCTTGCCGCGTTCGATCAGATTGACCTCATCGCCGCCCTTCGGGCCCATCTCGTGCTCCCACAGTTGCGCCGTCCCCGGCTTGAAGCCGAGGCCCAGCGCGTTGCGGATGCCCAGCGCCCAGAGGTCGCCCCGTGCACCGGCCTCGTTGACGAAGGGGTTGTCGTCCGGAATGGAGCCATCGGCGTTGATGCGTACAATCTTGCCGATATTGGAGCCCAAATCCTGCGCCGGCTCAAAACGCTGCCGATCTCCCGAGGAGATGAACAATGTGCCGTCGGGCGCGAATGCCAGTCGGCCGCCGAAGTGGCCGCGGCCGATGGTCTTCGGCTCCTGGCGCCATATCACTTCCACATCCCGCAGCTGCTGCCCATCGAGCTTGCCGCGTGCCACGGCCGCGCCCTTGAGCACGGCATCCGTCAGGTCCTGGAACTCGCCTAGCCGGGGATCGGGCTCGTCGCGGTCAACTTCGGGTTGCTGGCCGGCCGCCTCGCTGTACGAGAGATAAACCAGGCCGTTGCGCGCGAAATCCGGGTCGATCTCGACATCGAGCAGGCCGCCCTGGTCCTGGTACTCGACCCTGGGCACGCCCTCGATCGGTTCGGACAGCTTGCCATCGGCATACACCCGCAGCCGGCCTGGCTTTTCGGTGATCAGCAGCCGGCCATCCGGCAGGAAAGCCATGCCCCAGGGATTGTCGAGCGTGGCCAGGCGTTCGACGTTCACGGCACCGGATTGCGTCGCCATCGTCAGTGGAGGCCGGGCTTGCTGCGCCGATTGGGCGTACGCTGCGGAAGTAGCCAAAAGAACGGCCGCAATGCAGGCGGCAGATCGAGTACTCCTGTGCATGACACGAATCCTCCGGGTTCATCTGCGCACCGCGCCCCACCTCAGGAGTATAGGCTGCGATGCGACATCACGATGGAGGTGCCGGAACGGTGCGCTCGTGCAGGTGCTGCCTTACTTTTTCCGCGGGCAAACGACAGGCCAGCGCCAGCCACATGATGGCGGCAGAGAACAACGCCACGACCATGATGGACCAGCCGAAGCCCAGCAGGCCGACGTTCCCCGCGCCGGCGGCCGGATTTGGATAGATCCCGAGCCAGCTGATCAGCGCCAGGCCGCCGAGCCACGGAATGACCCAGAATCCCGAGCGCCATTCGAGCGGCGGCGTGTTGCCCTTTTGCACGTACTCGTGAATCGCGAGCACGATGAAGCCGAGCAGGACGGCGACGGACAACTTCCAGTCCGTGTCCCAGCCGGACCAGTACACGATCATGTTCGACGAGAAGAACGCGAGGTAAGCGATGACGCCGCCCAACGGCAGGCGGAACGGGCGCTCCTGGTCGGGAAGCTGGCGGCGCAGCGACAGCATCGCGAGCGGGCCGGAACCGAATGACAGAACGGTCGCCGAGGTCACGAAGCCGACCAGCTTCTGCCAGCCCGGAAACGGCAGGAAGAAGATCAGCCCGACGATGAACGTCAGGATCACGCTTACCCACGGCACGCCGCGGTTGCTCACTTTTGCGAGCGCCGCCGGCGCGTTCCCGTTGCGGCCCATCGCGTACGAGATCCGCGAAGTCACGGTGGTATAGATGAGGCCGGTGTCCGCCGGCGAGATGACGGCATCGATGTAAAGCAGAATCGCGAGCCACGACAGACCGAGCACCCCGGCGAGCGCCGCCAGCGGCCCGAAGGTGGCGGCGATGTTGGCGGCACCGCCCGTGAAGCTGACGCCGACGCGGGCCCAGCCGTTCTGCAGGGCGATCTCGGGCAACGCCCCGATGAACGCCACCTGCAGCCCGACGTAGATGGTCGCGGTGATCAGCAGCGAGCCGATGATGGCAATGGGCACGTTGCGCTGCGGATTGCTGGTTTCTCCGGCGAGCTCCACGCCCTGGCGAAAGCCGAGGTAGGAAAAAATGATGCCGGCGCTGGCAATCGAGGAGAACACGCCCTCCCAGCCGAACGGCAGGAAGCCGCCGGCGTGCGCCTGCGTGAAATTGACGCCATGGAACGCGGTGGACAGGAACACGAGCACCACCAGCAGGATGATGCCCAGCTTCCACCAGACCAGCAGGTTGTTCAGGCGCGCGAACCAGCGAATGCCGACGACGTTGATCAGGCTGAACAGCCCCATCAGCGCGGTCGCGACTGCGTATCCGGGCGCGGTGAGCATCGGAACGCCGTCCTCGAGATGTTGCAGCCAGGGCACGTAGTTGGTGGCGTATTGCATCGCCGCGAGCACTTCGATCGGGGCGGTCGAGGCCGCGGCGATCCACGTGATCCAGCCGGTGGTGTAGCTGGCGAAAGAGCCGAACGCGTAATGCGGAAAGCGCACCACGCCTCCCGACACGGGAAACATCGTGCCCAGCTCCGAATAGGCGAGGCCGATGAACAGGATCATGATCCCGCCGATCAGCCACGAAATGACGGATGCCGGGCCGGCGAGTTGCGAGGCCGTGAGTGCGCCGAACAGCCAGCCGGACCCGATGATCGAGCCCACGGCCGTGAACAGCAGTCCGACGATGCCGATGTCGCGCCTGAGCCGACGATCGTCCGCCGCTATGGCTTCAGTGCTGGAAATGCTCGGCATCGCCGCGGAGCCGGCGGAGCAGGTCAGTTGCGGCCGTCCTCCTGCTTCTTCCAGACCTCGACTTTCTTCTCCTGCGGCGGGCTTTCGACGATGATCTGCCCTACCTTGCAGGGCGTCACGCTGCGCTCGGGATTGCACTCAGGGAGCTTTTGCAGGCGGTCGAGGTAAGCCGTGCGTTCGGAATCCGGCTGCCGGCCCGCCGGCGCAGGCTGCTCCTGCTCCTGCCCGGGAGGGATGATGCCCCAGCCCTCGGTGTCGGCGAGCGCCTGGTTCGCCTCTTCCAGCGACGCATACACCGGCCGCTGGCGAGCGGACGGCAGACAGCGTGAGCGGTCCGGATCCACGATCACGGTCTCGTCGTTGGCCTTCGAATGCACGAGCTCGTTCAACACCGCCTCGCAATCGCGGCGGTCGAAGAACACATACTGCGTCTCCTGCTGCTGGCATACGGTTTTGCCACTGGGGGCGACGCATTCACTCAGGGTGAGCACGAAAACCTGAATCCATGCGGTATCCATATCGGGTACTCCTGGGTACGAGCCGCGCGCAATGTGCGCTCCTGCGAAGACAGCGCGGAGCCTCTGCCCGGCAGGCCAATCCCTGGTGAAATCTTAGCATCGGCCCGGCTGCGGCAGCGGCTCAGACCGCGAGTGCCTGCAAACGCTCGAAGACGTCACCGGTTATCCCCCGAATCTGCTGCACCTCCACTTCCGCCAGCGCCTCGGCGTGCGCCGAAGGCGGCCGGATTATGTCGCGTGCGAGCGCGATCAGGTCCGGGCCGTCGGCCGGCAGCTCGCAGTGGGCGAGCACGGCGCGCATCACCGCCGCGGGCCGCGCACAGAGCGATTCGTAGCTCACGACCAGCGTCGCACGGCCGAGCGCGGCGTGCGCTTCGATGGCGGCGGCCAGGCCGCCGTACACGTCGTTCCAGTAAAGCGCCCAGCCTTCCACTTCGTGGCCTTCGGACCAGAGCTCGACGATCCGCCGGGTCACCTCCGCGTTGCCGCTGTTGACCGGCCGCCGATCGAGGCCGAACTCGAAATGGCCGCTGCGGCTCATGTGCCGCATCAGGCGCGCATCGCGGCGATGCTCTGCGAGAAAATGCTCGTGCTGGCGCATCAGCGACGCCACGTGCCCGACGGGGTCGCGCATGGGCACGACGAAACGGGCATCCGGAAACAGCTTCAGCAGGTAGCGCAGCCGGGTGACGTTGTAATTGCCTTTCGCGAGATAGCGCCGGCCCCCGCGGAGGCGCAGCAGCTTGCGGAGGTGATCGGAGTAGAAATCCTCGAACTCGGGGTTGTCCGTCTCTTCGGTGAGCTCGGCATTGACCTCCGGATCGTGCAGCGACGGGAAGAACGCCATCCAGATCACTTCCTCGAACGCCTCGGGGCTCTCCGGTGTCACCATGATCCCGTCCGCGTGCGCCCGCTCGCTCGGCTCCTCCTCGTGGCGGGCGGCGCGGTCGACGAACCGGTTCCAGGCCCACGGCGTCAGCACCGGCGGGAAATCGCGGTAACGATGGGTACTGACCGCGGGGTGCCGAGCGAGCAGCTCGAGCAGAATCGTCGTGCCGGAGCGCGCGAGCCCGCTCACGTAGATGGGCTTGTCGATCGACACGCTCGCGAGCTCGTGTGCGAGCATGCGCGTCTCGAGGTTGCCGAGACGGATCCAGAGCGCCGGATGACGCGCCTGGAACCCGCTCAGGAAGTCGGTCCAGCGCGCGACGGAAAGCTCGGGTGGTCGTTGTGCGATCATCGTACGCTCAGTGAATGCGGCGGACGGATTTGTAGGCCAGCGCCGCGACGAACATAACCGGCACGAACACGGCTTCCCAGCCGCGCAGCCATTCGGGACCCGCCGCGATCACCTGCCGCTTCGGCAGTCCGATGCCGATGCGCTCGATCGGCGCATCGGGCGGCAGGTAGCCGGCCGGATTGGCGAACAGCCAGTTCCACCATTCGCGCTTGTGCAGGACGGGCACCGGGGCGCTCACCGTTTTGTCGATCACGATCTCGCCGTCCGGTGCGCGGGCCCGCACGTGCGGGGAGCCGCCGTCGCCGTTCAGCCACTGCGCGACGAGTGGCGCTTCGGTCTCGACCGGCACGTCGCTCGCTTCTTCAGGAAAGAAATAACCGTAGCTGTTGCTCATCCATACCAGGACGGCGAGCACCGGGTAGGCGGCGAGCAGCGTTGCGGGAAGCACGATGCCGACACGCTCGAGCGACACGCGCAGCAGGCGGCGGATCAGCGGCCAGGCGCCTTCGAACTCGCCGTCGTACTCGGAAAGCTGCTGCTGCGCGACACGGGTCTCCTTTTTCAGCCGTTCGATGCGCTCCTGCGGCGACAGGACGCGATACAGCTCGAGGCATACGATGCCGGTGATGACGGCCCACAACGCGATCGTCACCGGGGCCGGAAATACCGCGGACAGGCGCTGGTCGATCCACTCGAGCAGCGGTGCCGGCAGGTCGAGCAGCCCCGGCGTCAAGGCCTTTTCGACGGCAGGGGAGCATCGGCGTCGTGCTCCGGGCCGGGCCGGCGCGCTGCCTCACGCCGTGCCTCTTCCCGCGCTGCGTCCCGTGCCTGCTGCCGCGCGTCTTCCGCGGATGCCCGCCTGCGCCGCAGCAGCCGGCGGACCGGCCACGCGATTACGAAAACCAGCGCCGTGCCGAGCGCTACGAGGAGTGCCCACAGGGCGCCGAGCAGCGAGAGCCCGGCTCCCGGCCCGACGTAGGCGCCGGCCGTGGCCGGCACGAGGAACAGGGCACACACGATGTACAGGGTCCGTTTGTCCATGACCGAAAACTCCCTATTGCGAGCGCACCGCGGGGCGGTGGACCCACTCGCGACTTGCAAGAGACGTGCCAGCGGCCGGGGGCTCACGCGCCGGCGAGAAAAGGCGCGGCGATCGCGGGATCCAGGCGCTGCGCCTTGCAGATGATCGGGATTCGCGCCTCCTCGGGCCCGCCACGCACCGGGTTCACGAACTCCCAGACGATCTCGTCGTCCTTCGTCACCTCGAGAATGCGGCCGCCGTTCGACTCCGTGATGAGCGTGTTGCCGTTCGGCAGGCGCTGCGTGTAGGAACGGATGTCACTCTCGAGGGGCGATTCCGGGGTGCCGGTGTACTGCCAGGTGAGCGCCAGCGTGCGGGGATCGAACTCGAGTGCCCGCGAGCGTCCCTCCGGCTTGTTGAAATTGCCCTTGTTGTCGAACACCAGGATGTCGCCGTTGGCCATGATGTGCGGGTCGTGCTGCCCGGACCAGTAGCCCTTGATCGCCCAGACCAGCTTTTCCTGGTCGAGATCCAGCACGCCGATGGTGCTCGGCTCGCGGAACGAGATCAGCACCTGGCCGGCCTTGCCGAAAGGAAAGACTCGCGCTTCTTCCTCGGTGATCACGTGCACGCTGTTCGTGTGCAGCGCATCGGCCAGCGCGAACGACGAGATACCGAACAGGATCTGCCGGTAATCCGATTTGTCCACGGCGTCGAGCAGCGGGATCTTGCGCAGCTCCTTGCCTTCCGGCGAGAGGATCACGAGGAAGTCGTCGAGCCTCGGCGACGCGAGGTGATCGAGCGAGGGCAGCGGCCCCTGCTCGATTTGCTGCGTGAGCACGAAAATGCGGCCGTCCGGTGCGACGTCGAAATCGTGATGCGCCGACTGGAGATAGCTCCAGATCACGTTGGAGTCGCGGTCGAGCTTCACCAGGCCGTAGCCGTAGGGCGTGTCACCGGCTCCTTCGTAGAGCGCGAGCAGGTCGCCGTTCGGAAATACCTGCGCCTTGCGCATGTACACGTGACTGTCCGGCTGCGGCTCCTTGACCGCGGCGGTCTCGTTCCAGACCCGGCTGAAAGGGCGGCGCCAGCGGTGCAGGACCTGGCCGTCCATGGAGATCAGGTACGCGGCGGGCTCGTGACCGGACGTGAACAGCGTGACGCCGGGGCTGACGAGCTCGGGAACGTAGGTCGTGACGCCCTTCTTGTCGTTGCGCGCCGCATGCCAGAGATCGGACATGTACACGTCGTCGTAAAAAAAGAGCTTCGCGTACAGGGCGTGCCCGCCTTCCCAGGCGCTCCTGATCTGCGGGCCCGGCGGCAGCCCGGCGACCGTCAGGAGGGACCCGGCGACGACCAGGAGCACGGCCACGGCAAGGACGAAGACCGCGAAAAACCAGCGATCGGCGCGCGCCCCGGGGCTGCCGGTCTTCGCGTACGGCGCGGGCTCGTAGTGCGTATCGTCGTTCATGCTGCTGCGTAGCTCCGGGTCATCTCTGTGATCCGCTCCATGGACAGCTCGGCCCACAGGCCGATGTGAATGCGGCGCAGGCACTCCGGATTCGAGATCATTGCGCGCCGCTCCTCGGGGGTGAGCGTGTCGGCCGACTGGTCGGCAAGGAAATACATGAGGCCCTGCAGGTGATGGCGCTGGTGCCGCGTCGGCTCTTCCGGCGGCAGCATGTCCCGATGCATGGCGTGGATGCGCGGATGGAGGAGGGCGGCCAGCCAGAGCGGCTGCAGCTGCGAGACCTCGTCCTCGCGCGGCTCCTCGCCGGTGAGCTCACGGAAACGCCGCACGACCGCGTCCGGCGCGACTTCCTGCGGCGTGATGAAGAGCCCCCGGCGCCGGGTGCCGATGCCGATGTCGGCACGGCTCGTCAGCATCGACACGACCGGTGCCAGCAGCATGCCCGCGAGCACCGGCGTGAACCACCAGAAAAAGCTTGGCACGTAGCGCCAGGTGAGCGCGCCGGCGGCCACGCCCAGTACCACGTGCGAGCCGTGCGCGACCATCGCCTCGGTGAGCGTCGTGCTGCGGTCCACGCGCTGCTGCGCCGGCCATCCGATGCTCCGGCGCAGGAGGATGGCGATGACGAACTTCGTCTGGAACAGCATGAGGACGGGTGCCGCCAGCATGGAGAAGAGCGTCTCGAGAACGACGCTGGCCGCCGCCCGCCACGGGCCGCCGAAACGTTCCCAGCGGCTCCGGTCCGAAAGCAGCTGCGCGAGCGCCAGCAGCTTCGGCAGGAACAGGATCGACAGCGTCACGAGCAGCACCGTCATCAGCTCGAAGGTGTAGGAAGCGGGCCATATAGGAAACAGGCTGCGCCCGAAGAAGTAGACGGGCGTCTCCCGGCTTTGCGACCAGGCCTCGACGCCGGCGGCGGCCAGGAACAGGAACCAGAGCGGGGATGCGAGATACGACATGACGCCCATGGTCAGGTGCAGCCGGCTCAGGCCTCGCCAGCCCCTGGCGCCGATCAGCCGCGCGTGCTGCAGGTTGCCCTGGCACCAGCGCCGGTCGCGTTTCGCGTAGTCGATGAGCGTCGGCGGGATCTCCTCGAAGCTGCCGCCGAGGTCGTGTGCCGTCCACACTTCCCAGCCCGCTCGCCGCAACATCGCGGCCTCGACGAAGTCATGGCTGAGAATGGGTCCGCCGAAAGGCAGGCGCCCCGGCAGCGTCGGCAGCCCGCAGTGACGCGCGAACGGCTCGACGCGAATCAGCGCGTTGTGGCCGAAGTAGTTTGCATCTCCGGCCTGCCAGAAATTCATGCCGGCACTGTAGAGCGGGCCATAGAGTGCGGAGCCGAACTGCAGCAGGCGCGCGAACAGGGACGCGTTGTTGACCGGCATCGCCGGCACCTGCAGCACGGCGACCCCGGGCTGCGCCTCGAGGATCGCGACCATGCGCTCGAGTGTCCGCCCCGACATGAGGCTGTCCGCGTCGAGCACCGTCATGTAGCGGTAGCGGCCGCCCCAGGAACGTACGAAGTCGGCGACGTTCCCGGCCTTCCGATAGGCGTTGTCGCGGCGATTGCGATAGAAGATGCGCCCGTGGCCGTGCGTCTCCTCGAGCAGCTTCTGCCAGCGCAGCTCCTCTTCCACCCAGATGTCGGGATCGCGCGTGTCGCTCAGCACGAAGATGTCGAAGTCGTCGGCGGCGTCCGTCGCCATCAGCGATTCCCAGATCGCGCGCAGGCGCGCGAACACGTAGCGCGGCTCTTCGTTGTAGACCGGCATGATGAGGGCCGTGCGCGGTGGCGCGCGTGCGGCTTCCGGCGCGGCGCCGGGCGACGACGCCGCCGCGGCTTCGATGTCCCATTTGCGCACGCCGAGCAGCCGGATGACGAAGCCGATGAAGGCCGTCCAGAACGCGGCGCAGATCCACGCGAACAGCACGGCATAGAGAATGACGAGCAGCAGCTCCAGCGGGTTCAGGCCGTCCTGCTGGATCGAGCCGGAGAGCAGGGCGATGGCGCCCGCCGTCGTCGCGGCGATCAGCGAGAAGAAGAGGGCGCGCCTGGCGCGGATGCCCGCCGCCGGCCCGCGCGCAAACCCCGCGCTGCCGCCGCCGGCGCTGCCGCCCGGCGGCACGCCGCCGCGCGAGCGCTTGAGCGCGTTGAGCTCGAGCGGCTGCTCGGGCATCTCCAGTCCGGCCTGCGGCGGGGTGGCGTCCGCGGAGGGCGAGCGCCGGAAATCCATGCGGGCGCGCTGCTCCTCCGCCCATTGGGCCGTCTCGGCGAGCGCCACCTCGACCGGGTTGTCGTGCTCGCGCAGCGGCAGCAGCGCTTGCAGCCGGGCCTGGATCTCGACCAGCGCCCCCGGCATGCGGTCGCTCTCGATGCCCGCCGCCTGGAGATAGGTATAGACCCGCGGCATGGCGTCCTGCCATGGCGAGATGTCGATGCGGCCGGCGTCGTGCAGCCGGATCGGGCGGCGCGCCGCGCTCAGTTCGGTAGCCATTTGTATACCCATGTCTCCGTGAGGATGTCCTTATCCCGCCGCAGGAAGCAGCGCAGGTCCGCTGCCTGGTTCTCCTGCGGAGTGAGCTCGAAGAACAAACGCCAGCTGTTCAGGAAGCGATTGGGGTGCACGACCGGCTGCGTGATCTGGCCGGAGGAGGTGTTACACACGCCTTCGACGTTCGTGGCCTCCGGATCCAGCCGCTCGACGGCGTTGCCGACGAAGTCGATCACGAACTTGCGCCGCGCGTGCACCGGCACGTCCGTGCCGCCGGCGCCGATGCGGGTCGCCAGCGCACGGCCGCCCTTGAGGTGCGCTTCCGGGTTGAGCGCGAAGTGCAATCGGTACTCGAACTCCGCCGGGGTCATCGGCGGCGGCTGCTTCGCGGGCGTCCAGTATGCGACGATGTTGTCGTTGCGCTCGCTCGGACTCGGGATCTCGACGAGCTCGACGACGCCGTCGCCCCAGTCCCCGATGACTTCCACCCAGGCGCTCGGCCGCGTGTGGTACAGCGCTTCCGTATCCTGGTAGTGGCCGAAGTCGCGATCGCGCTGCATGAGGCCGAAGCCGCGCGGCGAGCTTACCTGGAAAGCAGTGATCCCGAGCTTCAGCGGGTTCGCGAGCGGCCGCCAGATGCGCTCGCCGGTACCGGACTCGATGATGAGGCCGTCGGAGTCGTGCACCTCCGGACGGAAGTCGTCCATGAAACGATCGGTCGACTCGCCGTGATAGAACATGCTGGTGAGCGGCGCGATGCCGAGCTTGCCCACCGCCTCGCGCAGAGTGAGGCGCGCCTTGACACCGACGACGGTCTGCAGCCCCGGCTGGATCACGAAGCGATAGGCACCCGTCGCGCGCTGGCTGTCGAGAAGCGCGAACACGACGAGCGAGGTGTCGTCCGGCCGAGGCTGCTGGATCCAGAATTCGCGGAAGACCGGAAACTCCTCGGGTGTCTGGAGGCCGGTATCGATGGCGAGGCCGCGCGCGGATACGCCGTAGTTCTGGTGCTGGCCGATGGCGCGGAAATAACTCGCGCCCAGGAAAACCGCAACCTCGTCCAGCTGATCGGCGCGGTGCAGCGGATAGAGGATGCGAAAGCCGGCGAACCCGAAGTCGCTCGGCAGCTGCGCGGGGACCTGGTTCTTCCCGTAATCGAACAGGTCGCGCGAGAACTCCAGCGGATGCACCCCGGAGTCGTCGATGATGTTCACGCGCACGCGATCACGGAACAGGAAGCCGCGCGGGAACAGCTGAACCTGGAACGGCACTCCGGCATCGGCCCAGATGTTCTTCTGCGGGCGGAAGCGGATGTCGCGGTAATCGTCGTACTGCAGGTTCTTGAAGCCCTCGGGCAGCTCCGGCCGGTCCGGCTCGTACGGCTTCTGTGCGAGACTCTCGGCGATGCGGTTCACGTCCGCAAAGCCGAAAGCGATGCGCTCCCCGGTGGTCGGGTCGACGTCGTCGACCGATTGAATCGCGGACGCCCAGGCCGCCGCGGGCGCGGCGAGCACGACGATCGCCAGGGAGGCCCTGCACAAGCGTGCGGAGCTTCCCTGCGGAGCGCGGATGCCGCGTCGTGCCAGTCGAGCGAACGACTGCAAACGTGGGAGCGACTTCTTCACAAACAGCACGTGCCAGCCTCCTTGTGGCAGTGGATTTACTTAGTCTGTAAGAGGGAGTGGATGTTTCGTCCGGCGCGGGAAGTTGCCGGACTTCTTTTTCGCAGGGTCTGCAACGACCGCGAAGACTGTCTTCGAAAGGAGACACCCTTGCAGGTGTTCCTTACTATTATAGATAAGCCGATGCCCCGGATAGAACGCTTTCTTTGTCTCACGTTGGCGACTGCCTTCCTGTCTCCCGCTCCGGTGTCGGCTCAGGCAGCCGATGACGAGGCGATCCACTGGGCTTACTCGACGTGGTTCGGCACCGGCTGGTACCGGATAGGCAGTACCCGCGACACGTTCGCCGTGCGCTATGCGCCGCGCCGGCTGATCACCGAGCAGTCCATAGCGGGCGGCGAGCGCCGCTACGGCATCGAGCTGCGGGTCCCCGTCACCGTCGGCCTCGAGCACTTTTCACTGGACGACCTTCCGGGCAGCGTCGATCCGAAGAACTTCGCGAGCGTGAGCGTCACCCCGGCGCTGAACGTCCAGGTGCCGATCGACGAGCACTGGATCCTCAGGCCATTCGCCGCGCTCGGCTGGGGCACCGTGCTGAACGGCGACGAATCGGCGTGGACCTGGTGGACCGGGCTGCGCAGCCGGTATCGCGATCACGCCGGCAAGCTCGAGTGGTCGTGGGTCCAGTCGGTCGCCGTGGTCGGGTATTCACCGAGCGACGGGCCCTCGTCGAATTTCTGGCCGGTGAGCACCGGGCTCGAGTTCGCCTGGCCTTTCGGCGCGCACCGCCTGCAGGGCGAGCCGCTGTTCGTGAACTGGCACGTCGCGTACACGTGGTTCGCCGACGAGATGGAGCTGTTCGGGCCGGACCGCTCGGTGGAGACGATTCGGGATCAGTGGCAGCTCGGGCTCGGGATCAACAAGGGGGAGACGCCGATCGACGTCTGGCGCTTCGCTTTCGACCGCCTCACCCTCGTGTATCGCTTCAGCTCCGACGGCGAGCTGCAGGGCATCGGTTTCGAGTTCCGCTCCCTCTTCGACCTGTAGGAGCCCGCCATGCGGGCGACGATACGATCGCGGCCGCTCGCCGGCGCGCGCTCCTACGTCGCCGGTTTCCAGCACGAACGGGTCCGCGTCGAGATGAAACGGAAACTTCGCGCGAAAGGCCTTCAGCGCATCGAGGTCGAGCGTCGCCGACCACACACCCGGCGCTTCCGTCACGGGAGTGAGGTAGCCGCCGGCGTAATCGATGACGGCGCTGCCGCCGCGGTACTCGATACCGTTGCCGTCCGTGCCGACCCGGTTCACGCCGGCGACGAACGCGAGGTTCTCGATCGCCCGCGCGCGCAGCAGCGTCTCCCAGGCGTTGTGCCGCGGCGCCGGCCAGTTCGCGGCGTACACGAGCAGGTCGTAGTCGTTGCGGTTGCGGCTCCACAGCGGGAAGCGCAGGTCGTAGCACACCAAGGGCCGGATGCGGAAATCCTTCAGGCGGAACGTCACGAGCTCGCTGCCCGACGAATAGTGCTGGTGCTCGCCCGCCAGCCGGAACAGGTGGCGCTTGTCGTAGTAATCGAAATTGCCGTCGGGGCGCATGAGAATCATGCGATTCACGTGTGCGCCGCCGTCCTTGATGACCAGGCTGCCGCAAACGACGGCCCCGATCCGGCTGGCCGTGTCCGCCATCCAGGTGACCGCGCGGCCGTCCATGCGTTCCGCATTGGCCTCCGCGTCCATCGTGAATCCGGTCGAGAACATTTCCGGGAGCACGATCAGGTCCGTCTTGCGGTCGATGTCTCCAAGCACGCGAGTGAACTCGCGCAGGTTGGATTCCGGATCGTGCCAGTGCAGGTCTGCCTGCACGATCGTGACGTCTAGAGTCGACATAGTCTCCTTGCAGCCTCCTCGAGTATCTCGTCGTCCTTGGCGAAACAGAAGCGGAGCTTGCGCCCCGGGGGCGGCTCCTCGCAGAACACGGAGATGGG
The DNA here is from genome assembly GCA_964491485.1 of uncultured Woeseiaceae bacterium. Lineage (GTDB taxonomy): Bacteria > Pseudomonadota > Gammaproteobacteria > Steroidobacterales > Woeseiaceae > IDS-8. The sequence continues at coordinate 15,634 of CAZBGV010000027.1, read as the reverse complement.
GATCGAAGCGACCCCGATCTCACGTGTCAGCTGCCTGGCGTACTCGACATCGGGCGCGTCGGTGATTTCCGCGTAATCGAGTACCTGGAAGAAGGTGCCCGCGGCCGGCCGGAAACGGAAGCGCGAACCCTCGAGCAGGGCACAAAAGCGGTCGCGCTTGGCCTGGTAGAACGCCGGCAGCTCCGCGTAGTGGTTCGGCGTGCGCTGCATGTAATCCGCCAGCGCGTGCTGGATCGGCGTCACGACCGAGAAGCACGTGAACTGGTGCACCTTGCGGAACTCCGCGGTCAGCTCGGCCGGCGCAACGCAGTAGCCCACTTTCCAGCCGGTCGCGTGATAGGTCTTGCCGAAGGACGAGAGCACGAGGGAGCGGCGCCACAGCTCGTCGTGGCGCAACAGGCTCTGGTGCGCCACGCCGTCGAAGATGATGTGCTCGTACACCTCGTCGGACAGCAGGTACGTGGGCGTGCCGCGCAGCAGGTCCGCCAGCAGGTCGAGGTCGACGGCCGACAGCACTGCGCCGGTCGGGTTCTGCGGAAAATTCAGGATCAGGAGCCGGGTGCGCGCGTTCAGCGTATCGGCGAGCCGTTCCCAGTCGATGCTGAAATCCGCGTCACCGCGGCCGGCGGCGAGCGGCACGTGGCGCGTGCGGCCGCCGGCGAGGGTGACGGCCGGCGCGTACGAATCGTAGGCCGGGTCGAGGACGATGACCTCGTCGCCGGGGCGCACCAGCGCCTGGATCGCGCTGAACAAACCTTCGGTGGCACCCGTGCAGACCGTGACTTCGCTCGCTTCGTCGACGGCCCGCCCGTACAGGCGCTCCACCTTCGCGGCGATCGCCTCCCGGAGCTTCGGCACTCCGGGCATGGGTGCGTACTGGTTGGCGCCCGAACGGAGGTAATGGCCGATGAGCTCGAGGAGGGCAGGGTCCGGGTCAAAGCTCGGGAAGCCCTGCGAGAGGTTGATGGCACCGCAATCGTTCGCGAGTTGCGTCATGACGGTGAAGATCGTCGTGCCGACCTCGGGAAGCTTGCTTTGCAGCGGTGCGCTCAAATCGATGGCTCCTTTTGCACTATCCAGGCCACCAGGAAAATATCTGCACAGTGCATCCTGCGCTGGTGCAGCGTCGCAAGGGCAAGCGTAGCTGCGCCCTTGCTCCCGCCTAGGATATCGCACGGGGTCCCTGGCAGGTTGTCGAAAAAGGCCAATCCGACCTTTTTCAACGTCGCGAGTCCGGCACGTGTCCGGGCTGCTCCCGACGCGCTTACGCGCGCGAATCGCGAGCGAGACATCCCTGTCTCGCACCGGCGGGCTGTTTTCGACAGCCGCTAGGTCGCTTGCGGCACGGTCCATCCGTCCGGCAGCGGACCCTGGTCCATGATGATCTCGCGATGCCCGCTCCAGGTCGCGCGGATCGCCTCGGGCGTCCCGATGCCGGCGGCGCGCGGGTCGCCGCACGGGCCGAACCAGTGGTTTTGCGGGGCGCCCGTGGTGCGCGCCCGCATGCCGCAATAGGTCGTGCCGTTCAGCGTCGCTCCGAGCACCCGGTTCTGGAAAGCGATGTCGGCACTCACGACCGCGGCGGTCAGGTGCTGGGTCATCCGGCCAAAGATGTCGAGCACGTGCCCGAGGTTCCCGTCATCGTACTCGACGACCACCTGGAACGGGCCGAAGAGCTCCGTCGTGACCAGCCCGAAATGCTCGTCGATGGCTGCGAGCGGCACCTGCACGGCCGTGGGCTCGATGGCGCCGTAGCGCGCAGGGATCGAGTGCCCCTCGAGCACGCCGCCGCCGAACAGGCGCCGTGCGCCCGGGATCGCGCTCACCGCCTCGATGTGCGCCAGCATGCGCTCGGTCGTCCAGGTGAGAACCGGGCCGATCGTCAGGTCGGCGAGCTTGCGCCGCGCCGCGAGGGCGGCGAGCTTCGGCAGCAGCGCCGCGCTCCAGTTCTCGTGCACGAACAGGATGCTTTGTGCCGAGCACTTCTGCCCGGAGGCGGCATAGGCGTCCTGGTCGCATTGCCACGCGACGTAGTCCAGCCATTCGGGACGGTAATCGGGACCGAGAATCTTCCAGTCGAACCCGGCGTCCTCGAGCCGCACCTTGCCGTGATACTGCGCGGCGATCTTTTCGGCGACCGCGCTCGAGCCCGTGAACTGCACGAGCCTCAGGTCGTCGCGCGCTGCTTCGAGAAGGCGGCCCATCTCGCTGCCGCTCGTATGGATCAGGTCGACGTCGGTCGCGGGCAGCCCGGCGTGGATCAAAAGCCGCAGGAACTGCTCGAATACCGCGCTGACTTTCGAGTCGACCTTGGCGAGCGGACGGTTGCCCATGAAGAGCGCGCCGAGCACCTGCAAAGCCGGGATCTCGAGCGGGAAATTGAAGGGCGCGATGACCGCGACGGGCCCGAAAGGCCAGCGGTAGCCGCGCGATTCCTGTCCGGCGTGATCGCCGGGATTGGAGAAGCCGCGCGCGAGGAAGCGCACGCCGTCGCCCGAGAAGTTTTCGAGAAAGATGCGCGTGACCTGCACTTCGCCCGCACACTGCGCGCGGCTCTTCGGCATCACGCGCTGGATCAGGCCTGCGAAGTAATCGGCGATGTCGCTGCGCGCGAGCAGCGCCGCGGCGCGCCCGCAGACCTCGCCGAGCATCCGGTAGCGCTCGGGATTCTGCACCGGGTTGTGCAGGCCGGTGACCGGGCAGCTGCGGATGCTCTCAATCCAGGGACCGTGTTCCTTCGTCTCGGGCACGTGCAGGAACGGCTCGCCGTTCAGGGGATCGACGATGTCCTCGCGCACCGCGGATTCCGCGATCCACTCTCCGGCAAGCAGGTTGCGCACCGTGCCCGGCCGCGCGCCGGTCATGCCGTCGAACGGATCGAGGGTCGCAAAGTCCGGCTTCGCCATGGCGTGTTCCTCCGAGGTACCGGGCGCCGAGGGGCAGCGGGCCGTATCGGCTCCCGGGCGCCGCCGCGCGGGTGAAAACCCTCGCGGGCGAAAAAATGAAGCATAGCAATCCCGGCACTGCGCGGGCCACGACGCGGCGATTTGCGGCAGGACCGCCGCCTCGGCGATAATTGCGTGCGGTCCGCGTCGGTTTCCCCGCGACGGTCAGCCGTGAACCCCGTCAGGCCCGGAAGGGAGCAGCGGCAGCGGCGAAACCGGGTGCCGGGGGCGCGCTGGCGCGGGCCGCACCCTTCGCATCCGTCGCGCAGAGAGAGACACCCCGGCCGAGCGTCCGAACCGACCTGATGAGCTATCTCGTTCTCGCGCGCAAATGGCGTCCCCGGACTTTCGCGGAGACCACCGGCCAGGAGCACGTCCTGACGGCGCTTTCCAACGCGCTCGATACCGGACGCCTGCACCACGCCTACCTGTTCACCGGCACCCGCGGCGTGGGCAAGACCACGATTGCGCGCATCCTCGCCAAATCGCTGAACTGCGAGACCGGCGTGACCTCGGCGCCCTGCGGCGAGTGCAGCGCCTGCCGCGAGATCGACGGCGGCCGCTTCGTCGATTTGATCGAGGTCGACGCGGCGTCGAAGACCAAGGTCGACGACACCCGCGAGTTGCTCGACAACGTGCAGTACACGCCGGCGCGCGGACGTTACAAGATCTACCTGATCGACGAAGTGCACATGCTGTCGAAGAGCTCCTTCAACGCGCTGTTGAAGACGCTGGAGGAGCCGCCGCCGCACGTCAAGTTCCTGCTCGCGACCACCGACCCGCAGAAGCTCCCCGTGACCGTGCTGTCGCGCTGCCTCCAGTTCAACCTGAAGCGGCTCACACCGGCGCTTATCCGCGAGCGGCTCGAGCACATCTGCCGGGAGGAGCCGATCGAGGCCGATGCCCCCTCGCTTTCGATGATTGCCCAGGCCGCGGACGGCAGCCTGCGGGATGCGCTGAGCCTGCTCGACCACGCGGTGGCGCACTGCGGCGGCGCGCTGCGCGAGGACCTCGTGGCGGCGATGCTCGGCACGATCGAGCGCGAGGACGTGATGAAACTCTTGTCGCTGCTCGCGGCCGGCGATGCGCCGGGCCTGCTCGACGCGGTCGCCGCGCTCGACGAGCAGGCGCCGGACTACGCGCGGCTGCTGGACGACCTGGCGCGGCAGCTGCAGCGCGTGGCGGTGCGCCAGGCCGTGGGCGCGGGCCACGCGGAGGACGAGCTCGCGGCCGGCAAGCTCGCGGAGCTCGCGGCCGCACTGCCGGCCGAGGACGTGCAGCTCTTCTACCAGATGGCCCTGCTCGGCAAGCGCGACCTGCCGCTCGCGCCCGATCCGCGGACCGGCGCGGAAATGACGCTGCTGCGCATGCTGGCGTTCCGGCCGGCGGCGCCGGGAGGCGCCGCGCCGGCGGGCGTGCCGGGGAGGGCGCGGGCGGCGGGGGGGGGCGGGCAGCCGGCGGCGCGCGGCCGGCCGGCCGGCCGGGGCACGGCCGCGACGGGTACGGTCGCCTCGCGCGGGGCGCCCGAAGCGCACGCGCCCGCCGCCCCGGAACCCGGCGAAGAGGAGGCGGGACGCACTCACAGCATGCCCGTTGCAACGCCCTGGCAGGCGCCCGACTGGGCCCGGCTGATCCCGGATCTCGAGCTGACCGGCGCATCCAAGCTGCTGGCCGCCAACTGCGCGTACGTGCGCCGCAAGGGCAGCGTGATTCACCTGCAGCTCGACAGCCGTTCCGAATCGCTGCTGACGCGCACCCGGCAGAATGAGCTCGCGGCGGCGTTGTCCAAGCGTTTCGGGGAACGGCTCACCGTCGAGATCGAAGTGGGCAAGCCCGTGCTCGAGACGCCGATGCAGGAACGGGCGAGGCTCAGCGACGAGCGGCTCGAGGCCGCACGCGAATCGCTGGAGGCCGATCCGAACGTGCGGGCGCTCAAGGACATGTTCGGCGCGGAGCTGAACCCCGATTCGATCGAGCTCGTGGACCGCGGGCAGGACAGCAGGAGAAACGGATGAAAGGTGGCATTGGCCAGCTCATGAAGCAGGCGCAGCAGATGCAGGCCGAGATGCAGAAGGCGCAGGAAGAGATCGCGAAAATGACGGTGACCGGCGAGTCCGGCGCCGGCATGGTCAGGATCACGATGACCGGCAAGCACGACGTGCGCTCGATCGAGATCGACGACAGCCTCGTCGGCGACGACAAGGAGATGCTCGAGGACCTCCTCGTGGCCGCGTTCAACGACGCCGTGCGGCGCGCCGACCAGGCCGTGCAGGAGAAATTCGCCGGCATGACCGCGGGACTGAACCTGCCGGCGGGATTGAAACTGCCTTTCTGACCCGGTGGCGTTCTCCCCGCTTCTTGTCCGGCTGATCGAGGCGCTGCGCTGCATGCCGGGCGTCGGCCGGAAATCCGCGCAGCGCATCGCGTTCCACCTGCTGGAGCGCGACCGCGCCGGTGCGGAGCGGCTGTCGCAGGCGCTGGCGGAAGCGGTCGCCGGGGTTCGCCACTGCAGCCGCTGCCGCATGCTCACCGAGGGCGACGTCTGCGACATCTGCGAGTCGGGCGCGCGCGATGCCTCCACGCTGTGCATCGTCGAGTCGCCCGCCGACGTGATGGCGGTCGAGGACGCCACCGGCTACCGCGGCCTCTACTTCGTGCTGATGGGCCACCTGTCGCCGCTCGACGGCATCGGCCCGCGCGAGCTCGGGCTCGACCAACTCGAGGACCGGATCGCCGGTGAGCGCTTCCAGGAGCTGATCATCGCCACCAACCCGACCGTCGAAGGCGACGCCACCGCGCATTTCGTCGCGGAGATGGCGGCACGCTACGAGGTGCCGGTCAGCCGTATCGCGCACGGCGTGCCGCTCGGCGGTGAGCTCGAGTACGTGGACGGCGGCACGCTGTCCCACGCCTTCTTCGGCCGCCGCTCGGTCACCTGACACCGCTCGACCTGCCGGCTTGCGCCGCGCAGGAGCGCGCATTGCGCGCGACCGCGATGTGGATGGCGCCCGCTCAGCCTGCATGCTCGCGCCACCGCACCGGCGGCCGGGCCGAAGAGGGTAGAATGCGGCATCGCTTCAAGGAGGCCGTCATGCCGGACCCGAACTGCATCTTCTGCAAGATCGCCGCGGGCGAGATCGAATCCGAGATCGTGCATGCCGACGAGCGCGTCGTCGCGTTCCGCGATACGAACCCGCAGGCGCCGACGCACGTGCTGGTCGTTCCGCGCAAGCACATTGCAACGATCGACGATATCGAGGAGGGCGACGCGGAGGACGTGGGACGGCTGTTCCTGGTCGCGGCCGGGATCGCGCGGCAGGAGGGCATCGATCGGAGCGGCTACCGCGTGGTGATGAACTGCGGCGAAGGGGCGGGCCAGTCCGTCTTCCATATCCACCTGCACCTCCTCGGCGGCCGCCCCTTCCGCTGGCCGCCGGGCTAGCTCCGTCATCGTTGGTCGCGCAGGTGCGCGCAGCGCGCGCGACCTCCGGACGAGATGCCTCCCTTCCGTCGGTCGCCCGCATGGCGGGCTCCTACGGGCGGCTCAGGCGCTCGGCGAGAGCCAGCAGGCGCTTGTAACTTTCGTAGCGTCGGCCGCTGATCGCGCCCGCGGTAACCCGCGCCTTCACCTCGCACTGCGGCTCGCGCAGGTGCCGGCAATTGGCGAAGCGGCAGCCGGGCGCCGCCTCCGCGATCTCCCGGTAGCCGTGCGCCACGTCCGCCGGATCGGCCACGGCGGGCGCGTAGTCGCGCACCCCGGGCGAATCGATCACCGCGCCGCCGTTCGGCAGCGCCACCTGCACGGAGCTGACGGTCGTGTGACGCCCTTCCCGGCGCTTTTCCGAGATGGCGGCCGTCGGGAGCACGCTGCGCTCGATCAGCCGGTTGACCAGGCTCGACTTGCCCACGCCCGACTGGCCGACCAGGATGCCGCGCCGGCCTTCGAGCAGTGCCAGCAGGCCCTCGAGATGCGTGCCTTCCAGGGCGCTGACCCGCAGCGTCGGATAGCCGATTGCCCGGTATTCCTCGAGCGCGCGCTCGGATGACGCCTGCGGCTCCCCGAGGTCGATCTTGTTGAAGACGACGGCCGGCGCTGCGCGCATCAGCTCCGCGGCGCAGAGGTAGCGGTCGACGATGAACCAGTCGGGCGGCGGCAGGTCCGCGGTCACGACAACGAGCGCGTCGAGATTGGCCGCGAGGACCTCGACCCGCCCCCGCAGGTCCGGCCGCGTAAGCTCGTTCTCGCGCGGCCGGATCGCGACGATCATCCAGTCGGGCTCGTTCGGCAGCGGCACGGCGTCCACCAGGTCGCCGCATACCGGCGCCAGCCTGCGCCCCTTGACCCGGGCGGGCACCTCGCTGCCGTCGGAAAGCGCGAGGGCGAAGCGGCGCCCGAACGTCGCGATCACCCTCGCGGGCCCGGTGGTGGCATCGGATCGGCTGCTATGGCGCGGCATCGGCGCAGAGTATGCCCGCCGCACCCCCGCCGTGCACCCGCCGGGAGGGCGCTCGCCGTTTCATCGGGCCGCGCAATTCCAGTAGACTGTCAGCCTCCGATGTCCAATCCCCTGACCAACCTCATCTGGATCGACCTGGAAATGACCGGGTTGAACACGATGACGGATCACATCATCGAAATCGCCACGATCGTCACCGACCAGGATCTCAACGAGGTGGCGGAAGGGCCCGTGCTGGTATTGCATCAGCCGCAGAGCGTCATGGCCGCGATGGACGACTGGAACACCCGGCAGCACGCTGCCTCGGGGCTGACGGCCCGGGTGCTCGAAAGCACGCTCACCGCGGCCGAGGCCGAGAGCATGACGCTCGAGTTCCTGCGGCAGCACGTGAGCGAGGGCGCATCGCCCATGTGCGGCAACAGCATCTGCCAGGACCGGCGCTTCCTCGCGCGCCAGATGCCGGCGCTCGAGAAGTATTTCCATTATCGCAACCTGGACGTCAGCACGCTGAAGATTCTCGCGCAACGCTGGGCGCCGGCCGTGGCGGCGGGCTACAGCAAGGATTCCTCGCACCGGGCGCTCGCCGACATTCGCGATTCCATTGCCGAGCTCGCGTACTATCGGCAGATGCTGTTCGATCAGTCCGCGCTGCAGAGAGTCCCGTGACGCTGCCGAACGCGCCGGCTGCGGAGCGCAACCGGGAGCCGATTCTCGAAGTCCTGCGCGAGGAGCTGCGGGAGTGCGCGCGCGTGCTCGAGATCGGCTCGGGTACCGGCCAGCATGCCGTGCATTTCGCGCGAGCGCTGCCGCACCTCGAGTGGCAGACCAGCGATCTGGCGGAGCAGCACGCCGCGATCGAGGCCTGGCGCGCGCAAGCGCAGCTTCCGAACGTGCTGCCGCCCCTCGAGCTCGATGTCCGGACGGCAGATCTCGCAGGCGCCAGCTACGACGCCGTGTTTTCCGCGAATACCGCGCACATCATGGGTGTCGACGCCGTGCGTGCGATGTTCGCGCTCGCGGGCCGGGTGCTGGCCGACAACGGCGTCTTTTGCCTGTACGGGCCCTTCCGGTTCGCAGGCCGTTACACGAGCCGCAGCAATGCCGAGTTCCACGACTCGCTGCGGCAGCGCGACCCGTCAATGGGGGTGCGCGACATCGTGGATCTCGATCGCTTTGCCGCCTCCGCCGGGCTCACACGGGTGCGGCTGCACGCGCTGCCGGCGAACAATCACCTCGCCGTCTGGGCGCGCCGGGCGCGGGCGGCTGCGCCCGGAGCAGGCACGTGAGCGCAACGGTCGTGCACAGGGGCGGCTGCCATTGCGGGCGGGTCCGGTTCGAGGTGACCGCCCCCGCCGAGTTGCGGGTCGACGAGTGCAACTGCAGCATCTGCCGCATGCTGGGCTACCTCCACCTGATCGTGCGCCGGGCGGACTTCCGACTGCTCTGCGGGGAGGGGGACCTCACGACTTACACGTTCAACACCGGTGTCGCCCGGCACATGTTCTGCCGCCATTGCGGAGTCAAGTCCTTTTACGTGCCGCGCTCCAACCCGGACGGCTACAGCGTCAACGCACGCTGCCTCGACCCGGACACGATCGTGTCCGTGACCATCGAGGCTTTCGACGGCGTCCACTGGGAAGCCAACGCGGGCAAGCTCGCGCATCTCACGCACTGACGAGCGTCGATCGGTTCGAGTCCTTATGGCAGGTCTCCGGCGCATGCCTTATAGTTCGCGGGTTCGATTGCGGGCGACATACATGGTGCGAACAGGGGCGGCGCGAATCCTGGCCGTGATGGCAGCCTTGGTGCTCGCTCCGGCCCTCCGGGCGGAGCCGGTCTGGGTCACGGACCAGTTCGAGATCACGTTGCGCACGGGGCCCGGCAACTCTTACGCGATCACCCGCATGCTGCCCAGCGGCACGCAGCTCGAGCTGCTGGAGCGGGAGGCGGCGGAAGGTTACTCGCGGGTCGCCACGGCGGGCGGCACCGAGGGCTGGGTGCTCACGCGCTACCTCATGGGCGAGCCCTCGGCACGCGAGCAGCTCGAGCGTTTGACCCGCCAGCTCACGAGCGCACAGTCGGAGGGCAGCTCGCTCGGCGCGCAGCTCGCCGCCATTACCGGCGAGTACGAGAGCGCGCAGGCCCAAATCGCGTCGCTCCAGCGCGAGAAGCAGAATCTCGAGGCCGAGCTTGCGCGGATCAAGCAGACCGCGGCGAACGTGCTGGCCATCGACGCCCAGAACAAGGACCTGCAACAGAAGCTCACCGACGCCGAGATTCGCGCCAGCACGCTCGAGCAGGAGAACCGGGATCTCAGGGCACAGACGACGCGCAACTGGTTCCTCGCCGGAGGCCTGGTGATGCTCGTCGGCATCGTGCTGGGGCTGTGGCTGCCGCGGATGCGCGTGCAGCGGAGGTCGCGGTACGACCGGTTGTAGTCGCTCCTAGACCTTTTCCCCGGCCAGGAACATCCAGGTTTCCACGACCGTGTCGGGGTTCAGCGAGATGCTTTCGATGCCCTGCTCGAGGAGCCAGAGGGCGAGGTCCGGGTGGTCGGACGGCCCCTGCCCGCAGATCCCGATGTATTTGCCGCGTTCCCGGCACGCCTTGATCGCCATGGCGAGCAAGGCTTTGACGGCCTCGTCCCGCTCGTCGAACAGCTCGGCGACCAGCGCGGAATCGCGATCGAGCCCGAGCGTGAGCTGGGTCATGTCGTTCGAGCCGATCGACATGCCGTCGAAGTAGTCGAGATACTGGTCGGCGAGCAGGGCGTTCGTCGGCAGCTCGCACATCATGATGATCTTGAGTCCGTTGGCGCCGCGCACGAGCCCGTTCTGCTCCAGGAGCCCGACGACCTCGCGCGCCTGCGCCACCGTGCGCACGAACGGAATCATCACCTGCACGTTCACGAGCCCCATGTCCTTCCGGACCTTGCGCAATGCCGCGCACTCCAGCTCGAAGCAGGGCCTGAAGCTCTCGGATACGTAACGCCCGGCGCCGCGGAATCCCAGCATGGGATTCTCTTCCCTGGGCTCGTAGGCCTCGCCGCCGATGAGGTTCGCGTATTCGTTCGTCTTGAAATCGGAAAGCCGGACGATCACCGGCTCCGGGGCGAAGGCGGCGGCGATGGTCGCAACGCCCTCGGCCAGCTTGTCCACGAAGAACGAGGTCGGTGACGCGTAGCCCGCCATCTGCTCGTCGATCGCGGCGCGCACGTCCGGGTCGAGGCGGTCGTACTCGAGCAGAGCGTTCGGGTGCACCCCGATCATGCGGTTGATGATGAACTCGAGCCGTGCGAGGCCGACGCCGTGATTCGGGATTCCGGAGAAGTCGAATGCCCGGTCCGGGTTGCCGACGTTCATCATGATCTTGACGGGAACGTCCGGCAGCGAGTCGAGCTCGATCTCCTTCTCCTCGAACCGCAGCTGGCCCTCGTACACGTGGCCTTCGTCGCCTTCGGCGCAGCTGACGGTCACGTCGACGCCGTCCTCCACGGACTCGGTCGCGTTGCCGCAGCCGACGACCGCGGGTATGCCGAGCTCGCGCGCGATGATCGCGGCATGGCAGGTGCGTCCGCCGCGGTTCGTGACGATCGCGGCCGCCCGCTTCATCACGGGTTCCCAGTCGGGATCCGTCATGTCGGACACGAGCACGTCGCCCTGCTGCACGCGACCCATCTCGCTCACGTTGCGGATCACCTTGGCGGTGCCGGTGCCGATCTTCTGGCCGATGCTCCGGCCCTTGCACAATACGCGCGAGCGATCGTGCAGGGTGAAGCGCTGCACCTTGCGCCCGCTCCTGCTCTTCACCGTTTCCGGCCGCGCCTGCAGTATGTAAAGCTTGCCGTCGGAGCCGTCCTTGCCCCATTCGATGTCCATCGGCCGGCCATAGTGCTTTTCAATGACCACGGCGGTGCGCGCAAGCTCGATGATCTCGGCATCGTCGAGCGAGAAGCGCAGGCTGTCGGCTTCCTCCACGTCCACGGTCTCGACGGTGCGGCCCGGCTTCGGGTCTTCGCTGAAGACCATTTTCACGGCCTTGCTGCCCAGGTTCTTGCGCAGGATGGGGTAGTGGCCGCTGGCCAGCGCCGGTTTGTAGACGTAGAACTCGTCCGGGTTGACCTGGCCCTGCACGATGGTTTCGCCGAGGCCCCATGACGAGGTGATGAACACCGCGTCGCGGAAACCGGACTCGGTGTCGAGCGTGAACATGACGCCGGAGGCCGCGAGGTCGCTGCGCACCATGTACTGCACGCCGACGGACAGCGCGACCTGCGAATGATCGAAGCCCTGGTGCACGCGATAGGCAATCGCGCGGTCATTGAACAGCGACGCGTACACCTGGTGCAGCGCGTGCACGAGATTGTCGAAGCCGCGCACGTTCAGGAAGGTTTCCTGCTGGCCCGCAAAGGAGGCGTCCGGCAAATCCTCCGCCGTCGCCGAGGAGCGCACCGCGACCCGGATGTCGCGTCCGTCGCTCATCGCTTCCCAGGCGCTGCCGATCTCGTCGCGCAGGCGGTCGGGGAGCGGAGTGTCGACGATCCACTCGCGGATCGTCCTGCCGGCGGTCGCCAGCGCCTCGATGTCGTCTACGTCGAGATCCCGGAGCACTTCGTCGATGCGGCGATCCAGCTCGCCCGTCTTCAGGAAATCCCGGTACGCTTCTGCGGTCGTCGCAAAACCGCCCGGAACGGCCACGCCCAGCTCGGCCAGGTTGCCGATCATCTCGCCAAGGGACGCGTTCTTGCCGCCGACCTTGTCGACGTCCTGCATCCCCAAGTCTTCCAGCTTGACGACGTACGGCTTCACCTTCAGTGGACTCCTTGCAAGCGCTAGATTTGGGCTGGCGCGCGTCGGTCGGGTGCTTTCTGTCTCGCTGCCGGCGAAGTACACTCGATCGTGAACGCGCCGTCGAGGCCCAGGCTACGGGAAGCTTCCAGATGAGCGAGCGTACAGTATTTTTTCTGTCCGACCAGACCGGCGTAACCGCCGAAACGTTGGGGCACAGCCTCTTGACCCAGTTCGACGGCCAGCAGTTTCGGCAGGTGACTTTGCCATTTATAGATAACGATGACAAGGCGCGGGAAGCCGTGCGGAAGATCAACGAAGCAGCCAGCAAGGCCTCGAAGCGGCCCATCGTCTTTTCCACGCTCGTGCAGGACGAAGTCCGCGCCATCGTCCGCGAGGCCGACGGCCTGCACCTCGACATCTTCGACGTGTTCCTCGAGCCGCTGGAGAAGGAACTCGAGCAGGTGTCCACGCACACCGCCGGCCGGGCGCACGGCATGAGCGATATCGAGACCTACATGAAGCGCATAGAGGCCACGAATTTCGCGCTCGCGAACGATGACGGCGCCATCACGCGCAACTACGACATGGCCGACGTGATCCTCATCGGGGTATCCCGCAGCGGCAAAACGCCGACCTGTTTGTACCTCGCCCTGCAATACGGGGTCTACGCGGCGAACTTTCCGCTCACCGACGAGGAGTTCGACAGTGGCACGCTGCCGGACATTCTCGTTTCCCAGCGCTCGAAGCTGTTCGGGCTGACCATTGCACCGACGCGCCTGCAGCAGATCCGCAGGGAGAGGAGGGCGCTCGGCCGGTACGCGACGGCGCAGCAGGTTCGTTTCGAGTTGCGCGAAGCCGAAAAGATTTTCAAGCGTTACGGTATCCCGTACGTGGATACCACCGAATTCTCGATCGAGGAAATCGCCAGCCGCATTCTCGACAGCACGGGTGTGGAGCGCAGGGTGCGGCCCTGATCGGCGGCGCAAGCGAAGGAGGCGCGTCGTCATTCGGCGATGGGCGCGTGCGCCCTGCTATCGGCGTGACCTGCCTGTCAAGCGTTCGCAACACGCAAAGTGGAACCGGATTTGCATGGCTTTTGCAGCCGGATCGCTGTGCTAATATCCTCGCATGTTGCTCGATCATCAACTCGTCCCGGAAACGATCGTCAAGCCGCGCAGCTTTGTCGGGCTGATGCTGCTGTACGAGAGCAATTTCCTGCGCCTGCAGAACCTGATTCCGGACCTCGACCGGCTGGACGGCTACTACGTATCCCGCGTGGCCGGTGACTGCGACCTGCATCTCGAGATACAGAGTCGCAGCCGCTATACCGTGACGCTTGCGCTGTCCTATTTCTTCCACGAGAACGGTGTCCGCATCGCGGATCCGGACATGCAGATTCGCGCGTATCTCGACGGCCGCCTCGCCGAGGCGGTGGGCGTCGGCGGCGACCACCGTCACTCCGAATTGCGACGCCTGTCACAGGCCCACCGGGCCGAGCTCGATGTCCGCTGGCGCCGCAACATCGTGCTGAACAAGTGGCTCGAGTACCTGATGGACCAGGGGCACCTCATCCTCGACCGCTGAATCCCGCCGTTCCCGCCAAAACTGTCGATTCAATCAACGTGCTGGACCCTCGCGCCTGACATCATGTCGGCCGCCCAGCCGCGGCGAGGGAGAGTTCTTGGCCGGCCTGACTGCCCTGTTCGGAAACCCGCGAGAGAAGTCGCAGGACAGCGACAAGCTGCTGCACCTGTATTGGAACCGCGCGGAGCTCAAGAAGGAATTTGCGGGTCTCCGCAAGGAGCTGTATCGCCTCAAGGACAAGCTGCGCCAGCAGGAGGGCGCGACCGCGCGCCTGCAGCAGAAGCTCGATCACCTGGAAGAGCTGCTGCTCGATCCCGACTGGTGCATGAACATCCTCGTGTTCTACCAGCTGCGCAGTCTCGCGCTGCGCTGCCAGCGGAAGCTGGCGAAATTCGCCGAGCAGCTCAAACAGCAGCGCGAGCGCCGCCATCACAACGGGCTGCTGCTCAAGTGGAACGAGGATCGCGAGCAGCGGCGGCACGCCGTGGAGCACAAGCTCGCCGCGCATCGCGAGCGTCTCGCGGCGCTCGAGCTGGAAGTGGAGGCGGAAAAGCAGCGGCTCATGTCCATGAGCGGCTTCCTGAAGGTCTTCCGGCGCCGCTCCGTCACGGCGGTGCTCGATCGGCTCGCGCAGCAGGTGGAGGAAGCGCGTGAGGGCGAAGCGCTGCTGCTCGACCGGCTGGCGGAGATCGCCGCGGAGAAGCCGCCCGAAATCCAGGGGCTCGGTCTCCCCGCGAAGCGCTCGATCAACCTGTCGATCCTGTCTTTTGCGCAGCAGCTTTACCTGACCTTCGATGACGAGGAGCTTGCCGCGCTTGCGAAAGAGGCCTGCGACAAGAGCGCGGGCGCGATCCGCTACGGCAGCCGGGCCGAATGCGAGCGCTTGCTGGAGCGGATCCGCGGCCGGGTGCAGGCGATGGACGAAAGCCCGGACGTTGCCGGGCTGCTGCAGCAGCGCGCGAAGCTCATCGGGAAAGGCGCGATGTTCAGGAGCGAGTCGGACGCCGTGCCGATCGCCGGGACGGTCGCGACGCTGTTCGACATTCGCGCCGACGGCCAGGTGAAGAAGAGCGAGGCGAACCTGCTCGGCGAGAACTACTGGGCGATCGCGAAAGTCCTGAGCCGCTAGCCGCCCCCCCGGAGAGGGCGCGGGCCCGGGGCTAGATATCCGTCCGGTACATCTGCCGCTGGAATTTCGGCAGGTGCTCGGCATTGCCGGCCTGCGACAACGGGCCGTAGGGCTTCGGGTCGTCCCCGGGCGCCGCGTCGCCGGCGGCCGCCGCGGCGTCCGGCTCGTCGATCACGGCATCGGCCGCTCGCGTGTCGCCGAACACGTCCTCGAGGATGGAAGCGACCCGCGGCGTCAGGTAGAGCAGCGGCGCCACCGAATCCGGCACGGCGGTGGCATCCTCCGCCTCGCCGCCGAGATCCACGCTGTGCAGGTGGAGCTCCTGGGCGGCCATTGCGAGGCCGCCCAGCGCCTCGCTGCCGTCGCCGCAGTCGCCACCCGCGCACGGCGCCGCCAGCGCGGCCCCGGCGAGGGCGAACGAGCCGAGCGAGCACAACAACACCGCGCGCGCGAGGCGCGGGAAGGTCGGGCTGTTGCGACCGGAGCTGAGTCTTGGCGTGTCCACGGCGGCCTCCCAGGGTGGCTGTCGGGTGTTATAGCGAAGTATAACACCCGCTCAGCGGCATTCAAGCGGCGCCGGGAATGCGGCCGGTGGGGCCGCGAGGGCGGGGTCGGCCCGGGTCGGGCGTCAGTCCGCTTCCTGTACCCGAGCGGTCTTCTGCGCCGGCACTGAATGGAGCTCTCTGAGCTCCGCCAAGTCTGTGACAATGGCCGCGGCCTGGTCAAGCT
>CAZBGV010000026.1:0-34860 GCA_964491485.1 uncultured Woeseiaceae bacterium | reverse complement strand
ACCTGGGTCGATACCTGCCCTTCGGCGTCGCATAACTACGAGATACATTATAGACAGCCTCCCACAACTGGTATCTGGCGATTTGGGTGGAAAGCTTACATCCCGTCTTCGCCGGCGTTTGTCAAGGGGGCAAACTCACGAGTCAAAGTGCGAGCGTGTAACTTGTTAGGTTGTAGTGGCTTTTCTAATACTGTGCTCCTCCAGGATGGCTGTTGAGTTTTCGCGTAGCACATACGATGAGAGCATCCCCCGCCAAGCGTCATCGGATGATGGGGCGGGGTCGTGGATCATCCCACTCACATCCCTTTGCTCGGGCAATCTGGAAATAGTCTGTGATAATTCGTACTTGAAACCCCTGTCTTCTCATGAATTGCCCATCATAGTGCGAACTTTTCGGGTATCTAAATTTCAGAACATAGTCAACAACGCCTGGCTCAAGGATAGGGTTGGAGCTATCAGTAATACGCGCACTCTCAACCTTTCCGTCAGTGCTCACATCTAGTTCAAGGTCAACCCAGCCGGTGACACCGTGCCGCACCGCCTCATCTGGCGGTGAATAAGGACCCGGAATTCGGATGGGGAGCTGAGTCTCGTAAAGCGCGTGATACGGACACTTCGTCAGAATCGGATGCCGTTTCCGAAGGGGCAAGGCGGCGTCTTCGGCGGTATTAGCTCGAAAGCATCGGAACCAGGATCAAGATACTCGTTCACGTACAGCTCATACGCCAACCTGGAGCATGCGATTCTCAGGGCGGGTGCATCCATTTCCCGGGCCGAGTTTTCGATCACAAACGCGAACGCGTCCTTAACGTCCTTGAATCCATGCTGCGGATCACGTGGCATAACCGCGACATTCAAGAGATGAAGAGACCTCTCATCCGGACATTCAAACGAAGGGTCGCATGGGGCAGCGATGGCGGACGTGATCACGCAGAATGCGCCAACAACCGACCAACTCATCGCAGGGCTACTCATAGCTAGCATCATATATCAACCCGTCGCGCCACCTTCCGAGGACGGCTGCGCGCAGGTGCGGAATCCGGTCGAAAGAACCTCAAATGTGACCTTCAACCTTCTGATCTAGCGGTAGTGCATTTGTCGCGTGTTACTGGAATTTCATTAGCAGTTACCGGAATTTCGTTGGGCCGACAACAACTGACAACGTCTCGTTGGTATATTTGCTAGTTAACATAATATCCATTATACGCATATCGGATGGGCCGGGCTGGGGGGCTCGATCCATGACCGTGCCCCGATCTCCAACCGCCCAAAGCTCGACCGGTACGGGCACCAGCTGCGCTGGGCGCGCCCCGAAACGAGCTCGGCGATGCGGCCGGTCAGCAGGCTGCGGCCGCGGCGCCGACTTCGGTCTCCAGGCGCGGATAGTCGGTATAGCCCCGCGCGTCGCCCCCGTAGAACGTCGCGGGATCCGGCTCGTTCAGCGGTGCAGCGGCGGCGTAGCGCTCGACGAAGTCAGGATTCGCAAGCGCCCAACGGCCAATCGTGACGACGTCGGCGAGCCCGGCTTCGACATCCGCACCGATCTTCTCGAGCGGTCGCCCGCCCCGGTTCAACAGCAGCGCATTCGGCCAGAGACGCCGAATGTCCCGGACCAGCCCCTCGTTGCCCCCGTGCACGACGTGCACGTACGCGAGATCGAGCTTCGCGAGCTCGCCGACGAGATGCCGATAGAGCGCTTCGTAGTCCTCGCCCTCGTCGATGTTGTTGAACGTCGAGCCCGGCGACAGCCTGATACCGGTCCGGTGCGGACCGATCGCTTCCGCGACCGCGGCGGCCGTTTCGATGACGAACCGCGCGCGATTCTCGATCGCGCCGCCGTACGCGTCGGTGCGCAAGTTGGCGTTCGTCGAGAGGAACTGTTGCAGTAGATAGCCGTTGGCGCCGTGGATCTCGACCCCGTCGGCCCCCGCCTCGACCGCGCGGGCTGCCGCATGCGCGAAATCCCGGGCCGTCGCGCGGATCTCCTCGACAGAGAGCGCGCGCGGCACGGGCTCCTCCAGCAGGCCGCGCGCCGTGAACATCTTCCCTCCCGTCGCAACGGCGGAAGGCGCAAGGGCTTGCCTGTGATGAGGCGTGTTGTCCGGATGGCTTACACGGCCAACGTGCATGAGCTGGATGAAAAGGCGTCCGCCGGCGCCATGCACCGCATCCGTCACGCGCCGCCAGCCGGCCACGTGCCGGTCGGTATAGATGCCGGGCGTCAGGAGATAACCCTGTCCGTCGTCCGAAGGCTGCGTGCCCTCACTGATCAACAGCCCGAGCGAGGCTCGCTGCGCATAGTACTCGGCCGCCAGCGATCCCGGCGTGCCGTCGGGCTGTGCGCGGTTGCGGGTCATCGGAGCCATCGCAAGGCGATGCGGCAGCGTGATCCGGCCTACCCTGGTCGCGTCCCATATCGTCGTCATCGTGGTGCCCTTCCTTTTTCTTCCGCGTTCCGCCCGGAGCGGCGTATCGCTTCTGCACGTGCGACAGGCTAGACTGTCCACCCGATGGGTCGCAAGACCCGAAACAGAGACACATTGTTCCATTTATGGACCAGTTGCGTATGGACCTGAGCGTACTCGCCGACTTCAACCTGGTCGCCTCCGAAGGCGGCTTCGGCAAAGCCAGCCGCGTGAGCGGGCGTCCGAAAGCCACGTTGTCGCGCCGCGTGATGGCGCTCGAGGAGAGCCTCGGCGTGCGTCTTTTCGAGCGCGGCGCACGGAGGCTCAAGCTCACCGAGGACGGTCGCGCGCTGCACGAGCGAACGAGCGCGCTGGTGTCAGAGATCCTCGAGGTCGGCCAGTGCCTCACCGAGGGTTCTTTTCGGCCGCGAGGCAAGCTGCGGGTCAGCGCGCCGCTGCTGATCGGCCAGACGATGCTCGGGGAGCTCGCCGCGGAGTTCAGCCGTCGTTATCCGGAAGTCGAGCTCGAGGTCATCGCGGAAGACCGCTACGTCGATCTCGTCGACGAAGGCTACGACGTCGCGATCCGCGTGAATCCGCGCACGGACGCGACGCTCGTCGGCCGCCGCATCGGCGGCGATGCACTCGTCGTCGTTGCGCCGCCGGGCATGCCGCGGCCGAGGCCCGCTCGCGGCGGCACACCGCCGCAGGTGCCCGCGGTGGTGATGACTCATCTCGCCGATCGCGGTCCCTGGAAGGTCACCGATCGACTCGAGATCATGCCGAAGGTGCGCATCAGCCTGTCGTCGCTGCTGATGGTGCGCGATGCCGTCTGCGCCGGTGCCGGCGTTGCGCTGCTGCCGCGCGCCATCGTCGAGGGAGCCGCTGCGGACGGCCGCCTTGCGATCTGGAGCACCGTGCCGCACCGTACTTCGGAAATCTGGGTGCTGCATGCGTCCCGGCGGCTCGTGAGCACGAAAGTCACTGCCTTCGTCGATTTCCTGGTCGAATCATTCCAGCAGAAGCACGCCCTCGGTGAATGACTGCGCTCAGGCCGACGCGCCAATCGCGAGCTCTCGGTTTTGGGCCCGCCCTCCTGCACAACCCATCTCGACATGATTGACGACATCGACCCCGACATTCTCGAATAACGTCTTGTGGTCCGCGGCACGGTACGAGAACCCTTCCTTGTTGTCCTGTGAAGCCAGGCAGCCATAGCGTCCTGCGTGCCCGCACGTTCGCGTCACTCCTGTGCAAGTCCCGCACGATCCCGTCAAGAGCGAACGCACTTCCTGGCGGAACATCACCGCTCGCGATTCCTGTCGCTGGATCTCCAGCAAATCTGCGGGCGTGGCATTGCTTACGTCCGCGCATTGCGACAGTTTCGCAAGCAACTAATTATAGTGGTTTTTTAATCGCACTGGTCACGTTATCCTGCCGGTCGCGAGACGATGTGTTGAAGGGGGCGCTCGTGGTTTCATCGAAGTTGAGCACACGCAACCCCTTCCCGCATCCGACCACGACGCCACATCTCAGCGAATTCATGCCGGCCAGTCCTGTGCTCGACAGCCTACGGGCGGGTTGGACGAACCTGATTGTCAGGACGTACAGGCTGCCGCCCGGGGAAGCCTACCTGCCCCCGGTACCCGACCCCTGCATCACCATCCATCTGTCTTCACGTGTAGACAGCGTCGAACGCTCGTTTGGCGGCGCGTTCTCGGCGGCCACGCTGGACTTCGGAGCCGTGTCGTACGTGCCTCCCAAACACGGCGTGGCCTGGCGTTGGCAGCACGACATCGAGGTATTGCAGCTGCACATCAGGCGCGGGTTCATCCGCAAGTACCTGCAACGCCAACCTGATGTGAGCATGGACTGTCTCGAGGAGGTCAACTGGTTCGGCCGTCACGAGCCGCTGGTGGCCCAGATCGGGCGGGCGTGCCTTGCAGAGCTGCAAACCTGCGGGGCTTGCCCTGATGCACTCTATATCGACTCGTTTGCCGCACTGCTCGCAGCGCGCCTCGTGCATCGCCACGCCGGGATGCCGCCTGATGACTCAGGACGCCGCTCGCGCGTCAACCACAAAGGTATCGAGGCAGCGATTTCCTACATCCATGCCCACCTGGACAAGCAGCTGACCCTTCCTGACCTGGCGGGCGTTGCGAACATGAGCATATATCACTTCATCCGCCAGTTTCGGAGCGTGGCCGGAGCGACGCCTCACAAATACCTGCTCAGCCTGCGGGTCGCCTTGGCTCAGAGGCTGCTGAAGAATGATTCTCTCTCGATCGTCGACGTCGGCCAGAAAAGCGGATTTTCCAGCCACAGTCATTTCGCGAACACCTTCCGGCGCCTGGTCGGTGTTACGCCGACAGCTTACCGCCGGGCACATGCAACGAAGGATCCGCACGCCCGGAGCCGGCGGGTGAAGGGAAGTCCATCGAGGTCCCCTGCCCCGCCTGCATGAGCCTTCCACCCTGGCGCCGCAGGGTGTGAAAAGGACTCAAACCGGGCAAGGGCTGCCCGCTGCAGCCCTTCCGGCTTCCCCATTTCGAGCTGGCAGCGCCTACTTCGCCACGAACAGCATGCACCAGCCCTCGGCTGCGATGTCGCCCTGAACGACTTTGCATTGCCCCTGCCCGGAATCCCCGGCAGCCGGGATGTAGTACATGCACTCGCTGCACTGCTGGCTGTTCTTCGGCGTGTCCTGGTATTTGACCGCGTCTTTTGGCGCCTTCCCGCTTTCTTGCGCGAATGCGAGGTTGGTCAACGACAAGCCCGGCAATGCCCCCAGTCCAGTGACGATTGCAGCATTCTTGAGAAAGCGGCGTCGGTCTGACGATCTTCCAGGCGCATTCTTCTTCACGCGTGATCTCCTCGGTTTGGGGGAACTGAGCACGAGTCCGCAAGCGGCAACACGAACGGAGCACAACGTACGTTCTCGCAGCCGGTCTCGAAAAAATGTAGCAAAAAAAGTTGTGCTGCGTCGCGCCCATTTCCATCGACGCATTCGTGAAGCAACTATTTCCAACAAATCGAGCAAGTTTTCGATAGATGGCGCTTCGTGCCCTTGAGTAATGTTTGGCAGAGGCGTTCCAAACAAGAAAGGGGCTGTGACATGGCACGGTTCGGCAGTGCAATTTCCCGCGGACTGATCCCCAGTCTTGTCGTGCTCGGGGCGTTCGTCGTCGCCATGCTGTGGCTTCCACAGCGATCCGGCTACGCGGCGGAACCCGTCAACGAGCAAAGCGTTGGAAAGGCCATTTACGACGCGCGTTGCGCCTCCTGCCATGGGCCGGGCGGGAGCGGCACCCCCGACCAGATTCCGGCGATCGCGCCACCTCTGCGTGGCAACCCCTTCGTCACGTTCGGTACCCCGGAGGCGCTGCAACAAGTCATCAGGGGCGGCAGGACCGGGTGGAAGGGACGCTACGACGAATACCCGAACATGCCCTCTTTCGACGCAACCATGATCGCGGATTTGCGTCCGCTGCTTGCGTACCTGAAAGGTGAAATGCAGGAAGACGCCAAGTAGTCGCCCGCCGACAGCGAGTAGCGCTTCCATTTCCGCAACCGATTTGCCACGCCCGCAGGAGCCAACAATGACGAGGCTGGACCGAACGACGTCATTCTTCGCCATCGCATCTTTGGGTGCGATAACCCTCTTCGGCGCCCTCTTTCCGAGCTCTGCAGGCGCCGTGCCAGGCTATGCGCGGCAAACCGGGCTCGACTGCAACTCATGCCATATCGGGTTCAATCCGGTTCCGCTCTTCACGCGCACCGGCCGGCTTTTCCTGCTTCGCGGCTATACACAGCCTGATTCGATCCAGGGCGAGCTTCGTCAAACCGGCTTCGACTCCAAGGGCGAGGAAACTCCGGAGTACGGGGGCAATTACCTTTCGCTGAACTGGAAGGATTTCCTTTCCGCGCGCTTCGTCAGCTCCCTGGTCAGCGACGGTACGGGAGTCAATGGAGAAGACCGGCCCACCGAATCGACGATCGGAAGCCGGATCGCCCTCTTCTTCACAGGGCCCATCACCGACTGGCTCGGCATCTGGACAGAAGTCGGGTATATCGGCAACCAGGCCCTCGTTTCCGTCAGTGAGCCGACTACCGGCAACAAGACGAACAAGAACTACTTTGCGTACGACGAAATCCGGCTGACCGCCAGCTGGATGGTGGGCGAAGACAGCTTCTTTGGCTTCGTTGCCGGCAACGAATCGCCGGACGCGCACACCGAATTCGTGTTTCCGCTCTACCAGTTGAGGCCGTGGGGCTACGGGCAGGGCGGCGTCGGCAACGCGTTCTCGACCACGACGTTCACGACCTATGGCTTCTGGAAGAACCGTTGGCTGACGCAATATTCGGCCAGTACCGGCGACCTCGATGCCTCCTGGAGCGACGGTCACAACGACTACTTCGCGCTCGGTTACAACGGCTTGCCGGGAACCGGAGATCGTTTCCGGCGGCACGGCAATGACCTGTGGCTGATGGCTGAATACATGACGGGAGAGAATCAAGGCTCACAGGTCAACCCCTTCAAGACCAGCTTGTTGTGCCCGACGGTCTGTCCGCCCGGCGTCAGCGATCGGAATCTCTCGATCACCAACACCCTGGGATACCAGGGCGAAACGATAGCGGATCTCGCCCAGTTCAATGGCACCGGCATCGAGATGGTCGAGGATTTCGATGCCCTGAGACTCGCGGTGCATTCGATCGTAGCGGACTGGGGCCCGCATTCCTGGTACCAGAGCCTGGCCTACATCCGCAATGAGCAGGACTACATCAGCGGCGCGAGCTCGGAGCGCTCCGCGATCGGTTACCAGATCCGGTACTTCTACAATCGCACATACGGAGCCTCGCTGTACGCGAACAAGGATTTCAGCTACGACTACAGGGATTCGGCGGGTGTAAACCATGAGGCATACACCCACCTCAACTGGGGCCTCGGTTTCCTGTGGGCGCCGGCAATGAACCTGAATTTCCTTGCCAGCTACAGCCCGAGTCACACGACGGTGCTCGATCGGGCCAACTACCAGGACGACGGTCGCTCGTTCAGCGTCACCCTGGATTACCTCTTCTAGCGCCTACGCGGCCGCGGCGCGCGCCTGATGAGCCAGGCGCGCGATCGTGCGGCGCGCCTCCGCGAGAGCCGATTCGCGCGTCGCCTCATCGATGGCGAGCCCTTCGGCGTGCACGAACTCGGCGTCCTCGAGTCCGATGAACGCGAGGATCTGGCGCAGCCAGGCCGTCTGGGCGTGCGTCTCGCCGCCGTAACGGCCGCCTCGCGCGATGAACACGTAAGCCTTCTTGCCGGTGACGAGCCCCTGCCGCCCGGCCTCCGTGTAGCGGAACGTGACGCCCGCGCGCACGATGTGATCGAACCACGCCTTAAGCTGGGTCGGCACACCAAAGTTGTACATCGGTACGGCAAAAACGATGGTGTCGGCGCCGAGCAACTCCGCGACCAGCGCGTCAGAGAGCTCCACAACGGACTGCTGCGCCGGCGTACGTTCCGCCGGTTGGGCCAGCAGCGACTGGAAGCGTACGAGGTTGAGGTGCGGAAGCGGTTCAGCCGTCACATCACGCAGCACGACTTGCCCGCCCGGGTTCTCCCGGCGCCATTGCTCCACGAACGCGTCCGCGAGGCGTGACGATGCACCGTCGGCACCATAGAGGCTGGCCTGGATCTTGAGCAGCTTTTTCATGCAGGAATTCCCTTTGGAGTTCGTTTCTGGTGGGAGTCCATTGAATGATTGATCGGCCCGATAAAAAAGCGCAAAATTTCGCCTCTATCTATCGAGCCATTAGATGGAATCAACCGAAGTCACCCCCGCGCCGCGAATCACGCTCGAACAGTGGCGTTGTCTCGCGGCCGTGGTCGAAGCCGGCGGCTACGCGCAGGCGGCGGAGCGGCTCCACAAAAGCCAGTCGTCGGTGACCTACTCCGTGCAGAAGCTGGAGGAGCTGCTGGGCGTCGAGGCATTCGCAATTCAAGGCCGCAAGGCGGTGCTGACGCCGGCCGGCCAGATGCTTTACCGCCGCGCGCGCCAGCTGCTCGACGATGCGGAGGCACTCGAGCACGCGGCGCGCCGCGTGTCCGCGGGATGGGAATCGGAGATCGCCCTCGCGGTCGAGATCGTCTTCCCGACCTGGCTGCTGCTGGACTGCCTTGCGGCGTTCACGCGCGAAAGCCCGCAGACGCGCATCGAGCTGTACGAGACCGTGATGGGCAGTGCACCGGAGCTCCTGCGCTCGGGCGGCGTGGATCTCGCCATCACGCCGCTCGTTCCTCCCGGCTTCGAGGCCGAACCGCTCGCGAGCTACCGCGGCATCCCTGCCGCTCATCCCGATCATCCATTGCATCGGCTCGGCCGTCCCCTCACCGTCCGCGACCTGCGCAAGCACACGCACCTCGTCGTGCGCGACAGCGGCCTGCGCCGCGATCGCAACGCACTCACAGTCAACGTGGAGCGCCGCTGGACCGTGTCCAACATGGCCACGTCCATCGGCGCAGCCTGCCGCGGCTACGGATTCGCCTGGTTCCCGGAGGACAAGATCCGCACGGAGCTCGCCGAGGGCCTGCTCAAGCCGCTGCCCCTCGCGGGAGGGCAGGAACGCCTGGGCTCCATCTACCTGCTCTTCCGCGATCGGGATGCCGCCGGCCCCGGCACGCAACGCCTGGCGGAGATCCTGCGCGAGCACTCCGCGGAGGCCTGCCGCCTGGATGAGGCGGCCGAAAAGCGGCCGTCGAACGTGCGGCGACCGCGCCGCACCCGCGACAAGGGCGCGCAAGCGCGATAGGCCGGCACTCGGCCGCGGCGGCGCTCGCGAAGATGAGATTGCGCCGAGGCCGCGGTGCGCGGTCGCGGAAGGATTACGCCGATTTCGCGCCGGCGGCGCGCACGACGCGCGGCCGTTCGATCACGTCCCCTGCCCTCTTCAGCAGCTCCCCCATCTTCTTCCGTGTCAGGCTGTCGGCCGGCACGTACGCCACGAGATACGCGGCTTCGAACGGTTCGCCCGCGATCTCGAGATTGGTGAACTCGAAGCTGAGCAGGCCGGCCTCCGGGTGACGATAGCGCTTCACCCCGCCCTGCGGAAGCTGCACGTTGTGCTCGTTCCACCAGCGGGCGAATTCGTCGCTCTTCACCCGCAGCAGGGACACCAGCTCGTTGAACCAGGGATCGTCGACGTACCGCGCGTGCGCGACCCGCAGCTTGGCGACCACGTCGCGGGCATGCCGCTCCCAGTCCACCAACATGTCGCGCATGCGTGCATTCGTGAACATCCGATAGATCCCGTTGCGCTCGAAGCCCTGCGCAACGTCGATGTCGTCGTGAATGACCGTAGCGGCGCGGTTCCAGGCGAGGAAGTCCCAGCGATCGCCGTGCACCCAGGCGGGGCATTGCTCGAAATGATCGAGCAGGCGCTGCACGCGCGGGCTGACGCTGCCCGCATGGGCGTGGCCGTTGCCGCCGGCCTCACCGACCTGGCCCGCGAGCGTGAGGAGGTGCTGCGCCTCGCCGGCTTCCAGCCGCAACGCGGCCGCGATGCGCCGCAGCGTATCGGCGGACGGCTGCACGTCGCGCGCCTGCTCCAGCCACGTGTACCACTCGGTGCTGACGCCGGCCAGTGCAGCGACTTCCTCGCGCCGCAGTCCGGGCGTACGGCGGCGGCTGCCGCGGGGCAGGTTCACCTGCTCCGGCTGCAGCTGCTCGCGGCGCAGGCGCAGGAAGGTGGCGACTTCGCGTCGGCGGTCATCGCTCAGCATGGGCGGGCTCCTCGGGCGAAAGGGGGAAGCGCCGGTACCGGGATAAGAGCTTACTTATCCCCGTTTGCGAGCAGTCTAGACTGCGTGACCTGCCTGCGCCACACCCGTGGTGCGCTGAGCGGCTGACTTTCCCGGAGGACAACATGAACACACGCAAGCTGGGTGTGAACGGGCCCGTCGTGTCGAGCATCGGGCTCGGCTGCATGGGGATGAGCGATTTTTACGGCGAAACCAATGAGGCGCACTCAATCGACGTGATTCACCGCGCGCTCGATCTCGGCGTCAACTTCCTCGATACCGCGGACATGTACGGCGTCGGGCGCAACGAGGAGCTGGTCGGCCGGGCCATTCGGGGCCGGCGTGACGCCGTCGTGCTCGCGACCAAGTTCGGCAACGTGCGCGCGCCCGACGGCACGATGCTCGGGATCAACGGCAGGCCCGAGTACGTGAAGCAGGCCTGCGACGCGAGCCTCGAGCGCCTCGGCGTGGAAGTGATCGACCTTTATTACCAGCATCGGGTCGATCCGGAAACGCCGATCGAAGACACGGTCGGCGCGATGGCGGACCTCGTGCGCGCGGGCAAGGTGCGGCACCTCGGCCTGTCCGAAGCGGCGCCGGACACGCTTCGGCGCGCGCACGCGGTGCATCCCATCGCCGCGCTCCAGACCGAGTACTCGCTGTGGAGCCGCGATCCCGAAGACGAGGTCCTCGGGCTGTGCGAGGAGCTCGGCATCGGCTTCGTGGCGTACAGCCCGCTGGGCCGCGGTTTCCTCACCGGTGCGATTCGTAGCATCGACGACCTCGACTCCGACGACTGGCGCCGCCACAACCCGCGCTTCCAGGCCGAGAACTTCCAGCGCAACCTGGAGCTCGTCGACGCCGTGCGCGAGCTCGCCGAAGAGAAGGGCTGCACGCCGGCCCAGCTCGCGCTCGCGTGGGTGCTGGCACAAGGCGAGCACATCGTGCCGATCCCCGGCACGCGCAGCATCGAGCGCCTGCAGGAGAACGCGCGGGCCGTGGACATCACGCTGGACGATCGGGATCTGCGCCGGCTCGATGACATCCTGCCGCCCGGTGCAGCGGCCGGCAGCCGCTATCCGGAAGCGGGCATGGCGGCGCTGAACCGTTGAGCGCCGGTGCCGGGCGGAATCGCGCGGTTGCAGGGCTTCCCCGGTCAGTCGCGTTTGGGCTCGAACAGCTCGATGCAGTTGCCGGATGGATCGTCGACCAGGACCTGGTTGCCGCCGATCCCGTAGACGATGTCGTTGCGAAAACGGACGCCCTTTGCGCGCAGGGCGTCCACCATCTCCTCGAGCCCGGAGACTTCGAGCGAGATGCGATTCCAGCCGCCCGGCTCGGGTAGCGTGCCGTCCGGCATGGCCTGGCCGCCGCCGCCCTGCCCGCTCGGGGCGGAGAGCAGCAGGCGCAGGTCGCCCCGGTCGAGCATGGCGAACGGGGGCGCGGGATGCATCACGAGCTGGAAACCGAGATGCTCCGTATAGAAAGGAATCGCCGCATCGACGTCGCGGACGATGTAACGTACGCTGACTTTGGCCATGGTGAACCTCGCTCGATGTTCAGGGTGAATCAGCTGCCCGTCCGGGGTCAACCGCTCGTTGCCGCGGATCGGCAATATCTCGACGGCGCGGCGGAGCGGCGCGTGCGCGCGTTGCTCGAACTCTGTCCCGTTGCCGAGCCGACGGCACTGCACGTACTGCCCGCGCTCGCCGGGGCCTGCGGAGTCCGGCAGGTCTGCGTCAAGGACGAATCGACGCGCTTAGGCCTCGGCAGCTTCAAGGCGCTGGGCGGTGCCCACGCGGTGGTGACGCTCGTGCTGGAGGAAGCCGCGCGGCAGCTCGGGCGCGAGGTGCCGGCGGCGGCGCTGCTCGAGCCGGACGTCAGGGCCGTGGCGGCCGGCCTCACGGTCGCGTGCGCGACTGACGGCAATCACGGCCGCTCGGTCGCGGCCGGCGCGCGCTTCACCGGCTGCCGTGCGGTCATTTTCGTGCACGAAGGCGTCTCGGCGCAGCGCGCGGACGCGATCGCAGCTTTCGGCGCGGAGATTCGCCGCGTGCCCGGCGTGTACGCCGACGCCGTCGCCACCGCTGCACGCGAAGCGGAGGCGCACGGCTGGACCGTCGTCTCGGATACCGCCTGGCCGGGGTACGAGCGCATCCCGCAGCTCGTGGCGCAGGGCTACACGGTGATGGTGCGCGAGGCGCTCGAGGCCCTGCCCGCCGCGCCTACGCACGTGTTCGTGCAGGCGGGCGTCGGCGGCCTCGCCTCGGCGGTGGCCGGTTACCTGGACGCCGCGCTCGGAGAGCGCCGCCCGAAGATCGTCATCGTCGAGCCCGAGCGTTCGGCCTGCCTGCTCGCGAGCCACGACGCCGGCAAGCCGGTCGCCATAGGGCAGGACGAGCCGACCGTCATGGCGATGCTCGAATGCCAGGAGCCGTCGCTGACCGCCTGGCGCGTCCTCGCGCGGCTCGCCGACGCGTTCATGACGGTCACCGATGACGATGCCGTGCGTGCGATGCAGGTGCTGGCCGACCCGCAAGGCGGCGATCCGGCGATCGTCGCGGGCGAGAGCGGCGGTGCGGGTGTTGCCGGGCTCCTCGTCGCCTGCCGGTCGGCGGACGTGCGCGAGGCACTGGGTCTGTCCGGGGAATCGCGCGTGCTGCTGTTCAGCACGGAAGGCGCGACCGACCCGCAGGCCTGGGCGCGCCTCGTCGGACGCGCCCCGCCGTAGGAGCCCGCCATGCGGGCGACCCGGTGATCGAGGTCGCCCGCATGGCGGGCTCCTACGGGGGGCAACGTTTGTCAGAACTCGACGCTCAGCACCGCGCCGATCGTGCGCGGCCGCACGATGGCCGCCGTGCCGAACGTCGGATCCAGCGTGCTGGCGTTCTGGAACGCGTACTCGTCGAACAGGTTGGTGGCGTACACCGACACCGCGTACCGGTCCACCTGCACACCTGCTCGCAGGTCGACGAGCGTGTAGTCCGGCATCGTGAAATTCGGCGTCGCCGGCGCGATCACCTCCCCGTCCGCGGCCGTGCCGCCGATGAAATTCGACTTGCGCTCGTCCTGGTACGCCACGCCGGCCCCGATGAAAGCGTCCATGTTCCCGAGGGCGAAGTCGTAGCGGCCGTTCAGCGACCACGTCCATTCCGGGATCCTCGGCAGCTGTTCTCCCTCGAGGCCCCCGATCGAGGGATCGTCGTCGTCCAGCTCGCTCTTCGTGTAAGCGAAGGTCCCGACCAGCGTGAACGCGTCGCTCGGCTGCCAGGTGACGCTGGCCTCGACGCCGTTCGCCGTGACGTCGCTGTCGGCATTACCGCCGACGTTCACGTTCATGAAGCTGCGGAAGACCTGCATGTTCTCCCAGTCGAGCCGGTAGATGGACGCGTCGTACGTCAGGGCGCCGTCCAGGAGCTGCCCTTTTGCACCGACCTCGTAGCTCCACAGCGTATCGGACTCCACGAACGGCACCGACAGGATCTCGCCCGTATTCGGGTCGAGCAGACTGAGGTTCGCGGAGGCCGGCCGGTAACCGTTCGCGATGCGCCCGTACAGCGACACGTCGTCACTGGGGCGATAACGCAGGTTGAAGAGCCAGGTATCCACATCGTCTTCGACCGTCTCCTTCGGCAGGTTCGGACCGGCGAGCACGCCGGTCCCGGTGAATTCCACCGAGGTTTCGTTGCTGGAGAGACGCAGGCCCAGCGTCGCGTCGAGCTGCGGCGAGAAGTACCAGGTCACGTTGCCGAAAGCCGCGAGCTCCTCGTACTCGGACGGAAACTGCTGCGTGACGAGATCCAGCGGGCCCGGATCGACGATCGCTCCCTGGAAGTTGTTGCTCTCCTCGCTCGTGTAATAGATGCCGGCAATCCACTCGAGCGTCTGGCTGTCCGGCGACGTGAACCGTAGCTCGTGCGTCCACCGTTCCGTGCCGATCTGGAGGTCGAGTGCCACCGAGTTCGTGCCGGGCGCCACGCCGAGTAAATCGTCCACGAACCCGCCGAACGCCACCGTCAGGTCGAGAAACGCCTTCTGCGCGAATTCCTGGTAGCTGCTGGTCAAGGTCGCCGTCGCCCAGTCCGCGTTCCATTCGGCGGAGCCGGTCCAGAGCTCGTACGTGATCTCCGTCGGCTCGTCGGTCGGCGCCTGGATGGTGTAGCGGCCGGCGAGCGGCTCGCCGGTGGCCGGATCGAACGGCACGTCGTTCGAGTTCTCGAACTCGAACTTGTGGTCGGTATAGGCGAGCTCCAGCTTGAGATCGTCCGTGGCCTGGAACAGCAGCGATGCGGTGCCGCCGCGGAGATCCGCGTCGTTGGCGTCCTCGATGCCGCGGACCTGCTCGTCGACGAAGCCGCCCGCGTCCTGCCGGAACCCGGAGAGCCCGATCGCGAGCCGGTCTTCGACGACCGGGAAGCTGACGCTGCCGCGGTACAGCTGGCTGAATTCGCCCCCCTTCGTATCGGAGAAATCGGCCGCGAACCGGCCCTGGATTTCGGTGACGGAGGGATCCTCGGTGATGTAGCGGACAGCGCCGCCCATGGAGCTCGCCCCGAACAGCGTGCCCTGCGGACCCTTGATGATCTCCACCCGCTCGATGTTGCCCAGCAGGTTGTCGAGCGCGAAATTCGCGCCTTCGGCGAAAGCCGAGGACGAGCCGTACGGCACGTCGTCGATGTAGATGCCGACCGAGGCGGTGGAGAAGATGTTCGCCACACCGCGGATGGTGATCGAGCCCTGCCCGGGCGCGCCGTTGTTGTTGAAACTGACGCCCGGGACGTACTTCAGCACGTCCGTGAGCGAGTTGAGGCCGGCCTGGGCATAGCTCCCCGGATCGAGCACGGTCACCGCCGCGGGCACGTTCTGCACGTCCTGCTCGCGCCGCGACGCGGTGACGACGATTTCCTCGAGCTCGTCGTTCGCCTGGGCCAGGACGAAGTCTCCCCAGACCAGCAATACCGGAAGCAGGACCACGGCGCAAGAATGGCTGCGCTCGCGACGATGGGCGCACTGCATAGAAGGTTTCCCCCTGTTCACCGGGCCGAGGATAGGCCAAGGTCCGGGGGGCAGCTAGAACATTTCAATCGTTTTCTGGAACGCCGTTTGCGTGCGCGACGCGCTCGAAACCGCGCCCGTCTTCCGTCCGGTAGCCGGTCGGCACACCGTCCGCGCCGATCGTGAAGGTCAGGCGGAACCGGAAGTCCGGCGCCATCGGGCTCTGCGCCTCGAAGGTGTCGTAACTCCAGTGCGCCAGGGCGAATTCCCCCTCGGGCGGGAGCCGCAGCCGCAGGCCGTCCGCGCCGGATACGATCTCGGCGTCGCCGATCAGGGCATTGCGGTACGTGCCGGCATACGCCGCGGCCGGCAGGGACGGCCCGCTGTCCGCCGCGCGCCGCGCCCGCTCCTGCCGTTCCTTTCTCTGCCGCTCCGCATCGAGCCTGGCGTACACGCGGTGCAGGCGCGCGCTCCAGTCCGTGTCGTGCGCGCCGAGGAACCGGTCGATCACGTCGTACATGAACGCATGCCGGTACTCGACCGGGTCCGCATCGATGAAGATGACGAGCCCGAGCTCTTCCTCCGGCACCAGCGCGACCAGCGCGTTGGCACCGAACAGGCTGCCGGTGTGCATCGCGAGCAGCCGCCCCCGGTAGTCCTGCAGGAACCAGCCGAGCCCGTAGCCGAAGAAGTGCGGGTGCGCCTCCTCCGCCGCCGGGTAGATGATCTCGGCGGCGACCATTTGCGGCTTGAACAGCTCGGCGAACGTGTCGGGCTCGAGCAGGCGCCGGCCGTCCACCGTTGCCTCGTCGAGGAGGAAGCGCAGCCAGCGCGTCATGTCCGAGACGCTCGAATGGATGCCCGCCGCACCGAGCGGGCTCGGCGAGCGGTACGGTTCGATCTCGACCGGCTTGCCGTCCGCGAATGCGTGCGCGCCCGCCACGTTGTCGCTCTCGTCGACCGAGCGCGTGAACGCCGTCTCGTGCATGCCGAGCGGCCCGAAAATGCGCCGGCGCACGAATTCCTGCAGCGGCATGCCGCTCACGCGCGCCACGACCTGGCCGGCCGCAACGTACATCATGTTGTTGTAGATCCAGCTCGCGCGCAGGCTCGCGGCCTGCTCCGCGTGCGCGAGATGCCGCACGGCCTCGGCGGGCGGAAAGCCGCGCAGCCACAGCCAGTCGACGGGCTCGACGCCGGTGCGGTGACTGAGGAGATCGCGCACGGTGATCTCGCGGGTCACGTACGGGTCCTCGACCCGGAACCCCGGCAGGTGCTCGATCACCGGATCGTCCCAGCCGAGCTTGCCTTCGTCGACCAGCATGCCGATGGAAGCGGCGACGAACGCCTTGGTGGTCGAAGCGAGCGTGAACAGCGTGTGCTCGTCGACCGGCGCGGCGCGGCCCAGGTGCCGCGTACCGAAGCCTTCCATGAACACGACCTTGCCGTCCTTGACGATCGCGACCGCGAGCCCCGGTGCCTGCCAGAGCTCGCGCGCCTGCTCGATCGACTCCTCGAGCCCGTCGAGCGGGGCGTCGGCGGCGCGGCCGGGGAGAGGCGCCGCGAGTACGATGGCGAGAAGCAGCGGCAGGTGCAGTGCTGGCGATTTCATGTGAGGATGCTCCGCGGACACGATCGGCCCGCGGCATCGTAGTACCGGCGGGATTGAACGTGCAAACCCGTCCCGCCGCCCGACAGGTGGATAGCTCATGACTCTGACGACGCGAACCGTTGCCTGCCCTTCCGGCGCCCTGCTGCTCGTGTTTCTCGCACGGACTGCGCTCGCCGTCGACGCGACCGACACGCGGCTGCTCGCGGAGCCTGCCATCAGCGACGCCCACATCGCGTTCGTCTACGACGACGACATCTGGATCGCGAACCGCGACGGCGGAGACGCCCGTCGCCTGACCACCGCCGAGGGCCGGGAGTCGCATCCGCATTTCTCGCCGGACGGACGCTCGCTCCTCTTCAGCGGCAACTACGACGGCAACGTGGACGTCTACCTCGTGCCGATCGCGGGCGGCGCGCCGCGGCGGCTCACCTGGCATGGCGGCGAGGATTTCGCCGAGGGATTCATGCAAACGGGTGAAGTGCTCTTCAGCTCGCAACGCGACGCTTACAGCCATCGCGAGATACACCTGTTCCGTATGAGCATCGACGGCGGCTTCCCGGAACGCCTGCCGATCCCGCTCGGCAACGATGCCGCGGTGTCCGCCGACGGCGCCCGCATCGCGTATTCCGTCATGCCGCCCGAGATGTTCCGCGCGCTCACGCAATGGAAGCACTACCGCGGCGGCAGCGTCTCGCGTGTCGCGATCGCGGGGCTCGACGACTGGTCGGTGCAGGAGATACCGCAGCCGCCGGAGCGCAGCAACGACCTGAACCCGATGTGGCTGGACGGCGCGGTGTATTTCGCTTCCGATCGGGCCGGCGAGTTCAACCTGTTCCGCTACGATCCGGGCACCGGCCGGGTCGCGCAGCTCACGCGTTACGAGGACTTTCCGGTGCTGAACGCGAGCGCGGGCGGCGGCGCGGTGATCTTCGAGCAGGGCGGACGGCTGCACGTGCTCGATCCCGCGGACGGGGCCGTCACGACGCTGCACGTGGCGGTGAACGCCGACCTGCGCGAGACGCGCCCGCGCTGGGTCAGCGACCCGAAGTACGTGCGCGCCGTCTCGCCCTCTCCCGATCTCGCGCGCGTGGCGCTCGAATACCGCGGCGAGATCGTGACCGTGCCGGCGAAGGAAGGTGCGGCGCGTAATCTCACCGAATCGGCCGAGGCGAACGATCGCGCACCGGCCTGGTCGCCGTCCGGCAAGCAGATCGCATGGTTCTCGGACGGCTCCGGCGAGTACCGGCTGTGCATCGCCCCGGCGGCCGGCGGAGACGGCCGGTGCCTCGCGATCGACGGCGGGCACGGCTTCTACCAGAACCTGCGCTGGTCGCCCGACGAGCGCTACGTCTCGTTCCTGGACAACGCGTACTCGCTGTTCGTCGTGGAGCTCGAGTCCGGCAAGGCGACCGTCGTCGCCGAAAACGGCTTCCTCGGTCCCGCGCCCTTCATCTCGCACCGCTGGTCTCCGGATTCGCGCTGGCTCGCGTACACGCGCAACACCCACGGGCTCATGCAGGCCGTGTACGTCTGGTCCGCCGACGATCACGAATCGCATCGCATCACCGACGGGCTGGTCGAGGTGAGCGAGCCCGTGTTCGATCCGGACGGCCGCTATCTGTACGTCCTCGCCTCGGACGACGCGGGCCCGGTGAAGGACTGGTTCGCGCTGTCGAGCCTCGACATGACGTTCCGCCACCGCGTGTACGCCATCGTGCTCGATGCCGGTGCGCCCTCCCCGGCGCCGCCGGAGCCGCTGGAGGCGCCGAACCCGCCACAAGGCGGCGAGGCGCAGAAGCAGGCCGCCCGGCCCGTGACCGTCGATTTCGACGGCATCCGCCGCCGCATCGTGGTCCTGCCGGGCGAGGCCGCGACGCTGCGCAACCTGCAGGTCGGCCAGAGCGGCGAGATCTGGTACCTCGCGCACCCGCCGTCGCCCGCGATCGAGGCACTCAACCAGCCGGCGGCGCTCATGCGCCTCACGCTCGCCGACCGCAAGGCCGAGGCCGTGCTCGAGGACGTGGACGACTACCGGATTTCCGCCGACGGCAAGACGCTGATGTTCCGGCAGAAGGACGACTGGAAGACCGTGGCGGCCGGCGAGAAGGTCCGTGCCGGCGATGGGAGCCCGCTGCCCGTCGGCGGCGTCTCGGTGCGCATCGAGCCGCGCGCGGAATGGCGGCAGGTCGCCCGCGAAGCCTGGCGCCTGAACCGCGATTTCTTCTACGACCCGAATTTCCACGGCGTCGACTGGGACGGCGTGTGGGACAAGTACGCGCCGTTCATCGAGCATGCCGCCACGCGGGCGGACGTCGGCCGCATCATCTCCTGGATGTTGAGCGAGCTGCGCGTCGGCCACAGCTACACGACGCCGGGCGAGACGATCGGCGAGCCGCCGGACGTCAAGGTGGGGCTGCTCGGCGCCGACTATGCGATCGACCACGGGCGGTACCGGTTCGAGAAGATCTACGGCGGGCTCAACTGGCGGCCCGAGCTGCGCGCGCCGCTCACCGTGCCGGGTGAATCGGTTGCACAGGGCGAATACCTGCTCGCCGTCGCGGGCGAGCCGCTCACCGCGGAGGACAACGTCTACAGCCGCTTCGAGAACCGCGTCGACAAGCCGGTCGAGATCACCGTGTCCCCGCGCGCCGACGGGCGCGGCGCACGTAGCGTGACCGTGGTGCCCATCGCGAGCGAGCTCGAGCTGCGCTACGTGGACCGGGTGGAAGGCAACATCCGCAAGGTGGATGCGGCGACCGGCGGACGGGTGGCTTACGTGCACGTTCCGGACACCTCCGTGCTCGGGCATGCCGCCTTCAAGCGCTACTTCTACCCGCAGAGCCAGAAGGCGGCGCTGATCCTCGACGACCGCGACAACGGCGGCGGGTTCGTCGCCGATTACTACATCGACATCCTGCGGCGCGTGCCGATCGCGCGCTGGGCGACCCGCTACGGCGAGGATCTGCGGACGCCGCGCGCCGCGATCGAAGGACCGAAGGTGATGCTCGTCAACGAGGGTGCGGGCTCGGGCGGCGACCTCCTGCCGTGGATGTTCCGCAAGCTCGGCTTGGGCACGATCGTCGGCACCCGCACATGGGGCGGACTGGTCGGCAACCTGCAGATTCATACGCTGATGGACGGTTCCACGACCACGGCGCCGAACATCGCGGGCTGGGCGCCCGGCGAGGGCTGGATCGTCGAGAACGTCGGCGTGCCGCCGGACGTCGTGGTCGGCGAAACGCCGCGCGACGTGCTCGCCGGCCGCGATCCACAGCTCGAGAAGGCCATCGAGCTGGCACTGGAAGGTCTCGAAGCAGAGCCGCCCGCGAACCCCGAGCGCCCGCCCTACCCGGTCCGCGTGCCGTAATGTGGGCCGCCGCCGGTGCGCGCGGACGGCTCACATATAATCGGTACTGGATGGTCGTGCGCCGCGGGCCCCCCATGGAGAGCGCACGGCGTCCGGGGAGTGGATGATCCGCCAAGACAACGTGTCCGGCAGCCTTGATGCCCGTGCCGCCGCGGTCTCCACCGCCGTGCGCGACGGCGCGCTGCACAAGCTCGCGGCGCCGCAGCGCGACGCGGCGGAGGCCAAGCTTTCGGTCGGCTTCATCCTGCTCAACGAATTCACCCTGTTCGCGTTCTCGGGCTTCGTCGACGCGCTGCGCATCGCCGGCGACGAGCTCGACAACAGCCGCCAGGTGGAATGCCGCTGGACCGTGATCGCGCCAACCCTGCAGGCGGTGCGCGCGAACTGCGGCATCGAGATCGCGCCGTGGGAAACCTTCCCGGATCCGCGGCGCTTCGACTACATCGTGGTGATCGGCGGCCGCATGGAGCCGCAGCGCAACACGGATCCGCGCATCCTCGAGTACCTCGCGCTGGCGGCGGAGCGCGGCGTGGCCATCGTCGGCGTGTGCACCGCCACGTTCGTGCTCGCGCGCGCCGGCGTCATGGACGGGCGGCGCTGCTGCGTGCACTGGAATGCGCGCGCCGATTTCGAGGAGGAGTTTCCCGATCTCGAGGTTGCGTCCGACACGATCTTTCTCGAGGACGGCGACCGCATCACCTGCCCGGGCGGCCAGTCGGCCGCCGACGTGGCATTGCACCTGATCGCTCGCCATTGCGGCCCGGCGAACGCGCGCAAGGCGGCGGCGGGCATGGTGCTCGAGCGCATGCGCGGCCACCGCACGCCCCAGCCGCACGCGGAAGCGACGTGGTTCGGCGAGATCAAAAAGCCGCTGGTCCGGCGCGCCGTGGCGATGATGGACCGGCACATCAGCAGCGACCTGCCGCTCGCCGAGATTGCGCGGCGGCTGCAGGTCAGCAGCAATACGCTGTATCGCGCCTTCCAGGACGCGCTCGGGGAGTCGCCCACCCGCTTCTTTCGCCTGCTCAGGCTCGCCCACGGCCACTGGAGCCTGCATCACACGAACCTGTCCGTGTCCCAGATCGCGCACGTGTACCGCTTTTCCGATGCCTCGCATTTCACCCGCATGCACCGGCGCTACTACGGGGTGCCGCCCGCGCGTGCGCGCGCGCTCGGCGAGGACGGCTCGCGGGCGCTGATCCGGGCGGAGCACCGCAGGACGGTCGCCGGGCAGGTGCTCGCAGGGGGACTTTTCATCTTCGTCTGAGGCGGCCTGCCGGGGCAGGAAGCCCCGGCTTCCGGCTTGATTTTCCACGAGGAAGCCGCCACATTCCCATGACCCGAAACCCGGAGTAGCTGATTTGTTCAAGCGCGTTTTCCTGTTCATTATCACCAACCTGGCCGTGCTGGCCGTGCTCGCGGTCGTGCTCAGGCTGCTCGGCGTGGACCAGTACCTCGAGCAGTCCGGCAGCGGCCTGAACTACGAGGCGTTGCTGGTCTTTTCGGCCGTGTTCGGCTTCGGCGGTGCGTTCATCTCGCTTGCACTCTCGAAATGGATGGCCAAGCGCGCGACCGGCGCGCGCGTGATCGAGCGCCCGGCCAACAGCACGGAAAGCTGGCTCGTGGGCACGGTGCAGCGGCTGGCGCAGCAGGCCGGCATCGGCATGCCGGAAGTCGCGATCTACGATGCGCCCGACATGAACGCGTTCGCCACCGGCGCGCGGCGCGACAGCGCGCTCGTGGCGGTGAGCAGCGGGCTGCTGCGGGGCATGCGCCAGGACGAGATCGAGGCCGTGCTCGCGCACGAGATCTCGCACGTCGCAAACGGGGACATGGTGACGCTCACGCTGGTGCAGGGCGTGCTGAACACCTTCGTCATCTTCCTTTCGCGCATCGTCGGCCACGTCATCGATCGCGTCGTGCTCAGGAACGAAGACAGCCGCGGTTTCGGCATCGGCTATTTCGTGAGCGTCATCGTCGCGCAGATCGTGCTCGGCATTCTCGCGAGCATCATCGTCATGTGGGTGTCGCGGCGCCGGGAGTTCCGCGCGGACGCGGGCTCGGCCCGCCTGAACGGCAAGCAGCCGATGATCCGTGCGCTGGCGCGCCTCGAGCGCGGCGGCCCGGCGCAGCTGCCGGACACCATGGAGGCGTTCGGGATTTCCGGGCGCCACGCGGGCGGGCTCGCGCGCCTGTTCATGAGCCATCCGCCGATCCCGGAGCGCATCGCCGCCCTCGAACGCCTGTAACGGGCGTAATCGGCCGCCACGGCGGTGGGGCGGCGGCGGTGCCGCGAGGTCAGTAGCGCACCAGCGCCGAGCCCCAGGTGAACCCGGCGCCGAAGGCCTCGAACAGCAAGAGCTCGCCGCGCCGGATGCGGCCGTCACGCACGGCCACGTCCAGCGCGAGCGGGATGGATGCGCTCGACGTGTTGGCGTGCTTGTCCACCGTGATCACGACCCGCTCCATCGGCAGGTCGAGCTTCTTCGCCGCCGCCGCGATGATGCGCAGGTTCGCCTGGTGCGGGATGAGCCACGCGATGTCGCGCTTCGAGACGTTGTTCGCGGCGAGTGTCTCCTCGGCGATCGTGCCGAGCGTGCTCACGGCCTGCCGGAACACCTCGTTGCCCTTCATGCGGATCCAGGCTTCCTCCGCGCGCACGTGCTCGTAGCCGTTCGAGATGCCGAACGGCACGTGCAGCAGTTCCTCGTAACGGCCGTCGGCATGCGAATGCGCGGACACGATGCCCGGCTCCTCGGACGCTTCGAGCACCACGGCTCCCGCGCCGTCGCCGAACAGGACGCAGGTCGTGCGATCCTTCCAGTCGATCACGCGTGAGTACATTTCGGCGCCCACGACCAGCGCGCATTTCGCTCCGCCCGTGCGAACGAAGCGGTCCGCCACGTCGAGGGCGTAGATGAAACCCGAGCAGGCAGCGTGCACGTCGAAGGCGGGGATGCCGGCAACGCCGAGGCGCCGCTGCAGGATGCAGGCGGTGCTCGGGAACACCTTGTCGGGCGTCGTCGTCGCGACGACGATGAGATCGATGCGCGCCGCATCGATGTCGCCCTGCAGGAGCGCGCTCCGGGCGGCGGCCAGCGCCATGTCCGAGGTGGTTTCGCCGTCGGCCGCGATATGCCGGCTCGCGATGCCCGAGCGGGAGCGGATCCATTCGTCCGACGTATCGAGAAACGCCTCGAACTCCGCGTTCGGCATCACCCGTGCGGGCAGGTAGCCGCCGGTCGCGGCAATTCGTGCATAGGTCATGCGCTGCCACTCCCGCGCAGGAAGGCTGCAAGGTCGCGGACGGTCGGGTGATCGAACAGGTCGCTGATGTCGACCTTGCCCGGATACCTCTCGTCGATCGCCAGCACGATCTCGGTCAGGGTCAGCGAGCTCACGCCGACCTCGAACAGGTTGTCGTCCGCGCCGATCGGGCGTTTGACCGCGAAGCCGCGGCAGATCGCGAGCAGCTCGGCAACGAGCGGGTCGCTCTCTGTTTCCGCGCAGGGCGGTGCCGGCGCGAGCGCAGCCAGCACCTCGTCGAACTCGCCGTCGGCGTACGCGCCTGCGAGTGCCGCGCGTTGCAGCTTGCCGCTCGTCGTCTTCGGAATGCGCGCGACCGGCACCACGCTGTCCGCCTCCAGCCCTGCCCGGCTGCCCAGCGTTTCGCGCACGGCATCGACCAGCGGGCGGAACGACTCGAGATCGCGCCGGTGCAGCACGAACACGACGAGCTCCTCCGCATCGCGCCCGGGCCGCCGCGCTGCGGCGACGACGACCTTGCCGAGGTCCAGCCCGTCGATGTTCGCGATGATCTCCTCCAGGTCGTGCGGCCAGTAGTTCTGGCCGTTGACGATGATGATGTCCTTCGAGCGGCCGGTGATGGCGAGCTCGCCCTCGTCGATCACCCCCACGTCGCCGGTGCGCAGCCAGCCGTCGGCGGTGAAGAGAGCAGCCTGCGCCTCCGGATCGCCGTAGATCGCCTGCGTCACGCTCGGACCGGAGACCTGGATGTGACCCACGACACCGTCGGGCACCGGCGCGTCGTCGTCGTCGGTAAGGCGGATGACGCAATCGCGCACGGCGCGGCCCACCTTCACGAAACTGAGCGCGTCCGGCGCGCCAGGATCCGTGCTTTGCCAGTGCCTGCCGACGCACAAGCCGTGACGATCGGCGACGATGCGGCGATACGGCCGGCCCGGCTCGGGAAAGCTCACCGCGACCGTCGCTTCGGCGAGCCCGTACACGGGAAACATCGTCGTGCGCGCGAGGCCGTGCGGCGCCAGCGCGTCGAGAAACGCCTCGCACAGCTCGAACGAGATCGGCTCGGCGCCGTTCAGGATCAGGCGCACGCCGGAGAGATCGAGGCTTTCGCCGCCGCCCTTGCGCTGCCATGCCTTCAGGAAGTGCTTGTAGCCGAAGTTCGGCGAGCAGAGCTGCGTGGCGCGCAGCTCCGACGCCTTGGCGATCCAGAGCAGGGGCCGGCGCACGAACAGGTCGGTGTCCATGACGGCGTGCGTCATGCCGGCCGCCAGCACGCCCAGGTGAAACCCGATGAGGCCCATGTCGTGGGTCAGGGGCATCCAGCTGAGCGCGCTGTCGGTCGCGTTCCAGGCGGCGCCTTCGACGATGGCCCGGATATTCGTGGTCAGGTTGCGATGCGTCAGGCACACGCCCTTGGGATCGCTGGTCGATCCGGAGGAATACTGGATGAATGCGACGTCGTCCGGGGCGGGTGCGTGCAGCACGCCTTCGCCATCGCCGGCCTCGAGGTCGACGAACGCGCCTTGCGCAAGCTGCGCCGGCGCATTCGCGAGCGAGCGCTCGCACACGAAAGCTTTCAGCCTGTCGAGCAGCGCGGCGTCCGTGAACAGCCGCGCGCGCGCGAGCTGGTTCAGGATGCGGAACAGCTTGAGCTTGTGCTCGTCGCTGATGCCCACCGCCACCGGCACCGGCACGATGCCGCCGAGCACGGCGGCCCAGAACGCCACCACGAACGCCTCGTTGGATTTCGTGAAGATGACGAGCTCGTCGCCGGGGCCCATGCCGGCGGCCTGCAGCGACGCGAGCAGGCCGCGTGCCCGGCGCCAGAGATCGCCGAGCGGGACGACGCTTTCGTCGCCCTCGCCGCGGATGAAGCGAATGGAGCGATCCGTGTCCCGCGCCTCGGCCAGGACGTCGGTCAGGCTGCCGTGCAATTTCATCAGAGGCCGCGTATCAGCTCGGGTTGCAACAGGATGTCGGATCGGCTCCGCAGATTGATACCGAGGTCCAGCGCGGGGAACTGTGCGTCAGTTCGCGACATCGCGAAGTCCTGGGTGAGGATACCGAGATGGATCTTCATTTCCAGGAAAGCAAAATATTCGCCGAGGCAGCGCCGCGGCCCCAGGGAAAAGGGAACATACGCGCGCTCGCCCTTGCCGGTCTCCGCGCCCGGGGCGAAGCGTGCCGGATCGAAGCGCTCGGGGTCCGGCCAGTACGCCTCCGTGCGGTGCAGCAAGTAGGGCGAGAGGTACAGGTCGGCGCCGGCCGGGATGTCGAAGCCCGCGATGGCGTCGTCCTCGTCCGCGCGACGCGTGAACAGCCACACCGGCGGGTACAGGCGCAGCGTCTCCTCGAGCACCGCTTGCGCGCCGGTAAGCGCGCCGACCCGCTGCTCGTCGATGGCGCCGGTATCCGCCAGCGCAGCACGGCCTTCGGCGGCGACGGCGTGCCGCACGCCCGGGTGGCTCGCGAGCAGGTACCAGGCCCAGTTCAGCGTCCCGGCGGAGGTCTCGTAGCCTGCCACGATCAGGTTCACCAGCTCGTCCAGCAGCTCTTCGTCGCTGAACGGGTTGCCCGCCTTGTCGCGCGCCGCGAGATAGGCCGAGAGGAAATCGTAACCCGCGTCCGCCGGCGCGGACGCGCGGCGGGTCGTGACGATCCCGAGCAGGAGCGAGCGCAGCTCGCGCATCCTCAGCACCACGCGCAGGTCGCGCACCGGATCGCGGCTCAGGAAAGCGAACGGATTCTCTCCTTGCGTGAGAATGTGGCGCTCGTAATCGGCGCCGAAGATGGCGCGCAGGATGAGATCCAGCGCGAAATCGCTCGTTTCCTGCGTGATGTTGAGCGTGCCGCCCGCCTCCGCCACGGCCCGCCAGCGCTCACGACGCGCGAGGGTACGTTCCACCATCAGCCCGACCAGCCGATGCACGTTGCCGCGGCTGAACGCCGGCTGGATCATCGTGCGGGCGCGCCGCCACACCGCGCCGTCGCTGACGATCAGGCCGTTGCCGAGCAGCATCTTCACGCGCTCGAAACCGGGTCCCTTGCGGTATTTCGCGTGGCGCCGCACGAGCAGCTGCCGCACCTCGGCCGGATCGTTGACGAACCAGGCGGGACGTCCGCCGGGCGTGCGAAATGCGACCACCTCGCCGTGCTCCCGGCGCGCGCTCTCGAGCACGGCGAGTGTCTCCGGATCGATGCCAAGACGCACCGGGGCGTCGGGACCCGGCGGCCGGCGCTCTGCTGCTCTTGCTAATACCATGAAATGCTGGCGAAAAACGGGAAGGCACGGAAACGGCGCTGGCGCAATATTACATTGACCGGCGCGTGACCGATACTGCAAACTCACGGCCGTCGCGGTTCATCGTCGATTCATGCACGGTGCGGCAAACTCCGGAACCGTCGCCTTGGGTTGCTCCTCTACAAATCGATGTCCGAAAAGGTCCTGACCGACTCCGCCAAGCCCTGTTTCGACGACGTCGAGGCCCGCCGGAGCACGGCTTCCCGGCGCAGCATGTCGCCCCTCCGGCGTACCGGTTATTTCCTCGGCCTGCCGCTGCTTCGCGGGCTTTTGTGGCTGCTCTGCCGCACCTATCGCATCGAGGCGACGATCGGCGCCGCGCAGGCGGCGCGCATCCTGGGCAGCCCGGCGCCGTGCGCGCCGTGCTACTGGCACCAGCAACACATCCTCTGCACGAGCCTGATCCGCCGCTGGATGAAGCAGGGTTTCCGCGCGAGCTTCCTGATCTCCGCTTCGGTGGACGGCGAGGTGCCGGCGCGCATCGCGCGCGCCTGGGGCGCCGAAGTGATCCGCGGCTCGGCGAACAAGACGGGCGCGCTCGTGCTGCGCGACATGCAGGCCGCGTTGCGGAGAGGGCTGTCCGTCGTGACCACGGCGGACGGCCCGAACGGGCCGCAGCACGAATTCAAGGCCGGCACCGTGCTCATGGCGCGCATCGCGGGCGTGCCGATGGTGCCGCTCGCCGCCGCGGCGGATCGGGCCTGGTACCTGCGGCGCTGGGATCGTTTCATGATCCCGAAGCCGTTCGCGCGGGTGGCGCTCGCCATCGGCGAGCCCGTGGTCGTTCCGCCGGGCACGCCGCTCGACGCCCTGGAAAGGTACCGCCTCGCCATGCAGGAGGCGCTGGCGGCGCTCGGCAACGACTGCCGCGCCGCGCTGGAGCGCCGTTGACGTGCGCCTCTCCCCCGTCCTGCTGCTGTCGATGCTGACGGCCGGGTCAGCCGCGGCGGCCGGGCTGACCCCGCACAAGGTCGAGTACACGGTCGATATTTCGGTCTTGCACGGGCGGCTTACGACCGTGGTCACCGCCGTCGGGGCCGGGTACATGGCGACCTCGGTGATCGAGCCGGTCGGCATCTCGCGCCTCGTGGCCCGCGGGGCGATCCAGGAAAGCTCCTTTTTCGTCACCGACGAGCACGGCGTGCGGCCGGAGCAGTACCGTTCCGTCGACACGCTGTCCAGCGAGGACCAGAACGTCAGCTTCGATTTCGACTGGCGGCACGACGTCGTCACCGGCACGGTGAATGACAAGCCGGTGCGCTTCGAGCTCGAGGGCCGGGTTCACGACCGCGTGTCGATCCAGTACCAGCTCATGCTGGATCTCATGCACGGCCGCGCGAGCGATCGCTATTTCATGCTGGACGGTGACGAGCTGAAGCAGCTCGAAGTCGAGAACATCGGCACGCGGCGCGTCAAGGTGCCCGCCGGCGAGTTCGAGGCGATCGGCATTCGGCACCATAAGGAAAGCTCGTCGCGCGTGACGACGCTGTGGTGCGTCGCGGAGCTCGGCTATCTCCCGGTAGTGATCGAGCAGCACAAGGACGGCAAGCTGCGCGTGCG
Source organism: uncultured Woeseiaceae bacterium (assembly GCA_964491485.1). GTDB lineage: Bacteria > Pseudomonadota > Gammaproteobacteria > Steroidobacterales > Woeseiaceae > IDS-8. The sequence goes on along the minus strand of CAZBGV010000026.1, from coordinate 6,564 downwards.
CGCGCGCATGACGAAATACGTGCCGCTCGGGCCGCACGGCGAGCAGGCCGCGGAAAGGCGCTAGCAGCCCGGCCCCAGGGGCCGCCGGGCCGGCTCAGCGTTCGACGCGCCGGAATTCCTGCACGACGGTTGCCGATTCGCCGTTTGCGGCGCGCAGCACGATCGTGCGCCGCAGCCGGTCGCCGCCGGGCAGGAGCTCGTAGCGCTCCGTCAGCTTCATCCGCTCCTCGTCCAGCGTCTCGACCACGTAAGCCTGCCCTTCCCAGCCCGAAACCCGGTCCGCGATCACCGGCCCGACCTCCACCTGGCGATGCTCGCCGAAGCGGAATTCCTGGACCACGGCCCGATCGAAGCTGATGAACAGCCCGCCGCGCGTCTGGCTGATCTTGAGCTGTTTGCCGTTCTGCAGGAAAAGCTGCACCAGCCCGCCGGACAGGCGGCGCTCCACGACCACGTCCTCGCGACCGCCCGGCGCGCGGACGCGCCGCAGCACCCGGCTCTCCTGGTTGCCGCCGGCGCGCCGCACGGCGGCGTCCAGCCGGCGCTGCTCGGCCTCGGGGTCGGCTGCCAGTTCCCACAGCCCCGAGAAATCGACGCCCGCGGGCGGCTCACCCGGCTTCGGCGTGAGCACCTCGCGCTGCGCGCAGCCCGCCAGCACGGCCGCCGCCACGATCAGCGCCGCCGGTCCGCGCATTGCCGGGCGGCTCAGTCGGCGGCCCGCGCTTCCGGCTTGCGGAACTTCAGCGTGAACCGGTCGGATTCGCCGATCGCGAGGTATTTCTCGCGGTCCGTGTCGCCGAGCTGCAGCGTCGGCGGCAGCGTCCATACGCCTTCCGGGTGGTCGTGCGTATCCTTCGGGTTGCGGTTGATGTCGGAGCGCGCGACGAGCTCGAAGCCCGCGCCTTCCGCCACCGCGATCGTGTGAGCCTCGGAGATGTAGCCGGTCGACGGATCCTCCGTGGCCGGGTCCGGCCAGCGGTGATCAGTCACGCCGAGGATGCCGCCCGGTTTCAGCGCGTCGTACATCGCCTGGAAGCCGAGCCTGAGATCGTCCTCGCCGCCGGCGAACCAGTTGTGCACGTTGCGGAAGGTGACGACGAGATCGGCCGAGCCCCGCGGCGCGACCTCGAGGCGGTCCGGGAGCTGGAGCGTGGTCACCACCACGTTGCCGTAGATCTCCGGGGCCGCGCCGATCTTCGTCAGGAAGCCGCCGAGGCTGCGCCGCTGGTAGGAGCTCGCGTTCATGTCGTAGTGCGCGGCGTAGAGCTGGCCTTTCTCCTTCAGCGCGGGCGCCAGGATCTCGGTGTACCAGCCGCCGCCCGGCAGCATCTCGACCACCGTCATGTCGGAGCGGAAACCGAAGAACGCGAGCGTTTCCTTCGGATGCCGCCAGCGGTCGCGCGCCCGGTTTTCCGCGCTGCGGTGGGTGCCCGCGATCGCGGCGTCGAGCGCCTTTGCGGTATCGGCATCGAGCGCCTGGGCGTGCGCACCCGGCGCCGGCAGCCCGCAAGCAAGGAACGCGAGGACGCTCGCCGCGCCCAGCTGCCCGAACGGTCGCATCGTGAACATCGGCTCTCCCTCCGAAAGACGGGCGGGTATACTCCACCGCGCCCGGAATTAGACCCGGTTTCCCTTTGACGGGTCAAACCGGCGTCTGCAATCGCCAGGGGCAAACCGCTGAACACGCCGCTCGACAACAACACGGTCTCCCGAACCTGGACCCGCCCGCTGTCCCCGCCGGCCGAATGCCCGTCGAGCGCCGACGTGGTGGTGATCGGCGGCGGCATCGTCGGCGTCTCGACGGCATGGTTCCTCGCCCGGCGCGGCATCGAGGTCGTGCTGTGTGAAAAGGGCCACATTGCCGGGGAGCAGTCGGGGCGCAACTGGGGCTGGGTGCGGCAGCAGGGGCGCGATTTGCGCGAGCTGCCGATGATGATGGAGAGCATGCGCATCTGGCGCGGCCTCGCCGACGAGCTCGGCGAGGACGTCGGCTTCGCCGAGCGCGGCTGCCTGTTCATGGCGCGGCGGCGCGAGGAGCTCGAAACCTACGCCGCGTGGATCGACGCGGCGCGGGATTACAAGCTCGACACCCGCATCATCGAAGGCCGCGAGCTGGAGGAGCAGGTTCCCGGCGGCGCCGTGCGCTGGGCCGGCGCGCTCTACACCGCGAGCGACGGCCGCGCGGAGCCGCACAAGGCGGCCCCGGCGATTGCGCGAGGGGCCGAGCGGCACGGCGCACGCATTCTCACCGCCTGCGCCGTGCGCGGCCTGGAGACCGCGGGCGGGCGCGTGTCGGCGGTCGTCACCGAGCACGGCATGATCCGGACCTCCACGGTGCTGTGCGCGGCAGGTGCCTGGACCTCCCTGTTCTGCCGCTCCCTCGGCATCGGGTTGCCGCAGCTCAAGGTGCAGGGCAACGTGGTGCGCACCTCGCCCTGCGACGGCGTGCTGGAAGGCGACGTGTTCGACGAGAAGCTCGGCATCCGGCGCCGCCAGGACGGCGGCTACACCGTGGCGCACGGCTCGATCCTCCTGCACCCGATGACCCCGTCCACCGTCCGCTGGGCCTTCAAGTTCCTGCCGGCGCTGAAGCAGGAATTCCGGGTGCTCAGGCTGCGTATCGGCCGCGAGTTCTTGTCCGAGCTCGCGCTGCCGTCGCGCTGGCCGCTCGACCGGCCGTCGCCGTTCGAGAAGACGCGCGTGCTGAATCCGCGCCCGACGCCCTCGGTGATCCGCAAGATCCGGCGCAACATCGACGAGACGTTTCCCGCGCTCAGGCGGGCCGACATCGTGGAGGCATGGGCGGGCATGGTCGAGACGACCCCGGACGTCGTGCCGGTCATCTGCGAGTCCGCGCGCCTCCCGGGATTCCACATCGCGACCGGCTTCAGCGGCCACGGCTTCGGGCTCGGCCCGGGGGCCGGCTACGCCATCGCCGGCATGCTGACGGGCGAGGACACGGGGATCGATCTCTCGGCGTTCCGGCTGGAGCGCTTTTTCGACGGCTCGCCGATCCGGCCGCAGCATTCGGTCTGACCGCGTGTCCCTCGTCGACCGCCGCGAGCTCGATCTCCTCGCCGATGCGCTCGAGACGCTGAACGAGGGTTTCGAGCACCTGCCCGAGACGCACGAGCCTCTCGACACGGCGGCGGTGGCTTCCGTCCTGCGCGAGCTCGCGCTGAAGATGCGCGACAACTATCCGTACCACCATCCGCGGTATGCCGGGCAGATGCTGAAACCGCCCCACCCCGTCGCGCGTCTCGGGTACGCGCTCGCGCTGTGGCTGAACCCGAACAATCACGCCCTCGACGGCGGGCGCGCGAGCTCCGCGCTGGAAAAGGAGTGTGTCGCGCGCATCGGGGCGATGCTCGGGCTCGCGCAGCCGCTCGGTCATTTGTGCGGCGGCGGCACGATGGCGAACCTGGAAGCGCTGTGGGCGGCCGGCCGGCTCGCGCCCGGGCGCATCCTCGCTTCCAGCCAGGCGCACTACACCCATGCGCGGCTCGCCGAGGTGCTGCGGCTGGATTTCGAGGCCATTCCGGCCGACGTCGCCGGCCGCATGGACATCGCTGCGCTCGAGGCGCGGCTCGCCGACGGTGGCGCCGGCACCGTCGTCGTCACGCTGGGCACGACCGGCCTCGGCGCCGTCGATCCGCTCGCCAACGTGCTCACGCTGCGCGAACGTTACGGCTTCCGCGTGCACGTCGATGCCGCTTACGGCGGTTTTTTCCGCATCGCCTCGTCGCTCGCGCCGCCGGTCGCGCGGCATTTCGAGCGCATCGCGGAAGCCGATTCGGTCGTGATCGACCCGCACAAGCACGGGCTGCAGCCTTACGGCTGCGGCTGCGTGCTGTTCCGCGATCCTGCCGCCGGGGCGCTGTACCGGCACGACTCGCCGTACACCTACTTCTCCTCGGCCGAGCTGCACCTCGGGGAAATCAGCCTCGAATGCTCCCGCCCGGGCGCCGCCGCGGCCGCGTTGTGGGCCACCCAGAAGCTGTTCCCGCCGGTGCCGGGCGGTGCGTTCGCGAAGCGCCTGGATCGCTCGCTCGCGGCGGCGCGCGCGCTTTGGCGGCGCCTCGCGGACGACCCGCGCTTCCTGACGCTCGCCGAGCCCGAGCTCGACATCGTGGTGTTCGGCGTGGCCGCTCCCGACGCGCAGGCGGCAAGCCGCGCGGCCCGCGCGCTGTTCGAGCGCGCGGCGGAGCGCGACCTGCACCTCGCGCTGATCGAGCTTCCCGCGCAGATGCTCGCCGCGCGCCACCCGGCGCTGGCGGAGCACCGGGGCACCGTCACCTGCCTGCGCTCCTGCCTGATGAAGCCCGAGCACCTCGACGCCGTCCCCGAGATCGCCTCGATCCTCGATGCCGCCCTGCCCATTCCGTAGGAGCCCGCCCTGCGGGCGACCGCGATCGCCCGATCGCCCGCAGGGCGAGCTCCCGCCGGTTCGTCGCCAATCGATTCAGGAATTGCACAGGCGCGCTTTCGCGGCCGCGTACTCCTCCGCCATCCGTTCCACCAGCGCGCCCGCCGGCAGCACGTCGTGGATCGAGCCGACTCCCTGCCCCGCGCTCCAGATGTCCCGCCAGGCCTTGAGCTTCGCCCCCGCGCCGCTCGCGAAATCCATGCGGCTCTTGTCCCCTTCGGGCAGGTCGTCGGGGTCGAGTCCCATGCGCGCGATGCTGCCGCGCAGGTAGCTGCCGTGCACGCCGCTGAAAAGCGACGTGTAGACGATGTCCGCCGCGGCGCTCTCGACGAGCATCGACTTGTATTCGGGCGTCGCGTTCGCCTCTTCCGACGCGATGAAGCGGGTGCCGACGTAAGCGAGGTCCGCTCCCATCGCCTGCGCCGCGAGCACGTCCTCGCCGCGGGTAATGGCACCCGAGAGCACGATGGTGCCCGCGTACATCTGGCGGATCTCGTGCACCAGCGCAAACGGGCTCAGCGTGCCGGCGTGCCCGCCCGCGCCCGCGCAGACGGCGATGATGCCGTCCACTCCCTGCTCGATCGCCTTTTCGGCGTGCCGCCGGCTGATCACGTCGTGCAGCACGATGCCGCCGTAGCCATGTACGGCGGCGACGACCTCGGCGGGTGGCCGCAGGCTCGTGATGATGATCGGCACGCGATGCCGCACGCAGCACTCGAGGTCGTGCTCCAGCCGGTCGTTGCTCCGGTGCACGATCTGGTTCACCGCGAACGGTGCCACCGGCGCCGCGGGATGCGCCGCGCGATACGCCGCGAGCTCCTCCCCGATGCGCGCCAGCCATTCGTCCAGCAGCGACGGCGGCCGCGCGTTCAGCGCGGGGAACGAGCCGACGACGCCCGCCTTGCACTGCGCGAGCACGAGCTCGGGGCCGGACACGATGAACATCGGCGCGCCGATCACCGGCAAGCGCAGCGCGCCCTGCAACACGTCGGGTAAAGGCACTCCAGGTTCCCCGGCAACCAGCGTCCCGGCGATTCTGGATGCCGCGGGTGGCCGGCACAAGGCCGCGCGTGATCCCGTTCACGTTCCGGCGCGCGCGCCATTGCTACACTGGCCTCCGGTCTTTCCACGCACTCCATTCGCGTGCGTTTCCGGGGGTCGTTCGATGGTGGAGCGCAGCACGCACGAATCCGACGTGCACGACCTGTCGCTGGGCGTCATTCACGCGCTCGCGATGGTCGACGTGAAGGCGCTTTCCTACGTCCAGCTGCGGCGCCTGTATGCCTCCCTCACGCACGCGCTCGAGGACGTGGAAGCGGAAACGATCCGCCGCTCCGAGAACGTCGACACCGGCGATACCGTCAGCGTGCGCCGCCCGTAGCCCGCGCGCGGCGGCGCCGGACCTCACTCCACGCGTTGCCCGATCACGACCTCGACCGCCGCGGCGCTTCCGCCGTCGGCGCGCGAGACCGTCTGCTGGCCGTACCAGTCCCCCGCCCGGGCCGCGGGCTCACCGGACGGCGAAGCACGCGCGACGATCTCCAGCTGCTCGAAGGACGAGAGCGGGCGGGCCGGGAACATCGAGTCGGCGTCGCCGAGCGCGACCTTGAGCGGCAGCTCGGAAGCCTTGCGGCGCACGGCCGCGATCGGCGGCGTGGGCCGGGCCGGGTCGCGCGCGATGATGTACACGGTCGTATCCGGCGCGAGCGCGGCCACGGCATCCGCGCTCAGTGCGACCTGCACCTCGACCACCGGCGCCGTTTCGGCGCCCGCATTCTCCCCGCGCCAGGCCGCGATGCGCTCCCGCAGGATCGTTTCGATCTCCGGCGGCGGGCCCTGCGCGAGCAGCGCCTCCCAGCGGTCGGCGGCCAGCGCCTGGTCGCCGCGCTGGAGCGCCACGATGCCGCCGTAGAACAGCGCCTTCGGATTCGCCGGCGCGAGCGCGAGCGCGCCTTCGAACAGCTGCCCCGCGCGCCCGCCGATCGATTCCGGGGCGGCGTTGAGCACGGCCTCGCCCAGGTCCGCGAGCGTCTGCGGGTTGCTGCGCGACTCGAGCTCGACCGCGCGCTCGTAGGCGCGCGCAGCCTCCGCGTAATTGCCGAGCTGCATCTGCGAGCGGCCGAGCATCTTCCACCCGT
>CAZBGV010000025.1:32849-36303 GCA_964491485.1 uncultured Woeseiaceae bacterium | reverse complement strand
ACATGCCGAAGAGCGAAATCGCGTGTTTCATCGTGGACTCCTGTTCCGGAGAGGGCCCGAAGGCTATCACAAGCACGTGTCGGCACGCAGGCGGCGGGCCGGGACGAAGCCATCCTATGCGTGCCCGCCGCCGCCGGCCCCGCTCCCGAAGGCCTCTGCGAGGAAGGCCTGCATCAGCTGCCACGAGCGGCGATCGGCATCCGGCTGGTAGACCGTGCCGAAGCCGGGATCGTTCGCCTGCGGGTTGGTGAACGCGTGCATGGTGTTGCCGAACGCGTGCGCCTGCCAGTCCGCGCCCAGCGCCGTCAGCTCGCGCCCGAGCGCCACCAGCGCCTCGGGCGTGGCCATGGGGTCGTCGAAGCCGTGCAGCACCAGCACCTTCGCACGCACCGCGTTGCCGGCGGTGTTGCCCGGGGGCTGCAGCAGGCCGTGGAAGCTCACGACGCCGGCGAGGTCGGCGCCGCTGCGAGCGAGATCGAGCACGCACAGCCCGCCGAAACAGAAACCGATGGCGCCGGTGCGCGCCGCATCGACCTCCTGCTGCGCGCGCAGGCAGTCGAGCGCGCATTGCATGCGCCGCTGCAGGCGCGCGCGGTCGTTCATGAACGGCTGGATCAGCTTGCGGTTCTCCTCGATGCTGCCGCCGCGGACACCCTTGCCGAAGAGGTCCAGCGCAAACCCGGTGTAGCCGAGCTCGGCCAATGCCCTTGCCTTCGCATCCTCGAAGGCGCTCCGACCGCGCCAGGCGTGTGCGACGAGCACGCCCGGCCGGGCGCGCCCGTCGTCGCCGAAGGCGAGCTCGCCTTCGAGCACGGTATCGCCGTCCGCATATTCGACCGTGCGGGTTCGAATGCCCATGGTGCCTCGCTCCTGTCGCTGGTGTGCCCGGCGTCCATTTTAGTGCCGCCGGCAAAGGATCCGGGCCGGCCGGCATTGACAAGGCCGCGAGGGCTCGCGCAGTCTCTGGTGCCAGCATGCGGCCGCACCTCCCGATACTCGCTGTCACACTGTCCCTGGCCGCAGGTTTCGCCGGTGCCGCACCGCCGCCGCTCGATCTCGCCGCGTGGCCCCGGCCGCCCGTGCGCGCCGAGGACCCGGAGCTCGAGGCGCGCATCTCGGCGCTGCTCGCGCGCATGTCGCTCGAGGAAAAGATCGGCCAGGTGATCCAGGCCGATATCAGCGCCGTCACGCCCGAAGACGTCAGGCGCTTCCATCTCGGCTCGGTTTTGAACGGCGGCAACTCGGGCCCGGACGGCGACGACCGCGCGCCCGCGCAGGCCTGGCTCGCGCTTGCCGACGCGTTCTGGCTCGCATCGACCGACGACCGCGACGGCGGCGTCGCCATCCCGGTCATCTGGGGCACCGACGCGGTGCACGGGCACGCGAACATCGTCGGCGCGACCGTGTTCCCGCACAACATCGCGCTCGGTGCGACGCGCGACGCCGACCTCGTCCGCCGCATCGGCCGCGTGACCGCGCGCGAGATCGCGGCGACGGGGATGGACTGGGATTTCGCGCCGACGGTCGCGGTGGTGCGCGACGACCGCTGGGGTCGGACCTACGAAGGATTCTCGGAAGACCCGGCGGTCGTGGCCCGGCTCGGTGCCGCCCTGGTCGAAGGGCTGCAGGGATCGCTCGACGATCCGCACCGGCTCGACGCCACGCACGTCATCGCCACCGCCAAGCATTTCATCGGCGACGGCGGCACCGCGCAGGGAATCGACCAGGGCGACAACCGCTCGTCGCCGGACGAGCTGCTGCGCATTCACGCGGCCGGTTACCTCTCCGCGATCGCCTCCGGGGTCGAGACGATCATGGCGTCGTTCAACAGCTGGCACGGGGTCAAGGTGCACGGCTACCGTCCCCTGCTCACGGACCTGCTGAAAGAGCACTGGGGATTCGACGGCTTCGTCGTCGGCGACTGGAACGCGCACGCGCAGGTCGAGGGCTGCAGCCCGACGAGCTGCGCCGCCGCGTTCAACGCGGGCATCGACATGTTCATGGCGCCGGACAGCTGGCGCGGCCTGTACGAAAGCACGCTGGCCAGCGTGCGCTCCGGTGAGATCGCGAGCGAGCGGCTGGACGACGCGGTACGCCGCATCCTGCGGGTGAAGTTCCGGGCGGGTGTGATGGATCGGCCGCGGCCGTCCGAGCGCCCGCTGGCGGGCCGCTTCGAGCTGCTCGGCGCGCCGGAGCATCGGGCCGTCGCGCGCGAAGCCGTGCGCGAATCCCTCGTGCTGTTGAAGAACGCGGGCGGCGTCCTGCCGATCGCGGCGGGCGCGCGGGTACTGGTGGCGGGTCCGGCCGCCGACGACATGGCGCGGCAGGCCGGCGGGTGGACGCTCTCGTGGCAGGGCGACGGCAACCGCCGGGAAGATTTCCCGAACGGCGAGACGATTCGCGAAGCGCTCGCCGCCGCGCTGGGCGCCGGCGGCGGACGCGTGGACTACCGTCCGGACGGCCGCTGGACGGAACGCCCGGACGTGGCCGTGCTCGTGTTCGGTGAAGTGCCCTACGCGGAGGGTGCGGGCGACCGGCCTGACGTCGACTTCCGCGGCAGCGGCTTCGAGCCGCTCGCCGTGCTCGAGCGCTGGCAGCAGGCCGGCATACCGACCGTGAGCCTCTTCCTGTCCGGGAGACCGCTCTACGTCGGCCCGGAGCTTGCGCAGTCCGATGCCTTCGTGGCCGCCTGGCTGCCGGGCAGCGAGGGCGGCGGCGTCGCCGACGTGCTGGTCGCCGACGCGGACGGCGCGCCGCGTTACGACTTCACCGGGCGACTCCCCTACTCCTGGCCGCGCTCACCGCAGCAGACGGCCGTCAACGCAGGCGCGGGCGATGACGAGCCGCAGTTTGCGCTCGGCTATGGACTGGCGTACGGCGCACCGGCCGACGACGACTAGATCGCCCCCACGATCGCGCAGCTTCCCGTGCGGGCCGGCAGGCCCCGGACGCGCTGCCCGGGTCCCTGGCCCTCGCCAGCCGCCGCGCTCTCGCCGCGCAGAATGGCCTCGCCAAAAAAAAGAGCCCGGACGATGTCCGGGCTCAAGGCAACCGTTGAAAGGCGGGGGATAGGAATGTCGTGACGACAACCTTCCAACGGCTTTGAGACGATGGGGTGCTTGCACCCGTCTTCTGCAACCTCTATGCCAAGCTTCGACCGGGTCCGCGCCCGGGAGTTCCCGGCCCGCGGCATCCTTCTCCGCGGCTCCGCCGGTCCCGGTCGCGGCTCCCGTTGATTACGACGTGGGGCCCCGCCGGGGCTTTTCAACTGTCCCTGAAGCGCGACAGCACCGCTCGCCGAGCCGGCAATATTTGCCAGTGCTGTGCATCCTTACAAAGCTGTCCCGGCGGACCGCCGCGCGCTTGCTCGAACGTCTGGCAGAATGATGCGCGAGCGGCCGGGATCGTCGCGCGGCAGCGGGATCGTTGGACGGCAGCGGGATCGTTGGACGGC
>CAZBGV010000025.1:0-32749 GCA_964491485.1 uncultured Woeseiaceae bacterium | reverse complement strand
CGGCAGCGGGATCGTTGGACGGCAGCGGGATCGTTGGACGGCGGCCGCGCCGGGCGCGGGCCCGCCGGTTTCGCGCATCCGGGGCCGGACCGCGGGAGAATGGTGCCCCGAACAGGATTCGAACCTGTGACCTACGGTTTAGGAAACCGCCGCTCTATCCTACTGAGCTACCGGGGCAATCGACCGCTCGACCAGGCTGCCGGGGCGCGCGAGCGCGCGCCATCTTAACATCTCACCGGGCCGGGTCGCCCTGCAGCGTCACCAGCACCTTGCGCTGGTGCGGCGCCGTCCGGTGCTCCCACAGGTAAACGCCCTGCCAGGTGCCGAGCGCGCAGCGGCCGTCGCGCACCGGGAGCGTGAGGTCGGACTGGGTGAGCACCGTGCGGACGTGCGCGGGCATGTCGTCCGGCCCCTCGGCGTCGTGCGCAAAGAGCGGGTCGCCGTCCGGCACGAGCCGCTGCATGAAGCGCTCGAGGTCCGCGCGCACGGTCGGGTCCGCGTTCTCGCACAGGATCAGCGAAGCGCTGGTGTGCCGGATGAACAGGTGGCACAAGCCCACGTGCACCCCCGCGGCGCGGACCGCGTCCTGCACCTGCCCGGTCAGGTCGTAGGTGCCGCGTCCGCGTGTGGAGAGCGTCAATTCCTGCTGGTAGAACATCGGTGTGCTGCGCGCGGAGTGAGTGCCGTCACCTCGAATTATGACAGATGCGCCGCGGCGGCCCCACGCGGCGAAGCGGAGCCGCGGCGCGGCACCGGTTCACTCGCGCCGCATGCGCTCGCCCGTCGCCGGCGGCCCGGTGTACGGCTTGCCGTAGCGCAGCCGGATGGTCTTCGTCTTGCCGAACCACGGGATCGAGATGATGTAGATGTTGTCGTACTCGTTGTCCGCGATCGGCGGCACTTTCTTGCTCGCGCCCATCTCCGCGATCAGCTCCGGGAGGGTGTCGCTGTGACCGACGATCAGGATGATTTTGCCCTTGTTCTCGCGGACCACCCGGTCCATGAACGCCTCGTAGTCCTCCGGCTCCGGGTTGTAGCGCTGGATGGGCAGGTCGAGCGCATCGGCGAGCGGGCGGGCCGTCTCCAGCGTGCGCCGGTACGGCGTCGAGTAGATGACGTCGACGCCCGCGACGACGTCGGCTTCCACGAGCTGTCGCCTGAGCTCCTCGGCCCGCTCGCGGCCGGCCGGCGACAGCGGCGGATCTTCGGCCGGCGTGGCGGCCTTCTCGGCGTGGCGCACGAAGATCACGGTCGTCGTCGCCTGGGATTCGAAAAACCAGGCGAGACCGATCGCGATGGCGGTGTAGACGATGAGGATCTGGATGCGTCGCCTTCTTCGCTTTTTGCGGCGATCCGGATCCGGCCTCCCGTTTTGCATGTCGCGCGAGCTTACGGGGTTTTGCGGCCCTTGGCCATGCGCGGCGGCGCCCTGGCCATGCGCGGCGACGCCTCGGCCTCCCGCGGGCGCTAGCTTTCGCGCTCCGGGTCGCGCCCGCGCCGCCCTTCAGGATCGGGAGACACGCGGCGGTACTCGCCTTCGATGACCTGTCCGGAGGCGCCCGGCGGCTCCCCGGACTCGGCCCGCCCCGCAGCGCGCCGGCGCTGCCACCACACGCGCAGCCCGACGACTGCCGCGAGCACCGCGATGAGGCTCGCGACCACCAGGAACGCGAGCAGGCTGAACAGGACCAGCGCCGCGAACAACAGCGCCCCGCCGACGAGCGCGAGTGCATGCAGCAGCGGATTGTCCGGCGGACCTCCGCGAAACTCGATGCGCCGGGTCACGATGCCGCGGATTCCGCGAGCGCGCCCGGCGGCGAGCCGGTGCGCCGCGCCGGACGCCGGCCCTGCCGCAACGCGGCTTGCGCCGCGGCCGCAGGCGCGCCCTCCGCACGCGTGTAAAAGCCCTCGAACCCGGTGCCCCAGGTCTTGCCGCCGTCGCCGGACAGCTCGAACAGCTGCCGGATGCGTCCGTCGGGGAGCACCGTCCAGGTTCCGCGGAAGTCGTCGGTTCGCCCCTGCGCCAGCGAATGCAGCTTGCCTTCCAGGCGCATGCCCCGCGGATTTGCCGTCGGCCCGCCGCGGATCACGATTTGGTCGCCGGAAGCATCCGTCCAGACCTGCACCCAGCCATCGGTCGTTCCGTCGAAATAGTTCATGCTCATGCCGGTCATCCCGCCCGCGCCGGTCCAGTGCTCGAGTATGACGCAGCCGCCGTGGGCCGACTCGATGCGGTTGTGTCCGGCAAGCCTGCCATCCGCGGTGCGAACTTCCCAGTCGCCGAGCCAGAAATCGAAGGCGCGAAAAACTTCGCTCGAGCACGGCGACGATTCCGCGGCGGCCGCCGCGGCGGGCACGGGGCTGCCGAGCAACGCGCCGGCAGTGAGCAGAATCGCGGTCGGGTCCATAGAATCCCCTCGGGTAGCTTCCCGTGGCGGGTGAGACCGCCCGAACCGCCGACCGTTCGGCCTCATGCCGAGTGCGACTGACATCGGTTGAATCGTCCGGGGGGCGGCCGCAGAATCGAAGCCCCGGAGAGGTGGCAGAGCGGTTGAATGCACTGGTCTTGAAAACCAGCAAGGGTGAACAGCCCTTCGTGGGTTCGAATCCCACCCTCTCCGCCAAGTCACAGGGGGGCCGCACGGCCCCTCTGTGACTTGGCGGACCGGGTGCCTGGTACGAGGCTCGATGACCCACAGGCACGAGCGGCCCTGCCGCAACCGCGGGCCCTGCTCACGTCCGGCCCGGCTCTTGTTGATCCTGCGGTTGAGGAATCGTCGATAAACGGCTGATTCAATTAACTGGCACCGCTTCACCCTCTCCACCGGTGGGAGCCGGCCGGCACGTGGTGGCGCAAGCAGGCACACTCGCGGAGCCGCGGGCGCCGCGGTGCGGCCCGTGTGGCGTACCCGCAGCCGCACGGCACCCCCGTGGACGTCGCGCTTCCCGTCATCACGTGCAGCGAGCACCGGCGACCCGGCTGACGTCCGCTGCTTCTGCGCCGCGGGCGCAACGGCCGTTCCATCAATCGCGTCACCAGCAAAATCAATTCCCGAGCGCACTAAGATCATCCCGTCTCTATTAATCGCCTGCGGGAAAGTGTTTAATATTTGCTCAACAATCCCGTGCGGGAGGCAACTGTCGCGTGCGAAGCCGGAGCGTGCTGCGCAAGCTGATCCAGCAGGTCTCCTGCGCCGCCTCCCTACCCGAAATCTACCGCGCCGGGCTGGATACACTGCACCAGTCGCTCGACGTGGAGCGCTCGGCGCTCCTCGTCTTCGACGAGCACGGAACGCTGCATTTCGCCGCCTGGCAAGGGCTTTCGGATACCTACCGCGCCGCCATCGAGCAGCGCATACCATGGCGGCCTTCCGACGCCGAGGCGGCACCGCTCACGATTCCTGATATCGCGGAAAGCGCCGCGCTGGCGGACGATCGCGAGCTCATGGCGGCAGAGCAGGTCCGTGCCCTCGCCTTCATTCCGCTGCGGTTTGGCGGCCGCGTGCTCGGCGAATTCGTACTCCATTATCGCGAGCCGCACACCTTCACGGAGGACGAGATCGCCGCCGCGGAGCTGATCGCGGGACAGGTCGCATTCGCTTTCGAGCATTTTCGCATCGCGGGCCAGCTCGAGCAGCAATTGTCCATCGAGCAGGAATCCCGCAAGGCGCGCGATTTTCTCGCGCAGGCAAGCCGCGTGCTCGCCACGACCCAGAATCCCGCCGATACCGTCCGCAAGCTCGCACGCATCCTCGTGCCGCGCGTGGCGGACTGGTGCATCGTGCAGGTCGTCGATACGCACGGTGCCATCCAGCCGGTGGAGGTCGCGCACAAGGATTCCGCAAAAGTCGAGCTCGCATGGCAGCTCGCGCGGCGCTGGGAGGCGCCCTCCCAGGACGGCACTGCCGCGCGCGCCGTGAGGAGCGGAGAGGCCACGCTCGTGCAGCGCATCGATCGCGACATGCTCGCGCGCCGCGCGAGCGATCCCGAGCATTTGCGCATGCTGGAATCGCTCGGCCTCTGCTCCGGCATCACGGTGCCCCTGCAGGCACGCGGGCGTATTCTCGGCGCGCTGACGGTCATGTCCGCCGAGTCCGGCAAGACCTACGGGGAGGACGATCTCGCCTTCGTCGGCGAGATTGCGAGCTGGGCGGCGCTGGCCCTCGACAACGCGCAACTCTACGCGCAGGCACAGGAAACCCGTGCAATGGCCGAGCGGGCGCGCGAGCGACTCCAGACGCTCGCCGAGGTGCACGATGACCTCGCGTCCTCGCTGGAGCCGGACGCGGCGCTGCGGCTGCTGGCCCGGCGTCTCGTCAGCCGCGTCGCCGATTACTGCTTCACCTATGCCTTCGACGGCCGCTCGATTCGCCGCGTCGGTCTCGCGCACCGCGATCCGTCGAAGCTGCCCTACGTGGAAGCCATCGCGGCGGCCGATCCCCCTTCGCTCGAGGACGAATGGGGAGTCGGGCCTGTGATTCGCACCGGAGAAGCGACGCTCGCCGCGCACGTGGAGATGCAGGCCATCGTGTCGGGGGTACGCAGCGAATCGCAGAAGCGCGCGCTGCGCGCCCTCGGGCCGCGCTCGATGCTGCTCGTGCCGCTCAAGGCGCGCGGGCGAACGGTCGGCGCGATGGCGCTGGTCGCCGATGCCTCGTCGTCGCATGTCTTCGATCTTGACGACCTCGAGCTCGCGCGCGAGCTCGCCAGCCACGCCGCCCTGCTCATCGACAACTCGCGGTTGTATACCGACGCCCGCACCGCCATTCACGCCCGTGACGACATGATCGCCGTGGTGTCGCACGATCTGCGCAACCCGCTGCAATCGATCGCGAGCGCCGCCAGTGTCCTGCAATTCGAGCCTTCGCGGGATCGCCGCGACGCGTGTGTCGCCGCGATCCGGGTCGCGACGGAGCAGATGGATCGTCTGCTGCGGGACCTGCTCGACATCACGCAGATCGATGCGGGGCAGCTCTTCGTGCGGCGCGAACGGACCGACGCGGCTTTCCTCGTCAGCGAAGCGCGAATGATGTTCCAGCAGCTCGCGCGCGAGCGCTCGCTCACGCTCGAGTGCAGCGTCGGCAACGACCTGCCTGCGCTCAACGTGGATCGCGGGCGCATTCTCCAGGTGTTCTCGAACCTGCTGGGCAATGCGCTCAAGTTCGTGCCTGCCGGCGGGCGCATCGAGGTCAGCGCGGTGGAGGAGAACGGCCGGGTGCGCTTTGCGATCGCCGACACGGGGCCGGGCATCGATGCCGAAAACCTGCCGCGGGTGTTCGATCGTTTCTGGCGCGCGGACCGGCGCCGCGATCGCGGGGCGGGCCTCGGCCTCGCAGTGGCCAAGGGCATCATCGATGCGCACGGTGGTAACATCGGTGTCGACAGTGTGCAGGGCAAGGGCAGCACGTTCTGGTTCGTGCTCGACGCGGAACCGGAGGCGAAGAGCGACCTGACGAAAGTCGGCAACGGGCCCATCCTCGTGGTCGATGACGACGCGCCGTTCCGCGAAGCAGTAGTGGAAGTCCTGCGCGGCTCCGGCTACGAGGTCGTGAGCGCGCACGACAGCGCGGAAGCCCTCGAGCTCCTGGAAAGCGACACGCCGCCGTCGCTCGTGATTCTCGACGGCATGACGCCGCTGATGGACGGCCGGCGGCTGTCCGACGTGGTCAAGGACATGCCCCAGCTCGGGTCCGTGCCGGTCGTCCTTTCCACCACCTTCGGCAAGGTGGGCACGGACGAGCCCGGCGACGGCGCCGCCGGCTATCTCGAGAAGCCGGTGCGGCCGAGCCAGGTACTCGGGCTCGCCGCCGCGCTCTGCCAGCGCGGCGACCGCACGCGCAGCCGCCTGAACTGATCCATACCGGAGGGACCATGAGCCAGGGCATCAGTCGCCGCGAATTCGTATTGACCAGCGCCGTCGCGGGGCTGGCGGCGGGCACGCCGCTGGCCGCTTCCGGCGCGCAAGCCGCGCGCCCGAAAATCTCGAACCGGGTGCCGCCGGTCGTGATCGCGTCGAGCAACGGCTACATCTACAAGAACGGCGGCAAGCTGAACTGCGTGGAAACGGCTTTCGAGCGCATCGTGCGCGGCGACGACGTGCTGGACGCGCTAATCGCCGGGGTCAACATCGTCGAGCTCGACCCGGAGGACGCGAGCGTCGGGTACGGCGGGCGGCCGAATGCGGAGGGCGTGGTGCAGCTCGATTCGTGCTGCATGCACGGGCCGAAGAAGCAGGCGGGCGGTGTCGCGGCGCTGGAGGGCGTGCGCACGCCGTCGCTGGTGGCGAAGGCCGTGATGGAAAACACGGATCATCACCTGCTGGTGGGCGCCGGCGCGCAGCAGTTCGCGCGCAACATGGGTTTCGAGATCGAGGACGACCTGAACACGGAGAAGTCGCGCCGCCAGTGGCTCGAGTGGAAGCGCCGCATCGACCCGGGACATTACCTGGATCCCGAAAAGCGCTTCGAGGCCGGCGAGCGGGCGGCACGCGAAATGCTGCGCGAGGGCCTGATACCGGAAGAGGAGTATTACGGCACGATCAACTGCAACGGGCTGAGCCCGAACGGCGAGGTGTGCGGAGTGACCACGACCAGCGGGCTGGCGTGGAAGATTCCCGGGCGCGTGGGAGACTCGCCGATCCTCGGGGCCGGGCTGTACGTCGACGGCGACGTCGGCGCGGCGGGCTCGACCGGCCGCGGAGAGGCGAACCTCTACGGGCTTTGCTCCTTCTTCATCGTGGAGGAAATGCGCCGCGGCCGGCACCCGAAGGACGCGGGTATGGAAGCGCTCCGCCGCGTCGTCGCCAACACGATCGAGCCGCGCCTCCTGAACCCGCGCGGGAAGCCGAACTTCAACCTCAAGTTCTACATTCTCGACCGCACGGGCCGGCATGCGGGCGTCGCGATGTACGCGGCCGACGACTCGCAGCGCTACGCGCTCTGCACCGGGAACGGCGCCGAGCACCCGATGCTCGAGCCCCTCCTCGAAGGCGCCCCGGACGCCTGACATCGCTCACGACCTGTAGGAGCGCGCACTGCGCGCGACCGAACGAAGGCACGTTAGTCCATCAGCATCGTTCACGCACGGCACCATCGAAAACAGGGCGGAGCCGAGATCGCGGTCGCCCGCATGGCGGGCTCCTACGGAACGTGAGCGATGTCAGGCGGGGGGAGCGATGACCGTCGTGCCGGCCATGTAGGGGAGCAGCGCTTCCGGGACGTCGATGCCGCCGTCCTCACGCTGGTAGTTCTCCATGACGGCGATGAGCGCCCGGCCCGCGGCGACGCCGGAGCCGTTCAGGGTGTGCACGAGCTCGGGCTTGCCGGTTTCGGGGTTGCGCCAGCGGGCCTGCATCCGCCGGGCCTGGAAATCGGTGCAGTTGCTGCAGGAGGAAATTTCGCGGTAGGTGCGCTGAGCGGGCAGCCAGACTTCGAGGTCGTAGGTTTTCGCCGCGGCGAACCCGAGATCGCCGGCGCAGAGGGAGACGACGCGATAAGGCAGGCCGAGCCGCTGCAGGACGGCTTCGGCGTGCGCGGTGAGCTCCTCGAGCGCGGCGCGCGAGTTATCGGGCTCGACCACGTGCACGAGCTCGACTTTCTCGAACTGGTGCTGCCGCAGCATGCCGCGCGTGTCCTTGCCGTAGGAGCCCGCTTCGGAACGGAAGCACGGCGTGTGAGCGACGTAGCGCCGCGGCAGGGTGTCGGCGGCAACGATGCTTTCGCGCACGAGATTCGTGAGCGGCACTTCCGCGGTCGGAATGAGATAGAACGGCGTATCCCCGGCCGTCCTGAACAGGTCCTGCTCGAACTTGGGCAGCTGTCCCGTGCCGACCAGCGCATCGGGCTGCACGAGATACGGGACGTAGGCTTCCGTATAGCCGTGCTCGCGCACGTGCAGGTCGAGCATGAACTGGATGAGGGCGCGCTGCAGCCGCGCCAGCTCGGCCTTGACGACGGCGAAGCGCGCGCCCGCGATGCGGCTGGCGGCATCGAAATCGAGCAGGCCCATCTGCGCGCCGATATCCACGTGGTCGCGCACGGGGAAGCTGAACTCGCGAGGCGTGCCCCAGCGGCGGACCTCGACGTTCGCCGATTCGTCGGTGCCGTCGGGCACGTCGTCGTCCAGGAGGTTCGGCAAGCCGAGCTCGATCGCCTGCAGGCGCTGCTGCACGTCTCCGAGCTCGCGCTCGGACGCTTCGAGCCGCTCGCCGAGCCCCTGCACGGCCGCCAGCAGCGGCTCGATGTCCTCTCCGCGCTGCTTCGCTCCGCCGATCGCCTTCGCACTGTCGTTCTTCTCTTTGCGCAACGACTCGGCTGCGACCTGCAGCGCCTTGCGCCTTTCGTCGAGTGAGCTCCATTCATCCGCGTCGAACGCGAATCCGCGGCGCGCGAGATTCGCGGCGACCAGCTCGATGGATTGTCTCAGCAGCCTGGGATCGATCATGCTTTGCTCTTCTTTTCGCGTGCGGCGCGATTCCGCGCGGCAATCTCCGCCAGCCTCTCGCGGATGCTCGCCTCGAGCCCGCGGGGCACCGGATGATAATACCTGCCCTCCGGCATGTCGTCGGGAAAGTAGCGCTCGCCGGCCGCGAGCCCGCCTTGCTCGTCGTGCGCGTAACGATAGCCCTCGCCGTAGCCCAGCTCCTTCATCAGCCGCGTCGGCGCGTTGCGCAGGTGCATCGGCACTTCGAGCGAGCCGTGCTCGCGCGCAGCCGTGAGGGCCGCGCCCGCGGCCTGGTAGACGGCGTTGCTCTTCGGCGCGCAAGCGAGATACACCACGGCCTGCGCCAGTGCGAGCTCGCCTTCGGGGCTGCCGAGGCGCTCGAGCGCGTCCCAGGCGTCGAGCGCGATGCGCAGCGCGCGCGGATCGGCGTTGCCGACGTCCTCCGACGCGACGCGCACCATGCGGCGCGCGACGTACAAAGGATCGCAGCCGCCGTCCAGCATGCGCATGAGCCAGTACAGCGAGGCGTCCGGATCGGAGCCGCGGATGGCCTTGTGCAGCGCGGAGATCTGGTCGTAGAAGTACTCGCCGCGCTTGTCGAAGCGGCGGTGCCCGCCGCGCACGACTTCCGAGGCGGTGCCGGTATCGAGGCGGGTCACGCCGTCCGCCGCCGGCGCGAGGTCGGCCGCGAGCTCCAGGAAGTTGAGCGCGCGGCGCGCGTCGCCGTCGGCGGCCTCCGCCATCAGCGCAAGCGCCTCCTCGCTCGCCTCGATGGCACGATCGCCGAAGGCGCCGGTGCCGGGCGCGAGAGCGCGCCGCAGGATGCCGAGCAGCGCGTCGCGATCGAGCGCCTTCAGAACGTAGGTCCGCGCCCGCGACAACAGCGCGTTGTTGAGCTCGAACGACGGGTTTTCGGTGGTCGCGCCGATGAAGGTCAGCGTGCCGTCCTCGACGTAGGGCAGGAACGCGTCCTGCTGCGCCTTGTTGAAGCGATGCACCTCGTCCAGGAACAGGATGGTCGGCCGCCCGGAGAGCGCGCGCTGCCGCTCGGCGTCCGCGACGGCCGCGCGGATGTCCTTGACGCCGGCCATGACGGCGGAGAGTGCGATGAAATGGGCGTCGCTGGCCTGGGCGACGATCCGGGCAAGCGTCGTCTTGCCGCTGCCGGGCGGCCCCCAGAAGATCATCGAATGCGGCTTGCCGCGCTCGATTGCCTCGGCCAGCGGCTTGCCCGGCCCGAGCAGGTGTGCCTGGCCGAAAAAACCCTCGAGCGACGCGGGCCGCAGGCGATCGGCGAGCGGGCGCCCCGGCGCCGGCTGCCGCCCTGCGGGCACCGGCTCGTCTGCGAAGAGATCGTCGCTCATTGCCTGCTCCTCGTCGCGGGACCGGCCGCGAAGCGCGCCCCCGTGCCGCGCACGCCGCTCAGCCGGCCTCCCCGCGCGCCTGCAGCCAGCCTTCGAGCCGCTCGCTCCAGCCGCCCGCGCCCGCCACCGCGAGGGCAAGCCCGAGCACGATGCCCGCGACGTCGGCGACGAGGTCGAAACCTTCCGAGCTGCGGTAGGACACGAGCTGCTGGCATACCTCGATCAGGGCACCGAATGCCAGCAAACCCAGCGCGATGCGCCAATAGCTGCGGGGCGCGTACTGGCCGGAGAACCACACCGTCAGGAACGTGAACGTCAGGGCGTGCAGCCACTTGTCCGGTCCGATGCCGCCGGCGCTCACCGGGAACGGGAACAGAACCACGGGCGCGAGCGCCATCACGAGCGCGAACACCAGGGCTGCGATGCCGGCCGCCTGCCAGCGCCTGGCGTAACGCAACGGCAGCATTCAGAGACCGGAGGCCGGAGCGGCGGGCCGCCCGACGATGTCGACGCCTGCGGGCGGCGAGAACCGGAAGTCCGACGGGTCGAGATCCGCGTTCACCGCCACGTCGAGGAGCGCTACGAGCGTCGTCTGGTCGAGGTCGTCCGACAGCATCATGCGGGTCAGCACGCCGTCGCTGAACCCGAGCTGTACCGTCTCGAAGCTCGTATCGTGGCTCTTCGGCTCGAGCCGTACCCACTGCGTGCCGCGGTCCTCGTAGCTGCCCGCAACCGTGAAGCCGTCGAGCACGTTCTCCGTGCCGCCGAGCAGCGCCGCGGGCGTACTGCCGAGCGCTTCGCCCTGCGGCTTGACCGTCACCTGCTCGAGGTCGACGTCGTAGTTCCAGACGTTGGTACCGTCGGCCACCAGGACCTGGGCGTAGGGCTCGACGTATTCCCAGCGGAAGCGCCCGGGACGCAGGATCTCGAACGTTCCGCTCGAGGTCTCGGCGATCTCGTCGTCCGCGTCGATGAGCTGTTGCTGGAAACGCCCGCGCATGCTCTGCACCCTGGCGACGAACTGCTCGACCAGCCGCTCGCCTTCGGCCCGGCCGTCGTCGGCCGCCGCGGCGGCCACGGCCGGCGTTCCGAGCACGGCCGCGGCGATCAGGGGCAGGGCGCGGCGGGCCGCCGCGCTTGAGAATTCACCGTTCAACGACTAGTCCTTTGCCGGCGCGGGCACCAGCACCTCGCGCGAGCCGTTCGCCTGCAAGGGGCCGACGAGGCCCGCCTGCTCCATGCTCTCCACCATGCGTGCGGCGCGGTTGTAGCCGATCTTGAGCCGCCGCTGGACCCCGGAAATCGACGCCTTGCGCGTCTCGAGCACGATCTGCACCGCCTGGTCGTACAGCGGGTCCTGCTCCGCGTCGATCTCCTCGGCCGGCGCGGGATCGATCCCCGCCAGCCCGGGGGTTGGACCCGCCGGGGTCTCGAGAATTTCCTCGAGATAGCGCGGCGCACCGCCCTTCTTCAGGTTGCGCACCACGGCGTGCACCTCGTGGTCGGCGACGAACGCGCCGTGCACCCGGATGGGCACCGCGGTGCCGGGCGGCAGGTACAGCATGTCGCCGTGGCCGAGCAGGTTCTCGGCGCCCATCTGGTCGAGAATGGTGCGGGAATCGACCTTGGCCGACACCTGGAACGCGATGCGGCAGGGAATGTTCGCCTTGATGAGCCCGGTGATCACGTCGACCGACGGACGCTGGGTGGCGAGCAGCATGTGGATGCCCGATGCGCGGGCCTTCTGCGCGAGCCGCGCGATCAGCTCCTCGACCTTCTTGCCGACGATCATCATCATGTCGGCCAGCTCGTCGATGATGACGACGATGTAGGGCAGCGGCGTCAGCGTCGGCCGCTCGAGCGGCTCCTCGTCCTCCTCCGCGAACGGCGGCGGCGTGTACATGGGATCGGGCAGCGGCTTGCCCGCCTCGATCGCATCCTTCACCTTGCGGTTGTAGCCGCCGATGTTGCGCACGCCGAGCGAGGCCATCAGGCGGTAGCGCCGGTCCATCTCGCCGACGCACCAGCGCAGCGCGTTCGCGGCTTCCTTCATGTCGGTGACGACCGGCGTGAGCAGGTGCGGGATGCCCTCGTACACGGAGAGCTCGAGCATCTTGGGGTCGACCATGATCAGCCGCACGTGCTCGCTCGTGGCCTTGTACAGGAGGCTCAGCACCATCGCGTTGATGGCCACGGACTTGCCCGAGCCGGTCGTGCCGGCGATCAGGAGGTGCGGCATGCGCGCGAGGTCGGCGACGACGGAGTTGCCGCCGATGTCCTTGCCGAGCGCCAGCGTGAGCGGCGACGCCATCTCGTCGTACTGGCGCGAGCGGAGAATCTCGCCCAGCGTCACGAGCTCGCGGTTCTCGTTCGGAATCTCGAGCCCGATGTAGGACTTGCCCGGGATGACTTCCACGACGCGCACGCTGACCACCGAGAGCGAGCGCGCAAGATCTTTCGCAAGGTTCGAGATCTGGCTGCTCTTCACGCCCGGTGCGGGGTCGAGCTCGAAGCGCGTGATCACCGGGCCCGGCGACACCGACACGACCTGCACGTCGATGCCGAAATCCTTGAGCTTCAGCTCGACCAGCCGCGACATGGCTTCGAGGGATTCCTCGGAATAGCCCTTCTTCTGCGGCGGCGGATCGTCGAGCAGCGACAGCGGCGGCAGCTCGCCCGCGGCCGGCGGCTCGAACAGCGGCACCTGCCGCTCCTTCTCGGCGCGCACGGACGGCTCGAGCGGCGCCACGATCGGCTCGATGCGCGGCGGCACCCGCTCGCGGGTCTTTTTGCGCTGGACCTCGGAGGCCTCCTGCCGCGCGGCGTGCTGCCGCTTGCCCTCGGCACGCTCGCGCCATTCGCCGGCTTTCAGGCGCACGGCATCCCACCCGGAGAGGCACCAGCGGCCGATCCGGTCCATGACGGCGAGCCAGGAGATGCCGAGAAACAGCGACAGCGATGCGAGCCAGAGGAAGAACAGCAGCGTGCTCGCCCCGAGCAGCTTCATGACGGACACCATGCTGTTGCCGACGACCTGCCCGACGATGCCGCCGGCGGTCTCGCGAAAGCCCTCGCCGGAGAAGTGCAGCGTCGCGAGGGCACAGCTCGTGACCAGTGTGGCGAGGAAGCCGCCGAACCGCAGCGCGAAATCCGCCCGGGTCAGCTCGATACGCGTCCTCTGCTCGCGGAAGATCATCCACCCGAAGTAGAAGACCATGACCGTGAACAGGTAGGCCGGAAGCCCGAAGAAGTTGAACAGGAGATCGGAGACGAGCGCGCCGAAACGGCCGACGGCGTTCTTGATCTCGCCCGTCCCGCTCGCCTGGGAAAATCCCGGATCCGACGGATCGTAGGTGAACAGCGCCACCCACAGGATGATGGCGAGCGCGCCGAACACCCACAGCGCCCCCTCGCGCAATGTGCGCACGACCTGCTCGGACAATTGCGATCCGGTGCGGACTGAATTCTGGGCTCTTGCCATTCCGTGGAGTGGATTATCGGTCGCCGATTTGCCTACACTGGAGCCGGTGAGTAAGCGGCGCCCGCGTGTCCTGCGCCGCAAATCCCGTTGCGGAACAGGATACTACCGGCCGACCCGCGCAGGCCCTTGATTCGCCTTGGTGCGATGGCATATCGGGACATCTGCTCGGGCGAAATCGAAGGCGAAGTATACATGAGCAAATCCAGGCATTGCCGGGTCCTGATCCTGGGATCCGGGCCGGCCGGTTACGCCGCCGCCGTCTACGCGGCGCGAGCCAACCTGGCGCCCGTCATGGTGACCGGCATCGAGCAGGGAGGGCAGCTCATGACGACCACCGACGTCGACAACTGGCCCGGTGACGTCGAGGGTCTCCAGGGCCCGGAGCTCATGCAGCGCATGGAACGGCATGCCCGCCGCTTCGGCACGGAGATCATCAACGATCACATCCACACGGCAGACCTGTCCCGGCGGCCGTTCGTGCTGGAAGGCGACTACGGCACCTACACCTGCGATGCGTTGATCATCGCCACGGGGGCCGCGGCGATGTACCTGGGGCTGCCGTCGGAGCAGCATTATCGCGGCCGCGGCGTCTCCGCCTGCGCGACCTGCGACGGCTTTTTCTACCGTGGCCAGAACGTCGCGGTCATCGGCGGCGGCAACACGGCCGTCGAAGAAGCGCTCTACCTGAGCAACATTGCGAAGAAAGTGACGCTGGTGCATCGCCGCGATACCTTGCGCGCCGAGAAGATCCTGCAGAACCGGCTGTTCCAGAAGGCCGAGCTCGGCAACGTGGAAATCCTGTGGAACCACGTCGTGGACGAGGTGCTCGGGGACGAGAGCGGTGTCACGGGCCTGCGCCTGCGCAGCACGCGGGAACCGTCGCAGACCCGCGACATCGAAGTAACGGGTGTGTTCATCGCGATCGGACACCGTCCGAACACCGATCTTTTCGAGGGACAGCTCGAGATGAGGAACGGCTACATCATCGTGAAATCCGGCCTGGACGGCGACGCGACGGCGACCAGCGTCCCGGGCGTTTTCGCGGCCGGAGACGTGGCCGATTCCGTCTATCGCCAGGCGATCACGTCGGCGGGCTCGGGCTGCATGGCCGCGCTGGACGCCGAGAAATTCCTCGAGGCGCAAGCCTTGCAGAGCCCGGCGGAGCACGCGGCCGCCGGGTGACGGGTTACCGGCGTCCTGTCCCGCTCCCATGCCGTACCGTTCGCGGGGCCGTTCACGGGTGAAGACAGAAGCGATGCGGATCGAGGTTCTCGACAGCATTTCCGCCATCGCTCCCGCCGAATGGAACCGGCTCGCGGGCGGCGACTGGCCGTTCCTCCGGCACGAATTCCTGCACGCCGCCGAGGCAACCGGCTGCGTCTCCCGGCGCACCGGCTGGGTGCCGCGGCATCTCGTCGCCCGCGCGGCGCGCGGCGGGCCCGCCGTGGCCGCGATGCCGCTGTACGAAAAATCGCACTCCTGGGGGGAATTCGTCTTCGACTGGGCGTGGGCCCAGGCTTATCACCGCGCCGGGCTCGAGTACTACCCGAAGCTCGTCTCCGCGGTGCCTTTCACGCCTGCGCCGAGCCCGCGGCTCCTGTCCGCCGACCCGGAGGCGCGGGAAGTGCTCGTGGGCGCCGCCCTCGCGCTCGCGCGCGACGCGGGTGAATCGTCGCTGCACGTCCTGTTCCCGGACGAGCGCGAGCTCGGCCTGCTGCGCGCGGCGGGGCTCGAGCTGCGCAAGGACTGCCAGTTCCACTGGCACAACCGCGGCTATGCGAGCTTCGATGAGTTCCTCGGCACGTTCAGCTCCGCGAAGCGCAAGAAGGCCCGGCGCGACCGCCGCCACGTCAGTGAGCAGGGAATCGGCTTCCGCTGGCTCGCCGGCGATGCCATCGACCGCGCGCTCTGGAGCGACGTCTTCGCCCTGATCAGCAACACGTTTTTCCAGCGCGGCTCCCTCCCCTACCTCGACTGCGAATTCTTCGTCGAGCTCTCGGCCCGACTGCCGGCGAGCGTGCTCGTGGTGCTCGCCGAAAGGCGGCGGGCCCCGGTGGCCGCGGCGGTGTTCTACGTGGGCAGCGACACGCTGTACGGGCGTTACTGGGGCAGCGACGCCGATTACAACGCGCTGCATTTCGAGACCTGCTATTACCAGGGCATCGAGTACTGCATCGCCAGGGGCCTGCAGCGCTTCGAGCCGGGAACGCAGGGCGAGCACAAGATCAGCCGGGGCTTCACGCCGGCAACGACCTGGTCCGCGCACTGGCTCGCCCGGCCGGAATTCTTCAGCGCGGTCGGCCGCTACCTCGACGAGGAACGCCGCCACGTCGAGCGTTACATGGCCACCGTGGAACGCCACAGCCCCTACCGGTCCGAGCCATGAGCGCGCATCCGGGGCAGGCGCCCGGCACCCGCGCATTTCGCCTGATGCGATCCAGCCAGTGATTGCACCGCAGATCAAATGGATCAGCCGCGACGATCCGCCGGATGCGTTTCCCGACGTCCGCACCGCGCTCACGGTCCCGAACGGCCTGCTCGCCGCGGGCGGCGACCTCGGCACGGCGCGGCTGCTCGCCGCTTACGAGAAGACGATCTTCCCGTGGTACGACGAGGGCCAGCCGATCCTCTGGTGGTCGCCGGATCCGCGCTGCGTCGTGCAGCCCCCCTCCGCGTTCCACGTCGCCCGCCGCCTGCGGCGCAGCCTGCGCACCGGCCGTTTCATCGTCACCTACAATCGGGCCTTCGCCCGGGTGATCCGTGCCTGCGGCGAGCCGCGGCGCGGCCAGGCGGGGACCTGGATCACGCCCGACATGCTCGAGGCATTCTGCCGGCTGCACGACGAGGGCTGGGCGCACTCCGTCGAGGTGTGGGCGGGGCAGCGGCTGGTCGGCGGTATCTACGGGCTCGCGATCGACCGCGCGTTCTTCGGCGAATCGATGTTCAGCCGGGAAACGAACGCCTCGAAAACCGCCATGCTGGCGCTCTGCCGCCAGCTCGCCGCCCACGACTTTCTCGTGCTCGACTGCCAGCTCGTGTCTCCGCACCTGCTGAGCCTCGGAGCCTCGCCGATGCCGCGCGCCGATTTCGCGCGCTTGCTGGGCCGCGCGTGCCGCCAGCGGACCCGCTTCTCCGGCTGGCCGCGAGAGCCGCATGCCGCGGCGGACCTGGTGGCAGCATGATGCCGTCCGGGAGGCCGTTCGGGCGATGCGCGCGCGAGCCGGCGCCGGCCGGCAGCCCCCGCCGCCGCCCGTTCGATTGCATTGCAGCGGCCGTTTCTGCAAAATCCGCCGCCTGAATTCACACGGAGACCCCGGGCGCTTGGCGAAGGAAGAAGCACTGCAGATGGAAGGCGTCGTGATCGAGACGCTCCCCAACACGACGTTTCGCGTCAGGTTGGAGAACGGTCACGTCGTGACTGCGCACATCTCCGGCAAGATGCGTAAGAACTACATTCGCATCCTGACCGGCGACAGTGTCACCGTCGAGCTGACTCCCTACGATTTGAGCAAGGGCCGCATCGTCTACCGCGGCCGGTAGCTGACGCCAGGTGCTTCCGTAGGAGCCCGCCATGCGGGCGACCGGAAATCCCATGCGGGCGACCGGAAATCCTGATCGCCCGCGCGGCGGGCTCCTACAGGCGGGTCAGCTCTTTCCCGGCCGGCTCGGTCTCGAGCTCCAGCTCGCCGTTCTCGCCGACCTTCACGCGGACATGGCCGCCCTGGGACAGGCTGCCGAACAGGAGCTCCTCGGCCAGCGGCCGCTTGATGTGCTCCTGGATCACCCGCGCCATCGGCCGTGCGCCCATCTTCGGGTCGTAGCCGCGCTCCGCGATCCAGCGGCGCGCCGCGTCGTCGAGCTCGAGCGTCACGTTGTTCGAGCCGAGCTTGGCTTCCAGCTCGACCACCAGCTTGTCGACCACACGGGCAATGGAGCGCTCGTCGAGCGCCGCAAACTGGATGATGGCATCCAGGCGGTTGCGGAACTCCGGCGTGAACGATTTGCGGATGATCTCCATGCCGTCCGTCGTATGGTCCTGGTGCGTGAAACCGATCGACGCGCGGCTCATTTCCTGGGCGCCCGCGTTCGTCGTCATCACCAGCACGACGTTGCGGAAATCCGCCTTGCGGCCGTTGTTGTCGGTCAGCGTGCCATGGTCCATTACCTGCAACAGCAGGTTGAACACCTCCGGGTGCGCCTTCTCGATCTCGTCCAGCAGCACGACGGCATGCGGATTCTTGGTCACCGCCTCGGTGAGCAGGCCGCCCTGGTCGAAGCCGACGTAGCCCGGCGGCGCGCCGATCAGGCGCGACACCGTATGCCGCTCCATGTATTCGGACATGTCGAAGCGGATGAGCTCCACGCCCATGGCGAGCGCGAGCTGCCGGGTAACCTCCGTCTTGCCGACGCCCGTGGGGCCGGCGAACAGGAACGAGCCAATCGGCTTCGTGTCCTCGGTGAGCCCGGAACGCGACATCTTGATCGCGGACGCGAGTGCCTCGATCGCCCTGTCCTGGCCGAAGATCGTGAGCTTGAGGTCGCGCTCCAGCGTGCGCAGCACGTCACGGTCGGAGGCGGACACGCTCTTGGGCGGGATACGTGCCATCTTGGCGACGATGTTCTCGACCAGGTTGACCGTGACCCGGTTGGTCCGCTCGGCCGCCGGCTGGAGACGCACGCTCGCACCGGCCTCGTCGATCACGTCGATCGCCTTGTCGGGCAGGCGCCGGTCGTTGATGTGCTTCGCAGCCAGCTCCGCGGCCGCGGAGATCGCGTCGGCATCGTAGGTGACCCCGTGATGCTCCTCGAAACGCGTCTGCAGCCCGCGCAATATCGCCACGGTCTCGTCGAGGCTCGGCTCGGGCACGTCGATCTTCTGGAAGCGGCGCGCCAGCGCGTGATCCTTCTCGAACACGCCGCGGTACTCGGAATAGGTCGTCGAGCCGATGCAGCGGATCTCGCCGTTCGCGAGCACCGGCTTGATCAGGTTGGACGCGTCCATCACGCCGCCGGACGCGGCACCCGCGCCGATCACGGTGTGGATCTCGTCGATGAACAGGATGGCACCCGGGTCCTCGCGGATCTCCGCGATGACGGCCTTGAGCCGTTTCTCGAAATCGCCGCGGTATTTCGTCCCGGCGATCAGCGTGCCCATGTCGAGCGCATAGATCGTGCATTCGCGCAGCACTTCGGGCACCCGCTCCTCGACGATCATGCGTGCGAGCCCCTCGGCCAGCGCCGTCTTGCCGACCCCGGCGTCACCGACGTACAGCGGGTTGTTCTTGCGCCGGCGGCACAGGATCTGGATCGTGCGCTCGATCTCGAGATCGCGGCCGATCAGGGGATCGATCTTGCCTTCCATGGCCCGCTTGTTGAGATTGGTGGCGTAAAGGTCGAGCGCACGCGCGTCCTGCTCGCCTTCCCGCTCCTCGGACGCTTCCTGCTCCTCCTCGGAACCTTCGCTCCTGAGCTGCGGCATGCCGTGCGAGATGTAATTCACGACGTCGAGGCGAGTGATGTCCTGCAGGCTCAGGAAGTACACGGCCTGCGACTGCTTCTCGCTGAAGATCGCCACCAGGACGTTACTGCCGGTGACTTCCTTCTTGCCGCTCGACTGCACATGGAAGACCGCCCGCTGCAGAACGCGCTGGAACCCCAGCGTCGGCTGCACGTCGCCGTCGTCGTCCGGCGACATGAGCGGGGTGGCCTCGTCGATGAATTCCGTGAGCTGGCGCCGCAGCTGCGGGATGTTCGAGTTGCAGGCCTTCAGGATTTCGTGAACCTTGGGGATGTCGAGCAACGCCAGCAGCAGATGCTCGACGGTCATGAACTCGTGCCGTCGTTCCCTTGCGTTCTGGAATGCCTGGTTCAGGCAGAATTCGAGTTCACTGCTCAACATGATACTAAAACCAATCCGGACAACTGTTTCACCAGCGCTCGCGGCGCCTCACGACTCTTCCATGGTGCACAGAAGAGGATGCTGCTGCTGCTGCGCGATCTTCGTGACCTGCGCGACTTTCGTCTCGGCGATCTCGTAAGTGTAGACTCCGCATACGCCCTTGCCTTTCGTGTGTACTTCGAGCATGACACGTGTCGCGCGGGAACGTTCCATCCCGAAAACCGTCTCAAGCACCTCGACCACGAACTCCATGGGCGTATAGTCGTCGTTCAGGAGTATGACCCGGTACATCGGCGGCCGTTTCAGTTTCGGCCGCGACTCCTCGATCGCGACGTCGTGGTCGTGAATTCGCGCCGGCCTGTCTCGTTCAGACATGATTCCCGAAAATAGCAATGAGCCGAAACATTTCAGTACTGCGTGTCACATTCCTCTTGGACACGCGCGCACCGGTTTTGAACCATTATATATGGCGCGGCCGACGCGCATTTCCAGTGCCCCGGCCGCCGGCGTCGCCCCGGGACCGCGCCCCGGCCCCGACCTGAGAGCTTTCCTAATAATCGCTGATAGATAATTGCTCTACAAAGGTTTTTCTGCTTTGCAGGCTTGTTTGCCCCGGGCGCCAGCCCGTATCATTCGGACACGGTGTGAGCGGTCTTTCGGGGGACGGCGGAAACTGGCATGGCGACGGTACTGAAGTGGCCGGATTTCGGCGCGCCCGACCGCGAGCGCTGGGCGGCCGTCGCCGCCGAGCGCCTGCCCCGGTGGGTTGCCGCGGTGCTGGCCGCCGCCATCGCCTGGCAGCTCGCACGCATCGTGTGGATGCTGGTCCCGGCGTCTCCGCTCGGCGACCCGGTGGAGCCGCCGCCGGCGGTGAGCCAGGGCGATTCGCGAGCGCGCGCCGCCCGGGACGGCGCGGACGTGCAGGCGATCGCCTCCGCGCACCTGTTCGGCGAGGCCAACGCCGCCGAGGCCCCGCCGCCGCCCGAGCAGCCGCACGAGAACCTCGCCGAGACCCAGCTCAACCTGTCGCTCAAGGGCACGATTGCCGCAAACGACCCGGCCAAGGCGCGCGCGATCATCGTCGCGGCAGGCCGGGACGGCAAAGTGTACGCGATCAACGACACCGTCATGCAGGGCACGACCCTGCACGCGGTGTACCCGGACCGCGTGGTCCTGAACCGCAACGGCGCGCTGGAAGCGTTGAAGCTCCCGCGGGAATTCGGGGGCAGCCCGTCGACGCGGCCTCTCCCGCGCCCGGAGCCGATGACGGAGGCTCCGGACCCGACGCCGAGCATCCAGGACGTGCTCACGCAGAACGTGACGAAGCTCGCCGATGTGATTCGGCCGACACCTTACTTTGTCGGCGGCCAGCAGCAGGGCTTTCGGGTGTACCCGGGACGCAACCGCAAGCAATTTGCGGCCCTGGGACTGCGGCCGGGGGATCTCATCAAGGACGTGAACGGCGCCTCGCTCACCGATCCCCAGCAGGCGATGCAGATCTTTCAGAGCCTCGGCGACGCCGACCAGGTCACCGTCACCGTGGAGCGCAACGGCCGCCAGGAGGTCCTCACGCTTTCCACCAGCCAGCTCACCCTGGACGACGAACAATAACGGCATAACGGCGCATACAACATGAATCGACAGCATCGAAACAGCGAAGTCCTGGCCGGGACGCGCGTGCGGAGCTTCCCCGGCATGGGGCACCGCGCCGTCATCGCCGTCCTGTGGCTGCTGGCGGTGCCGGCGCTCGCGCAGCAGCCGGCCGGCACGGGCGCCACGATCACGCCGAATTACCGCGAAGCCGACCTCCGCCAGATCGTGGAGGCGGTGAGCGCGATCACCAGCAAGGACTTCATCATCGATCCGCGCGTGAACGCCAAGGTCACGATGATCTCGGCGAACCCTTTGACGCCGGAGGCCTTCTACCAGGCGTTCCTGTCGGTGCTGGACGTGCACGGCTATGTCGCCGTGCAGGCCGGCGACATGATCAAGATCCTGCCGGACGCCGGCGCGCGCCAGTACGCGGCGGGTCCTCCGGAGACGGCGGAGGACCTGGTGACGCAGGTGGTCGAGCTCGACAACGTCAATGCGGCACAGCTCGTGCCCGTCCTGCGGCCGCTGATTCCGCAGTACGGCCACCTGGCCTCGCCGCCCGGCACCAACATACTCATCATCTCGGATCGCGCCGCGAACATGCGGCGCATCCTCGACATCATCCGCCGCATCGACGTGCCGAGCGACGACGACGTGGAAGTCATCCGGCTGGAGCACGCCACGGCGGCGGAGGTGGTACGCGTCCTCACTTCTCTCACCCAGGCGCCGCGCCCCGACGGCATGCCGGTCATGCTGAGCATGGCGGCGGACCCGCGCACCAACAGCATCCTGATCGGCGGCGAGCAGGCCGAGCGCCTGCGCCTCAGGGCCCTCATTGCGCACCTCGACACGCCGCTCGAGGACGGCGGCTCGACGCAGGTGCGTTACCTGCGGTATGCCAACGCGGAGGAACTGGCCGCGAAGCTGCAGGAGCAGGTGACGAGCATGCAGGCACGGGCCGCGGCAGCCCAGGGCGCCGCGCCGGGCGCCGGCGCCGGCCAGCAGGCGAGCGTGTGGGCCGACGTGCAGACGAACGCGCTGGTAATGAACGCGCCGCCCGAGATCATGCGCGAGCTGATGACCATCATCGACAAGCTGGACATCCGCCGTGAGCAGGTGCTGGTCGAGGCCATCATCGTCGAGGTGACGGCCGACAAGACGTCCGACCTCGGTGTCACATGGGCAGTCGACGGAACCAACGACAACAACGCCATCGGCGTGACGCGCTTCACCAACGGCGGGCCGGGTATCGTGGACCTGGGCTCCGCCATCGGGGGCGGCGGGGAAAACGTGGATCCGACGCGCCTTATCGGCGACGGGATTACCCTGGGGATCGGCAGAATCAGCGACACCGGTACAAGCTTCGCCGCGATTCTGCGAGCGCTTCAGTCAGACGCGAACACGAACATCATCTCGACCCCTTCCATCGTCACGACGGATAACGAGGAAGCAAGCCTCAACGTCGGTCAGGAAGTGCCGTTCCTCACCGGCTCGTTCTCGAACACCGGCTCGACCGGCGGCGTGATCAACCCGTTCCAGACCATCCAGCGGGAGCAGATCGGGACGAAGCTCACGATCACCCCGCAGATCAGCGAGGGCAACGCCCTGATCCTCGACATCTCCCAGGAAATTTCGAGCATCGCGCCGTCGGCGCAAGGCGCGGTCGACATCGTGACCAACCAGCGCACTATCGACACGACGGTCATCGTCGAGGACGGCGACATCCTGGTGCTCGGCGGGCTGATCGAGGATACGCTGCGCGAAAGCAATCAGCGCGTGCCGCTGCTCGGCAGCATCCCGCTCCTCGGCAACCTGTTCCGTGCGCGCACGACCGACAAGGTCAAAACCAACCTGCTGGTTTTCATCCGTCCCAGGATTCTCCGCAACAGCGCGCAGGCCGCGATCGAGACGGAATCGAAGTACAATTACATCCGCGACATGCAGCGGAGCACCGCGCCGCGTCACGGCTCCCAGGTGCCGCTGATGCCCGGTGCCAGGCGCCCGACGCTGCCGCCGCTCGACCTGCGGAAGCTCGGGGAAGAGCCCGAAGACGACGACCAGAACTGATGGCGACGCATTCCGACATCGTCCTCGAGACGGAGGCGGTCACGGCACCCGAGCTGGCTCTGGAGCTGGCGCCGGACGAGGCGCCCGCGCGCCCGCTGCCGTTCTCGTTCGCCAAGCGGCACGGTGTCCTGATCCGCGAGATCCGCGGTGGCGTGGCCGACACCGTCTATCGCACGGGTGCCTCGCCGCTCAGCCTCGCGGAGGCGCGGCGCTTCGCCGGCGTGCCGCTCGAGCTGACGCGTGTCACGCCGAGCGCGTTCGACGCGATCCTCCGGCAGAGCTATGAGCAGGGCAGCCACAAGGCCATGCAGATGGTCGGCGATCTCGACGAGCAGACCGACCTGCTGCAGGTCGCGCAGGAGCTCCCCGAGCCGTCCGACCTGCTCGAAAGCGACGACGACGCGCCGATCATCCGCTTCATCAACGCGATCCTCACCGAGGCGGTGAAGGACAACGCGTCCGACGTGCACATCGAGCCGTACGAGAACCGCCTGAACGTGCGTTTCCGGATCGACGGCGTGCTGCAGGAAATTCTCCAGACGCGGCGCACGCTCGCGCCGCTCGTCGTGTCGCGTATCAAGGTGATGTCGAAGCTCGACATCGCCGAGAAGCGCCTGCCCCAGGACGGGCGGATCTCGTTGCGCATCGCCGGGCGCGCGGTGGACGTCCGCGTCTCGACCATGCCCTCCGGGCACGGGGAGCGCGTCGTGCTGCGCCTGCTCGACAAGCAGGCGGGCCGCCTGGACCTCACCTCGCTCGGCATGGACGACCAGTCGCTCGCCGTGATGGACGAGCTGATCCACAAGCCGCACGGCATCATCCTGGTGACCGGCCCGACCGGCTCCGGCAAGACGACGACGCTGTACGCCGCGCTCGAGCGCATCAACGACAACAGCCGCAACATCATGACGGTCGAGGACCCGATCGAATACTTCATCGACGGGATCGGCCAGACCCAGGTCAACACCAAGGTCGAGATGACCTTCGCGCGCGGGCTGCGTGCGATCCTGCGCCAGGATCCGGACGTGGTCATGGTCGGCGAGATCCGCGACCTCGAGACCGCGCAGATCGCCGTGCAGGCGAGCCTCACGGGCCACCTCGTGCTGTCGACCTTGCACACGAACACCGCCGTGGGTGCAATTGCGCGCCTGCGGGACATGGGCGTCGAGCCTTTCCTGCTGTCCTCGAGCCTCGTCGGGGTGCTGGCGCAGCGGCTGGTGCGGGTGCTCGACGACGACACCAAGGTCGCCTACACCGCGCGCGACTACGAGTGCCACAGCCTGAACCTGGATCCCGCCGATCCGCCGATGCTGTACCGCCCCGGGGCGGAGGACGGCACGGGCTTTCGCGGCCGGACCGGCATCTACGAGCTGATTGCCGTGGACGACACCATGCGCACCATGATTCACGACGGCGTCAGCGAGCAGCAGCTCGAGCGTTACGCGCGCACGCTGAGCCCGGGCATCCGGGACGACGGGCGGCGGCTGGTGCTGTCCGGGGTGACGACACTGGAGGAAGTCCTCCGCGTCACCCGCGCCGACTGAGCCTGCCGGGTATCGATGGGCGCCTTCGAATTCGTCGCACTCGATCGGACGGGCAAGGAACGCAAGGGCCTGCTGGAAGGCGACACGCCGCGGCACGTGCGCCAGCTCCTGCGTGAACGCGAGCTCCTGCCGGTCCGCGTCACCGAGGTGGCGCGCAAGGAGGCCCGCCGCCCTTCCGCGTTCCAGCGCCGCCGCGGCCTCTCGGCCAGCGAGCTCGCGCTGCTCACCCGCCAGCTCGCCACGCTGGCGCAGTCCGGGCTGCCGCTCGAGGAAGCCCTGCTCGCCGTCAGCCAGCAGAGCGAGAACCCGCGCGCGCAGAGCATCCTGCTCGGCGTGCGCGCGCGGGTCATGGAAGGGCACACGCTGGCCGACGGCCTCGCCGATTTCCCGCACGCGTTCCCGGAGCTGTACCGCGCCACCGTCGCGGCGGGCGAGCAGGCGGGCCACCTCGATGCGGTGCTGGAACGCCTGGCCGAGTTCACGGAATCGCGCCAGCAGCTGCAGCAGCAGGTGCGCAACGCGCTGATCTACCCGATCGCGCTGGTGGTGACCGCCGCCGGCATCATCAGCTTCATGCTCGCCTACGTCGTGCCCAAGGTCGTCACGATCTTCGAGAACTACGACCAGGCGCTGCCGGTGCTCACGCGCATGATGCTCTGGTCGAGCGATTTCATTCGTGACTACTGGCTCGCGCTGATCGCCGTCATCGTGGCCGCGGTCTTCGGCATTCGCCGCATCCTGAAACAGCCCGGGCCGCGCCGCCGCTGGCACCGCACCCTGCTCCGTATGCCGATCGTCAGCCGGCTGAACCGCGGCCTCAACACGGCGCGGTTCACGCAGACCCTGAGCATTCTCGCCGGCAGCGGCGTGCCGATACTCGAGGCGCTGCGCATCGCCTCGCAGGTCATCGTGAACGTGCCGATGCGCGAGGCGGTCGAGGAAGCTTCGCTGCGCGTGCGCGAAGGCGCGGCCATCAGCAAATCGCTGGCGAGCAGCAAGCTCTTCCCGCCCATGACGACCCACCTGATCGCGAGCGGCGAGGCGAGCGGCCGCCTGGAGGAGATGCTGCGGCGCGCCGCCATCAACCAGGAACGCGAGGTCGATTCCCTGATCGGCACCCTGCTCGGGATCATGCAGCCGCTCCTGGTCATCGTCATGGCCGCCATCGTGCTGCTGATCGTTTTGGCAATCCTTTTGCCGATCTTCGAGCTGAACCAGCTCATTCGCTGAAAAAACCGCGCTAAGTAGCGGACCGGGAATGCCTTTTCGGGGCCGGTCAAAACTGCTCACGACTGTGTTGCGCGGCCGATTCTTTCACGGTATACAAGCGGCGAAACGCATGGCACAGGCGCGTTTCCGGCGGGCGGCCGCCGACGGATTTTCAGAGGTTGTTGGATGCAGCGCGATTTGGGCGACCCGGACTATGCCGAAGACGACGAGGACGTCTCCGACGAAGACGATCTCGACCTCGACGACGAGGAACCGGGTGACGATGATGACGACGACACCGTCGTTTTCTCGAGCGCGAAGGGAGCGGACAACGTCGGCGACGTGTCCGTCGAGATCAATGTCGAGGAGCTGATTGCGGAGCTCGAGGCATCGCAGGACTCCGCGGCCGCGCGCAAGAAGGAAGTGCGCCGGCGTCTCGAGGAGATCCGCGAGCAGCGGGAAGCGATGAAAGAGCTCGAGGATACCTTCACTTTCGATTTCCGGGACGACGACTGAGGCCCTCGGGCCGCGGGAAATACCGCATCGGGGCCGATCCGCAGGAGCCCGCCATGCAGGCGACCGGGGAGATGGATGTCGCCCGCATGGCGGGCTCCTACCGGAAGGATCGTGACGGCACCGTGAGCTCGCCCAGCCACCGCGAATGGTCGAGCATTCGCCGCACCACCACGTGGATCACGCCGCTCTCGATCTGCAGCTCACCGACGGCGCCCATCAGCCGCGCGTTGAGCAGCACGTCGCGCTGCCGGTCGGCCAGCGCCTTCCAGAGGATGAGGTTCACGTGCCCCGTTTCGTCTTCCAGCGTGATGAAGGTGACGCCGCTCGCCGTGCCGGGCCGCTGCTTCGTGATCACGAGACCGGCGACTCGCACGCGCGCGCCTGAAGGCAGAGCGGCAAGGCGGGCCGCCGGCAGGTAGCGCTCGCGATCCAGGCGCGGGCGCAGGAGCGCCAGCGGGTGACGCTCGAGGGACAGCCCGAGGCTCCGGTAATCGGCCACGATGTCCTGTCCCTCGGTCGGTCTCCTGAGCATCGGCACGGCTTCGCCCCCGTCGTCCGCGGACGGGAAGAGCGGGGTCGGGGCCTCCACGCCGGCCACCGCCCAGCGCACCCGGTGACGGTGCCCGGAGATCGAGCGGAGCGCGCCGGCGGATGCGAGCCGGGACAGGTCCCTGCGATCGAGCCGGGCGCGCAGGGCGAGCTCCCGGATGCTGCGATAGCGGCCATGGGCGCGCCCGGCGGCGATGCGTTCCGCGCCCTCCTCGCTCAGTCCCTTGACCTGGCGCAGCCCGAGCCGCAGCGCCGGCCGCTCCCCGTCGCGCGATTCGAGCGTCGAATCGCGCTCGCTCGCGTTCACGTCCGCCGGCAGCACTTCGACCCCGTGCCGCTGCGCATCCTGCACGAGCTGGGACGGCGCGTAGAAACCCATCGGCTGGCTGTTGAGCAGCGCGCAGGTGAACGCCGCGGGCTCGTGGCACTTGAGCCAGGAGGAGACGTACACGAGCAGCGCGAAGCTCGCGGAATGCGATTCGGGAAAGCCGTATTCGCCGAAGCCCTCGATCTGGTGATAGATCTGGCGCGCGAACTGCTCCGAGTAACCGCGCTCGCGCATGCCGCGGATCAGCTTCTCCTCGAAGCCGCCGAGCCCGCCCTTGCGTTTCCACGCGGCCATGGCGCGCCGCAGCCGGTCCGCTTCCCCGGGGGTGAAGCCCGCCGCTACCACCGCGAGCTGCATCACCTGCTCCTGGAAGATCGGCACGCCGAGCGTGCGCTCGAGCACCCCGCGCACTTCCTCGCTCGGGTACTCGACCGGCTCCTCGCCGCTCCTGCGGCGGAGATAGGGATGCACCATGTCGCCCTGGATGGGTCCCGGGCGGATGATCGCGACCTCGATGACGAGGTCGTAATAGCAGCGCGGCCGCAAACGCGGCAGCATCGCCATCTGCGCGCGCGACTCGATCTGGAACACGCCCATCGTGTCGCCCCTGCAAATCATGTCGTACACGGCCGGGTCCTCCGCCGGCACCGTCGCGAGCGTGTGCTCCCGGCCGGAGTAGCCGCGGATGAGATCGAACGCGCGGCGGATCGCCGTCAGCATGCCGAGCCCCAGCACGTCGACCTTGAGGAGCCCGAGCTCTTCGAGATCGTCCTTTTCCCACTGGATCACCGTGCGCTCCGGCATGGCGGCATTCTCGACGGGAACGAGCTCGGAGAGCGGCCGGTCGGAAATGACGAAGCCGCCGACGTGCTGCGAGAGGTGGCGCGGGAAGCCGACCAGCTCGCGCACCAGCCCCAGCAGCTTCTTCAGCACCGGGCTTTGCGGGTCCAGGCCGGCTTCGACGACCCGGCTCGCATCCACGGTTTTGCCGTCCCACCACTGCATCGAGCGCGCCAGGCGATCGACCTGCACCGGGGCGAGCCCGAGCGCCTTGCCGACGTCGCGGATCGCGCTTCGCGGCTGGTAAGTGATCACCGTCGCCGCGAGTGCGGCGCGGTCGCGGCCGTATTTTTCGTAGATGTACTGGATGACTTCCTCGCGCCGCTCGTGCTCGAAATCGACGTCGATGTCGGGCGGCTCGTTGCGCTCGCGCGAGATGAAGCGCTCGAACAGCATCGACATGCGCGCGGGATCCACTTCCGTGATTCGTAAACAGAAACACACGGCGGAGTTCGCCGCCGAGCCGCGGCCCTGGCAGAGGATGCCGCGGCTGCGCGCGAAAGCGACGATGTCGTGCACCGTCAGGAAGTAGGCTTCGTAACCGAGGCTGCGGATGAGGGCGAGCTCGTGCTCCACGAGCTTTCGCACTTTGCCGGGCACGCCGTCCGGCCAGCGCCGGCGCATCCCCTCCTCCGTCAGTTTGGCAAGCCAGCTCGCCGGCGTCTCGCCCGCCGGCACGAGCTCCTCGGGATAGGTGTAGCGGAGCTCGTCCAACGAGAAATCGATGCGCTCCGCGATGCGCACGGTTTCCGCGAGAAGCTCCGGCGGATAGACGGATGAGAGCACCTGCCGCGGGCGGAGATACCGCTCGCCGTTCGGATACAGGAGGAGACCGGCGCGCTCCAGCGGCACGCCGGCGCGCACCGCCGTGAGCGTATCCTGCAGCGCACGCCGCGCCCGGCAATGCATGTGCACGTCGCCCGCCGCGACGAGCGGCAGCCCGAGGGTGCGCCCGAGCGCGCGCAGGCGCCGCAGGCGCTCTCGCTCGAGGCCGTCGGCGAGCAGCTCGACCGCGATCCACAGCCGCCCGGCGAAGGCTTCGAGCATCCAGCGATCGCGGGCGTCGAGGCTGAGCCGGGTGTCGGGAATCCACAGCACGAGGCAACCCGGCAGGCCGTCGGCGAAGGCATGAGGCTCGAGCCGGTACTCGCCTTTCACCGCGGCTCGCCGGCCGTCGGTGATCAGGCGGCAGAGGCGCGCGTAACCGCGGCGGTTCTCTGCCAGCACCACGAGCTTCGGCCCGTCCACGATCCGGATCTCGCTGCCGATGACGAGCTCGAGACCGGTGCCTTTCGCGGCGGCATGCGCGCGCACGATGCCGGAGACGGAGCACTCGTCGGTGAGCGCGAGCGCGCGGTACCCGAGCTCGTTCGCCATCAGCACCAGCTCCTCGGGATGCGACGCGCCGCGCAGGAACGTGAAATTGCTGAGCGCGTGCAGCTCGGCATACTCGATGTCGGGCAACGGGCGCATCAGCCGAACATCCCGTGCAGGTACCAGCCGCCGCGCGAGCGGTCGCGGAAGATCCAGAGATGCGCGCCCTCTGTATCGGCGGCGACGAAATAGTCGCGGGTCACGCTTTCGTCGTCCCACCAGCCGGTCTCGATGC
Source organism: uncultured Woeseiaceae bacterium (assembly GCA_964491485.1). Lineage (GTDB taxonomy): Bacteria > Pseudomonadota > Gammaproteobacteria > Steroidobacterales > Woeseiaceae > IDS-8. The sequence continues at coordinate 3,308 of CAZBGV010000025.1, read as the reverse complement.
GCTCGGGCCCGGAGAGCAGGGTCAGCGGCCCGTCACATGCCGGTGCTTCGCCGTCCGCCGGCAACGGCAGCGGCTCGGGCAGCATCCACAACGGTCGCTTGAGGAGCAGGCGCCCGGCCTGACTGGAGTCGCCAAGCCAGTGCGGCCGGTAGCCGTCGGGGGGTTCCGGCAAGCGGGATGCTCGCGCGGGGCGTTCGGCAGCCGGCAGGGCGGGCCGCCACGCGCGCTGGGGGCGATGCTCGGCGGCCAGGACGAGCCCGTGAATCGCCTCCTGCCCCAGGCGCGCGCCGAGGCGCTCCACGAGATCCGCCATCGGCACCCCGGGCGCGCACCCCTCGCCCGCCCTGCCGTGAAACGGCAGGCTCGCGGTGGTGCCGCGGAGCGGCTCGCCGTCGCGGGCCGCGAGGCGGATGGCGATGACCGGCTCCGGCAGGTCGAGGCTTTCGAAGCGCAGTGCGAGCAGGCGGCTCCATTGCTCGACGCCGCCGCCGGCCCGGCGGCGTCCGATCTCGAGGCGCGTCGCCGGCGCGCGCAGGTGAAAGAAGGTGAAACGCACCCCACGCACCGCCACCTGCCGCTGCACGAGAAAGCGTTCGAGCTCCTCCAGCAGTTGCCGGCAGGCTTCGAGCAGGATCCCGCTGTCGTCGATTTCGCCGGAGAGCTCGCATTCGCGGGAGAATCGCTCGGGCCGGCGATGGCTCGCGCGCGGATCCGGCAAGCGCCCGAGTGCCCGGTCGAGATCGAGGAGAGGCCCGGCGCCGAAGCGCTGCAGGAAACCCTGCCGCGGCAGGCGCAGGCAATCGCCGATGGTGGTGAGCCCCATGCCGCGCAGGGCATCCATCACCTCCTCCGGCCAGGCGAGGCAGGCGAGCGGCAGCGCGGCGACGGCGCCGGTCAGGTGCTTCGGATCCTCGATGCGCACGCCCCCGCCGCCGCGCGCGAAGAGAAGCGCGGCGAGCGGCGTGGGCGCCAGGGCCTGCGATGCGCTGAATCCCCGCCGCTCGAGATCGTGCGTGATCCGCCGCCACAAGGTGTCGAGCCCGCCGAAAAGGCGCAGGCTGCCCGCGATCTCGAGCAGGAGTGCCGGCGGGTCGAGGCTCACCCGCGACGTGTAGCACTCCGCCCAGGCGGCGAGCGCTTCCAGGGTGCGCCGCTCGCGCGCCGGATCGCGCGCCTGCAGGGTGAGCGTCGGCCGCAGCGCGAGCGCCGCGGTGACCGGCATGCCGGCCTGGATACCCGCCCTGTCCGCTTCCCCGTTCGCGAGCAGGACCTGCCGCACGCCCCGGTGCTCCTCGTAGACCGCGCGCGGGCCCGCGCCGGCAGGAAGCGCCTCGAGCGGCAGCCGCGGGAAATCGAGGCACAGCCACAAGGGGCGCGAACGCGTGCGCATCGAGCGCGAAGGCGCGGGCGCGGGCGGCGCATCGCCGAGCGGCAGCGCGCGTTGCGTCGGCCGGCTTACGCTCCCCGGTGCGCGTTCTCCGGAGGGAGTGGGGACGGCGTCCGCCGCAGCGGCATGAGGGCGATCCTCGAGCGACACGATCTATTCGACTTCATGAACGACGTTGCGCACCCGCGCCGGCCGGCCGCCGCGACTCTTCAGGATGACGGCATCGAGACCCTGCTCGCCGCGCACGAGCAGGAGACGCAACGCGGCGGCGGAGATTTCCGCGCGGGCGCTCGCCGGACGAAAAGCAAAACTCAATGCCCCGCCTCTTTCGGCGGCAAGCTGCAACCGCCGGCTCGGAAAGGTCGCGGTGCGGCGGCCGGTGCGTGCGAGCCGCGACCCGGGCGCGCGCGCTTTGGCGCCGATCGCTTCCGGCCAGAGCAGCACCGCCGCGCAATTGCCCGAAGCCAGCGCCTGCTCGGCCGCCCACAGCACGTCGGCGCGCCGCTTCGGCTGCACGACCAGCATGCGCGAGAGATCCACACCCCATTGGCCGAGCGCCGGCGGATACGGCAGGAGCGGCGGCGCGATCCAGGCGAGCCAGCCGGTTTCCCCGTCGCCGTCGTCCCGGCCGAGCGCGGCGAGCGCCGGCATCAGCAACCTGAGCTCGCCCCTGCCGTAGCCCTCGATGAGAATTTCCGTGAGCGCCTGCCGCGGCCAGCCACCGCCCGGCAACTCGCGATCGAGCGCGGCATGACCGGTCGGCACGCCCGGCGCGGCGCCGTGCGGATCCAGGCTGCGCGCCCGCACGGCGCCTCCGGAGCGCCAGATCCCCGGATGCGAGAGAAGCTTTTCGAGTGCTTCATTCATGCCTGTTGGAGCGCGCATTGCGCGCGACCTGGATGTCAGCCTGCGACCGAAGACGCAGCCTGCGCGAGCTGGATGCGCATCGCGCGATGTGATGTGGCAGCGCGCCGCGCGCGACTTAGTGCGTCGCGAGCCGCTCGCGAATGACGCCGACGACCACGCCTTCGATCACCATCGATTGCGATTTCAGGTCGACCTTGATCGGCTCGAACTCCTCGTTCTCCGGCAGCAGCCACACCTGCGAGCCGTCCTGGCGATAACGCTTCACGGTGACCTCGTCGTCCACGCGGGCAACGACGATCTGGCGACTGCGCACTTCCGGCGTGCGATGCACCGCCACCAGATCGCCGTGCAGAATGCCGGCGTTCTTCATGCTCATGCCTTCGACGCGCAGCAGGTAATGCGCCTTCGGTTTGAAGAGCGCGCGATCGATCTGGTAATGCGTCTCGATGTGCTCCTCGGCGAGGATCGGGCGGCCCGCCGCGACCCGGCCGACCAGCGGCAGGCCGAGCTGCTCGCGCAGGGAATCCTTGAGCTGGATGCCGCGCGACGCGCCGGGCACGAGCTCCAGCACACCTTTCCTCTGCAGCGCGCGCAGGTGGTCCTCGGCCGCGTTCGGCGATTTGAAGCCCAGCGCCTTCGCGATCTCCGCGCGCGTGGGCGGCATACCGCATTCGGCGATAAATTCCTGAATCATCTTCAGGATCTGGGTCTGGCGGGGGGTGAGCTCGTGCATCGTCGGCACCCTGTACGAATCAACAGTCACTGTGAGTATAACCAGTTTCGGCCGGTTGTAAATATCCGGCCGCGCGCCGGCCCGGCGCGCCCGTCATCCGCCGGCCGCGGCCCGGGCCTCGCTCCCCGGGCGGCCTCCTTACGTCATGCCGATTCGATGAAGCGACGACAACCTCACGTTCCGCCGCGACTTGCCTTTGCTCTCAGTGACTGCACCTGCGTGCCCGAACGTTTCGGGCGCACCTGTCGCGGTTGCACGACAGCAGGCGAATTCATCGCGCAGATCATTGAAGGCGCAATTAATTTAGGAAATAATGCGCCT
>CAZBGV010000024.1:0-40155 GCA_964491485.1 uncultured Woeseiaceae bacterium | reverse complement strand
ACGACGAGGAGAAGCCGAAGTTCGCGGGCCTGCGGCCCGGGCAGAAGATGAACGAGATCACGCTCGAGGATGCGCTCGAGCTGTTCAAGCTGCCGCGCAAGCTGGGAGAGACGCCGGAGGGCGAGCCGGTGAGCGCCAGCGTGGGGCGCTTCGGGCCGTATGTGCGTTATGGCGACAAGTTCGTCTCCTTGCGCGGCGATGACGACCCGTACACCATCCAGCTCCCGCGCGCGCTGGAGCTCATCGAGCAGAAGAAGATTGCGGATGCCAACCGCATCATCCGCGACTTTCCGGAAGCCGGCATCCAGGTGCTGCACGGGCGATACGGGCCGTACATCACCGACAAGACGCGCAACGCGCGCGTGCCCAAGGATCGCGACCCGGCCTCGCTGACCCTGGAGGAATGCCGGGAGCTGCTGGCGGCCGCCCCGGTGCGCCGCGGACGCGGCAAGAAGAAGACTACGGCCGCCGCGGGCGACGGCGCGGCGGCTCCGGCGGCCGCCGCAAAGGCAAAGAAAAAGGCAAAAAAGAAGAAGAAGAAAAAGAAAAAGGCGTCCGCCCGCAAGAAAACCGCGAAGCCGGCGCAGCAAGACGCCGGAGAACCGTAGGAGCCCGCCATGCGGGCGATCGGCAGCCCATCGAACGGCTCTGCACGCTCTCCCCGCGTCCGGGCTTGCCGTGCGCTGATCGCGTCGATGCCCGTCCGCAAGGCCGCTCGCATCCTGCGCACGGGCGGCGTCATCGCGTATCCGACGGAAGGCGTATACGGCCTCGGCTGCCTGCCCGGTAACCTGGCAGCGGTCATGCGCGTGCTCGAGGTGAAGGGACGCGACGTGCGCCTGGGGCTGATCCTGATCGGCGCCGACGTGGCGCAACTGGCAGAGTGGGCCCTGCTGCCGGAAGGGGCGGCGCTCCCGTCGAGCGCCGAGCACCCGGTCACGTGGCTGGTGCCGGCGCGGCCGGAGGTGCCGATGTGGATCCGCGGCGCTCACGAGCGCATCGCCGTCCGCATCACGGCGCATCCGGTAGCGGCGGCTTTGTGTCGCGCCGCAGGCTCCGCGCTCGTTTCCACGAGCGCGAACGTATCGGGCCGACCGCCGGCCCGCACCGCGTACGTGCTGCGGCGTGAGTTCGGATCGCGGGTCGACTACGTCGTGCCGGGCGCCTGCGGGCCGGCGCAAGGGCCGTCCGAGATCCGCGATCTCGCAACGGGCCGCATCGTGAGAGCGGCATCCGCATGAGCGATATCGAACCGGCAGCGGCCGCGGTCCGCGAGTACCTGACCTCGCTCAAGGCGCGCATCGTCGAAGCGCTCGAGCGCAGCGACGGGCGCGCGCGTTTCCGCCACGATGCCTGGCAGCGCGAGGCCGGCGGCGGCGGCGAAAGCTCGGTGCTCCGCAACGGCAAGCTCTTCGAGCAGGCGGGCATCGGCTGGTCGCACGTGCACGGCGGCGAGCTGCCGCCGTCGGCGACGCGCGCGCGCCCGGAGCTCGCGGGCGCGCGTTTCGAAGCGATGGGCGTGTCGCTGGTGCTGCACCCTGCGAATCCGCACGTGCCGACGACGCATGCGAACCTGCGCTGGTTCGCGGCCGAGGCCGACGGTGGCGTGTCGGCGTGGTGGTTCGGCGGCGGCTTCGACCTCACGCCGTTTTACCCGGTGCACGAGGACGTGCTGCACTGGCACCGCACGGCGCGGGATGCGTGCGCCGCCTTCGGCGACGACGTGTACGCGCGCTACAAGAAGTGGTGCGACGAGTATTTCTTCCTGCCGCACCGCAAGGAGACGCGCGGCGTCGGCGGGCTGTTCTTCGACGACCTGAACGAGTGGGGCTTCGAGCGCTGCTTCGAGTTCCTGCGCTCCGTGGGCGAGGCTTTCCTGCCGGCGTACCTGCCGATCGTGGAGGCGCGGCGCGACACTCCCTTTGGCTCGCGCGAGCGCGAATTCCAGCTCTACCGCCGCGGGCGCTACGTCGAGTTCAACCTGCTGTACGACCGCGGCACGCTGTTCGGCTTGCAGAGCGGCGGGCGCACCGAATCCATTCTCATGTCCCTGCCGCCGCGGGTCCGCTGGGAGTACGGCTGGACCCCCGAGCCCGGCTCCCCCGAGGCCCGCCTCGCCGACTACCTCCGCCCGCGCGACTGGCTCGCCGAAGCCTGACCCGATCCCGCAGGAGCCCGCCAGGCGGGCGACCCGGAGCTGGCTGTCGCCCGCATGGCGGGCTCCTACGCGGCGGCGGAATGTGGTAACTTGCTGCCAAAACCGTGCCTTACGACGGTTTTTGAGCCGGAAATCCAATATAAACGAGGGGGAGCTCCGGAACTGCCGTGTCTTGCGTCCGACTGGTGATCCTCTGCGGCCTCGCGGCGGCCGCGGGCGCGCGGGCGGACGCCCTGCCCGCAGGCCCCGCGAGCGCGAAGGTGTACATCGTGCAGCTCGCGGCACCCTCGGCCGTCGAGCACCACGCGGCACAGGCGGCCGCGAGCGCGAGCGGCCTCGCGAAACCGTCCGGCCGGACCGCACCGCTGCCGTTCGACAAGGCATCTCCGGAAGTGCAGAGCTATGCCGAGCGGCTGGCCGACGCGCAGGCCAGGGTGCTGGCCCGCGTGCGGCCGGGCGCGCAGCCGATCTACAACTATCGCTACGCCCTCAACGGCTTCGCGGCGGAGATGACGCCGGCGCAGGCCGCCGTGCTCGGCCGCCAGCCGGACGTGCTGCACGTGTGGCAGGACGAGGTGCGCCCGCTCGCGACGAGCTCCAGCGCAACCTTCCTCGGCCTGTTCGAGCCGGAAACCGGGTTGCGCACGCTCGGGCTCGACGGCGAAGGCGTGATCATCGGCGTGATCGACAGCGGCGTCGCGCCGGGCCATCCGTCGCTGTCCGACAGGCGCGAGGCGGACCGCCCGCGCGCGTGCCGGAGCCGCTGGGCGGAGGCCACGCTGCTCGGCAGGTGGCTGTGCCACCGCTACGACCGGCTGGAGGACGAGATCGTGTTCCAGCCGCCGGTAAACTGGAACGGCATCTGCCAGGCGGGGCCGGAGTTCCCCGCCGATACCTGCAACAACAAGCTCATCGGCGCGCGCTATTTCTTCGACGGCGCGAAGGCAGGCGGCCCGATCGACGACGGCGAGATCTTCTCCGCGCACGACGTCGACGGCCACGGCACGCACACCGCGACGACGGCCGCCGGCAACCGCGTCCGTGCAGCGATTTTCGGCACCGCGCTCGGCCGCGTCGAGGGTATCGCGCCGCGGGCACGGGTCGCCGTGTACAAGGCATGCTGGCTCAGGCCCGGCGACCTGCGCGCGACCTGCAACACCTCCGATCTCGCGAACGCGATCGATGCCGCGGTGGCCGACGGCGTGGACATCATCAACTATTCCGTGGGCAGCTCGATCGTGACCGTTACCGCGCCGGACGACGTCGCGCTCATGAACGCCGCCAAGGCGGGCGTTCTGACGGTGGTGGCGGCCGGCAACGAGGGACCGGGCTTCAACACGATCGGCTCGCCGGCGGGCGCGCCGTGGGTGATCACCGCGGGCGCTTCCAGCCGCGACGGCGAGCACTCGCTCGAGGCGATCGAGATCAGCGCACCGGAGAGCGTGGCCGGGCGTTACGCCATGCAGGAAGCGAGCTTCACGCCGCGGCTCGCGGACAGCGGCCGCCTGGAAGCCTCGCTCGTGCTCGTCGACGACGGCGACGAGAGCCTGATCGGCAACGGCGACCCCGCCCTGAACGACGCTGCCGAGGGCACCACGTTCGATGCCTGCCAGGCGATCGGGAACGCCGCCGAGCTCGGCGGCAACATCGCTTTGATCCAGCGCGGCGGCTGTGACTTCGACGTCAAGATCGCGAATGCCGAAGATGCGGGCGCCATCGCCGCCGTCGTGTTCAACATCGCGGGCGACCCGATCGTCATGGACGGCACGCCGGATTCGGCCGACATTCCCGCGGTCATGATCGGGCAGGCCGATGCCGACCTGCTGCTGGACGAGATCGACGCGGGCGAGGGCCTGGGCGTCGTGCTCGAGCACGGCCTGCTGCTCACGCGGGAGGACACCGGCAACGTCATGGGCGTGTTTTCCTCGCGCGGGCCGGGCCCGGTGCCGGACGTGCTGAAGCCCGACGTGACCGCGCCCGGCATCAACATCCTGGCTGGCTTCACGCCGGACGCGGCGAACTCGGTGAAGGGCGAGAACTTCGCGTTCCTGTCCGGCACCTCGATGTCGGCGCCGCACGTGGCGGGCGTCGCCGCGCTGTTGCGCGAGGCGCACCCCGACTGGAGCCCGGCCGCGATCAAGTCGGCACTGATGACGACGGCCTACCAGGACGTGAAGCAGCAGGACGGCGAGACGCCTGCCAATCCGTTCGACTTCGGCTCGGGACACATCGATCCCGACCGCGCGAACCATCCGGGGCTCGTCTATGACGTGACGGTGGACGAGTACGACGCGTTCGCGTGCGGCACGGGTTCACCCGCCGTGGATGGGGCGCGCTGCGACGCGCTCGCGACGGACGGCCTGTCGTTCGATCCGGCCGACCTCAACCAGCCGTCGATCGCCCTCTCGCGCCTCACGAAGACCCGCACCGTCACCCGCCGCGTCACGAACGTGAGCGAGGCGACCGGTACCTACACCGTCGCCATCGAGCCGCCGCCCGGCATCAGCGTGCTCGTCTCGCCGTCGACGCTGTCGATCGCGCCGGGGCAGTCGGCGGAATTCGAGGTGACGCTCGGCTATGAGAGCGGCCCGCTCGACCTGTGGCGCTTCGGCAGCCTGACCTGGTCGGACGATACGCATGCGGTGCGCAGCGTGCTCGGCGTGCGCCCGACCTCGATCGACGCGCCGGCGGAAGTGCTGGCGCACGGCACGAGCGGCACGTTCAGCTTCCCGGTGGATTTCGGTTACACCGGCTCGTATGCGCCGCAGGTCCATGGCCTCGCCCCCGCGTTCCTGTCGCAGGCCACCATCGAGGAGGATCCCGGCCGCACCTTCACCTTCCGCGCGGGCAACGGCGTGAACGTGCACACGCTGGACCTGCCGGCGGGCCAGGCCTACCTGCGGTTCGCGCTGTTCGACGAGTTCACCGACGGCGATGACGATCTCGACATGTACGTCCGCTACTGCCCGGACCTGAATCACTGCCGGAAGATCGCCGAAAGCGGGGAGCCAACGTCGCGCGAGCAGGTGAACGTGCTGCTGCCCGGAGCGGGCCGTTACGAAGTGTTCGTCCACGGCTTCGACACCGACGACGTGGCGGGCGGACCGGGTGCGACGTACGTGCTCTTCACCTGGTTCTTCGGTCTCGACGACGATCGCGGCAACATGACCGCCACCGCGCCTTCGTCGGTCGTGGCCGGTACGTCGGCCGACGTCACGATGACCTGGGACGGTCTCGCGCCGCAAACGCATTACCTCGGCGGCATCTCCCACCATACGCCGCAGGGACTGGTCGCGATCACGATCGTCAACGTGCAGAATTGACGGTGCCATGACCGCACCCGCCCGCTTCGCCGGCGTTTTCGCGCCGGTCGTCACCCCTTTCGGACCCGATCTCGCACCGGACGCGGGCCGGTGGCTCGGGCACTGCCGGCGGCTCCTGGCCGAGGGTGCCGGCCTCGCCCCATTCGGCACGAACAGCGAGGGCAACTCGCTGTCCACGGAGGAAAAAATCGAGCTGCTCGACCGCCTGGCGGACGGCGGCATCGACCCGCGGCAGCTGATGCCGGGCAGCGGCGCCTGCGCGCTCACGGACACGGTGCGGCTCACGCGGCACGCGGTTGCGAGAGGCTGCGGCGGCGTGCTCCTGCTGCCGCCGTTCTATTACAAGAACGTCGATGACGACGGCCTGTTCGCGAGCGTGGCGGAGACGATCGAGCGCGTCGGCAGCGACGCGCTGCGCATCTACCTGTACCACATTCCGCCGGTGGCGCAGGTCGGGTTCTCGCCGGGGCTCGTCGAGCGGCTGGTGCGCGCGTATCCCGCGGTGATCGCCGGCATCAAGGACAGCTCGGGCGACTGGAGCCACACGCAGGCGCTGCTCGAGCGCGGCTTCGACGATTTCCGCGTGTTCTGCGGCAGCGAGACGTTCCTGCTGCGCACGCTGCGCGCGGGCGGCGCGGGCTGCATCTCGGCGACGGCCAACGTGAACGCCGCGGCCATCGTGGAGCTCTACCGGGAATGGCGCTCCCCGTACGCGGATGCGCTGCAGGCCGCGCTGGACGAGGTGCGCGCCGCCTGTCAGCGTCACCCGATGATCCCCGCCCTCAAGGCCGCGGTCGCCGCCTTCACCGCCGACCCCGAATGGCGCCGCGTGCGCCCGCCCCTCACTCCGCTCGCCGACGCGCACACGTCGGCTCTCCTCCACGACCTGCAACGCCTCGGCTTCAAGTTCCCGTCCCCGTAGGAGCCCGCCATGCGGGCGACCGAACGCGGGCACGTGAGAAGAACGAAGGCACGTACTCAGGCATCGTTCACGCACGGAAATCCTGGTCGCCCGCATGGCGGGCTCCTACGGGAGTGGGAGTGCGTCAGCGGCCGAGGGCGGCGCAGGCTTTGTGGCGGAAGCAGGCGATCACGTGGTCGTTGACCATGCCGGTGGCCTGCATGTGCGCGTAGACGATGGTGCTGCCGACGAAGCGGAAGCCGCGCTGCTTGAGGTCTTTCGAGAGCGCATCGGATTCCGGGGAGGTTGCGGGGATGTCGGAATCGGAACGAAAGCGGTTCTGCCTGGGCTTGCCGTCCACGAACCGCCAGATGTAGCTGCAGAAGCCGTCGAACTCTTCCTGCACGTCGAGGAAAGCGCGGGCATTGTTCACCGCGGACTCGACCTTCAGGCGATTCCGCACGATGCCCGGGTCGCTCAGGATTTTCTCGATGCGCTTCTGCGTGAAGCGCGCGACTTTCTGCGGATCGAAATCGGCGAACGCTTTGCGGTAGCCGGCGCGCTTGTTCAGGATGGTCGACCAGCTCAGCCCGGCCTGCGCGCCTTCGAGCACCAAAAACTCGAACTGCTTCGCGTCGTCCCACACCGGCACGCCCCACTCGGTATCGTGGTACTCGATGTAGGGCAGGCTGCTGTCACCCGCCCAGGCGCAGCGGCGAATCTTCTCGGCGGCTTTGGCTGGCACGTCACACTCACCGGTCGTCCAGTTCGCTGGAATGCGAGGTTAGCAGGGGCGGCGTCCCGGCGCAGCGGCTGAAACCACCGAGAACCCCGGGTTATGAGCCCGCTTCCGCTCCGTCACCCGGGCCCGGGACCTGCACCTCCGCGCGGGCAGGCCCGGCACACGATTGGCACAAATAAAAGCTCGTCACAAGCTCCACTTCACTGAGTCAACGACCCGTTCCCCGACTTCACCCACCTCGGGCATCTGCTCCTCACGCTGGGCGATGACGGCAACGCCGCCGGACTCGGCCGGCAGGATGAATCCGTGCACGTTCTCACCGGAGAGCGGAATCACGTCCTCCACGTTCTCGTCCGGCAGGAGGATCACCGTGATCGGCCCCGTGCGGCCCTGCACGACGAGGTGCGGCACGAGGTGGCCGTTGATGACGCAGCTCTGCGCGTAGCTGACGATCGGGCCGCCGGTGTCGAAAGCACTCACTTTCGGACGCAGCACCTCGCCCAGCGCCGCATTGCTGACCGGCACCGCCGTGGCGACGCGCGAGGATTGCTCGTGATCCATGTGCGCCAGCACTTCGCCGGCGAGCTGCTGGTAATAACCATCCCCGGGCGCGGGCCCGCGAAACGCGAAGAACGCCACGATCGCGAGGCCCGCCGCGAGCGCGAGCCAGGCCGGCGCGGAGAACCGGCGGCGCCGCGGCGCGAGGGGGACGGCCTCACCGCTGCGCTCGCGGCCCAGGTCGGGCAGCGCCGGCGCGGGCGTATCGATGGCGAGGGCGCGCGCGATGCGCTCGTCGAAGGCGACGAGCTCCGCGGTCAGCGCCCGGCACGCGGCGCAAGCGGCGGCGTGCTCCGCGGCACCTTCGAAGCCGCCGCGCGGGTCGGCGCCGATCGCCTGTCGATAGGCCTCACAATCCATCGCTGTGTCCCGCGGCCGCAACCAGGCCCGCTCCCTGCACGACGACTTCCCTGAGCCGGTTGCGTGCCCGGTGCAGGCGTGTCAGCACGGCCCCCGGCTTGATTCCCATGATGTCCGCGATCTCGTTGCAGCTGTGTCCCAGGAGCACCTGGAGCACCAAGGGCTCCCGGTAGCCGTCGTCGAGCGCCATGATCGCCCGGCGCAAATCCTCGAGCTCGACGTCGTCCTCCGCCGCGAGCATGGCCTCCTGCGCGGGCGACAGGGCGTGGATATCCAGGGCGGGCGGCGGGGTGGTCGCGAAATAGCGCGCGTTCTCCCGCCGCACGATGGTCAGGAGCCAGGCCTTCGCGGCATCATCCTGCTTCAGCCCGTCCAGCGACTTCCACGCCCTGAGCAGCGCTTCCTGGAGCACCACCTCGGCGACACCGGGGTCCCGGCACAGCCAGGCGGCGTAGCGGTACAGGTCGCGGTGGCAGCCGCCCACGAGCCGCTCGAAACGCGCCCTGCGTTCGTCCAGCCCGGTTCTCATCTGCACTCGACCCGCGGTCGCGTCATTTTGTTACGCTCCGTTTGCCTCTTTTCCCGGGAACCGCGCCGGAAAAGCTACCGAATCGGCGCGAAAACCCAAATAATAGTCTCGACTGAGGGATTCGGATCGTCTTATGAGTGACTGGCAAGGCGGCCGGTTCCCCGCCACCCGCCTGAGGCGCACCCGCCGGACCGCTGCCCTGCGCCGGCTGGTCGCCGAGACCGTCCTCACGCCCGCGGACCTCGTGTGGCCGGTCTTCGTGCGGGAGGCGGGGCGCCAGGGCCGGGAAATCGCCTCCATGCCCGGGGCACACCGTCATACCGTCGACGAGCTGGTCGACGCGGTCGGGCCCGCCGTCGAGGCGGGCATCCCGGCCGTCGCGCTGTTCCCGGTCATCGACGCGCCCGCGAAAAGCCCGGACGGTGCCGAATCCGCCAACCCCGAAGGCCTCGTGCAGCGCGCGGTGCGCGCCCTCAAGCGCGCGCATCCGGAGCTCGTGGTGATCACCGACGTCGCGCTCGACCCGTACACGACGCACGGGCAGGACGGCATCGTCGACGATTCGGGCTACGTGCAGAACGACGAGACGGTGGCGATGCTGGTGCTCCAGGCGCTGTCGCAGGCGGCCGCAGGCGCCGACGTCGTCGCGCCCTCGGACATGATGGACGGCCGCGTCGGCGCGATCCGCAACGCGCTGGAAGAGAACGGCCACCGCAACACGCTGATCCTCGCCTACGCCGCGAAATACGCATCGTCGTTCTACGGTCCGTTCCGCGACGCGCTCGGCTCGGCCGCGAATCTCGGCGGCGCCGGCAAGCACAGCTACCAGATGAATCCGGCCATGAGCGACGAGGCCCTGCGCGAGGTCGGGCTGGACCTCGCCGAAGGCGCCGACATCGTGATGGTCAAGCCGGCGCTCCCTTATCTCGACATCGTGCGGCGCGTGAAGGACCGCTTCGGGGTGCCCGTGTTCGCGTACCAGGTGAGCGGCGAATACTCGATGCTCAAGGCCGCCGCGGAACGCGGCTGGCTCGACGAGCGCGCGTGCGTGCTGGAAGCCCTGCTCTCGATCAAGCGCGCCGGGGCGAGCGCCATCCTGACTTACTTCGCACCCGACGTCGCCCGCTGGCTTGGATCCGGGTGATGAAAAGCGCGGTGGACCGGTATGGCGTCATGGGCTACCCGGTCTCGCACAGCCGGTCGCCGGTCATTCACCGCCTGTTCGCGCTGCAGACGGGGCAGAACATCGCCTACGATCTGCTGCCCGTGCCGCCGGGTGAGCTGCGCTCGGCCGTCCGTGAATTCGGCGGGAAGGGCGGCAAGGGCCTCAACATCACGGTGCCGCACAAGAGCGCGGCGGCGGACGTCGCGGACCAGCTGAGCGAGCGCGCGACGCGCGCCGGCGCCGTGAACACGCTGGTGTTCCAGGACGGCGAGATCTTCGGCGACAACACCGACGGCGTCGGCCTGTTGCGCGACCTGACGCGCAATCTCGGCATCGAGCTCAAGGGCATGCACATCCTCGTGCTCGGCGCGGGCGGCGCGACGCGCGGCATCCTGGGGCCGCTGCTCGCCGCGAATCCCGCCGCCATCACGATCGCGAACCGCACGGTCGAGAAGGCGCGCGTGCTCGCCGACGATTTCGGATCCATGGGCGAAGTCAGGGCCTGCCGGTTCCGCGAGGTGCCGGACGCGCGCCCCTACGGGCTCGTGCTCAACGCCACCTCGGCCGGGCTCACGGGAGAGTCCCCGCCCTGGCCGAAGGGCGCCGTCGGGCCGGACACGATCTGCTACGACCTGTCCTACGGCCTCACGCCGACGCCGTTCAGCCGCTGGGGGCTCGCCCGCGGCGCGCGGGCATCGCTGATGGGCTGGGGCATGCTGGTCGAGCAGGCGGCGGAATCGTTCCACCTGTGGCGCGGCGTCCGGCCGGACACGCGGCCGGTGCTGCGCCAGCTCTCGGTCAGCGCATCGTAACGAGCTCTTCCGCGCTCGTCGGGTGGATGGCGACGGTATCGTCGAAATCGCTTTTCGTCGCGCCCATGCGGATCGCCACCGCGAAGCCCTGCAGCATCTCGTCGACACCCGGGCCGATGACGTGGCAGCCGACGACTTTCTCGTCGGGCCCGACGGTGATGAGCTTCATGCGCGTCTGCGGCTTGTTCTCCCCGAGCGCGTAGTACATCGGCGTGAACCGCGATTCGTAGATCCGTACGTCCTCGCCGTAGCGCTGCCGCGCCTGCTCCTCGGTCATGCCGATGGTGCCGAGCGGCGGGTGCGAGAAGATCACGGTCGGGATGTTGTCGTAATCGAGGCGGCGATCCCGCATGCCGCCGTAGAGCCGGTCGGCGAGGCGGCGGCCGGCGGCGATCGCCACGGGAGTGAGCGCCACGCGACCCGTGACGTCGCCGAGGGCGAAGATGTGCGGGACGTTGGTTGCCTGGAAATCGTCCACCGGGACGAAACCGTCCTCGTCGGTTGCGACGCCGGTCGCCTCCAGCCCGAGCCGGGCGGTGTTCGGCGCACGCCCCACGGCCCACAGCACGGCATCGAAAGGCCCCGTCGTGCGCCCGTCCTTCAGGCTCAGCACGAGGCCTTCCGGCGTCCGCGCGAGCGACTGCGGCAACACCTGGCGCTCGATGCGGATGCCCGCATCCTCCATGGCGAGGTCGAGCTCCTCGCCGAGCATCGCGTCGAAGCTCCGGAGCACGCGTTGCCCGCGAATGAACATCGTCACGTCCGAGCCCAGTGCGCGGAATACACCGCCAAGCTCCACCGAGACGTAGCCGCTGCCGACGACGGCGACCCGCTGCGGGCGCTCCTCGAGCTCGAAGAAATCGTCGGACGTGAAACCGAGCTCGGCGCCGGGCAGCGCGGGCACGATCGGGTGGCCGCCGGTCGCGATCACGATGCGCTCGGCCGAAATCCGCCGGCCCTCCACGTCGAGCGTGTGCGGATCGACGAAACGCGCGTGCCCGCGCATGAGCGCGACGCCGTGGCGGTCGAGGTTGCCGGCATAGATTTCGTTCAGGCGGTCGACGTAAGCATCGCGGCGCTCCTTCAACACGCGCCAGTCGTGCCCGTGCACGCTCAGGTCGAAGCCGTAGTCGGCGGCGTGCGCGAAGCCGTGCGCGTGCAGGGCGGCGTACCACATGATCTTTTTGGGCACGCAGCCGACGTTCACGCAGGTGCCGCCGAGGCGCCCCGATTCGACGACGACGGCATTCGCGCCGTAGCCCGCCGCGCGCTGCGCGTGCGCGAGCCCGCCGCTGCCGCCGCCGACCACGATGAGATCGAAGCGGACGGTCACAGCCCGCGCCTGCGCGGAATCGCCCTGTCAGTCGAGCCCCGCGGGGCGTGTGTTACCATTTTCGGGACCCTCGATTGGCTCAACATTGATTCTCACCAGTTGACGCGATCCATGTCCAATCCGTTGCGGGATACCGGGGCGCTCCCCCGCTTTGCCGAAATCCGGCCGGAGCACGCGCTGCCTGCCGTCACCGGCCTCATCGCCGAGCACCGCGAGAAGCTCGAGGCGCTGCTCGCGGACGACGGCGCGCGGGACTTCGAGAGCTTCGTCGTGCCGCTCGAGGACATGCACCACGAGCTCGCGCGGGTATGGTCGCCGGTCAGCCATCTCCAGGCCGTGCTCGGCGACCCGCGCTGGCGGGAAGCCTACAACACGTGCCTGCCGCCACTTACCGAACATGGCACCGAACTCGCGCAAAACAAGGACGTGCAGCAGCGCATCAGCGCGATCCGCGAGCAGCTCGCCGACGATGCGCCGCCGGCGCGGCGCATGCTGCTCGACAAGGCGCTGCGGGACTTCCGGCTGGCCGGCGTCGCCCTGCCGGAAGCCGAGAAGGAGGAGTTCCGGAGAGCCATGCAGGAGCTCGCCGCCGTGCAGGCGAAATTCGAGCAGAACCTGCAGGATTCGACCGACAGCTGGCACTACCACACCGAGGATCGGCACCTGCTGCGCGGCCTGCCCGCGCCGACCCTGGAGCGCGCCCGCGCCGAGGCGGCGCGCCACGAACAGCCCGGCTGGCGGCTCGCGCTCGACCTGCCGACCTGGCAGGCGGTCATGACGCATGCCGACGATCGTGGCTTGCGTGAGCGCTTCTACCGCGCGTGGTCGACGCGCGCGTCGGACCAGGGGGGCTTCGAACGCTGGGACAACAGCGGCAACATCGAAAAGATCATGGCGCTGCGTTACCGCATCGCCCGGCTCGTCGGTTTCGCGAACTACGCGGAATACTCGCTCGCCACCAAGATGGCCGCGCGGCCCGCGGAGGTGATCGACTTTTTGAACGAGCTGGCCGCCCGCACGCGCGCGGCGGCAGCCAAGGAGCTCGAGGCGGTGCAGGCGCTCGCGCCGGAGCCGCTCGCGGCATGGGACGTCACGTACTGGCTGGAGCAGCTCAAGCAGCAGCGCTTTTCGATCTCGGACGAGGTGCTCAGGCAATATTTACCGGTGAACCGCGTGATCGGCGGGCTGTTCGGGCTCGCGGAGCGCCTGTATGGCGTGCGCCTGTCGCCCGGCTCGGACGTCCAGGTCTGGCACGACACCGTCGAGTTCTTCGAGGTCAGGAACGAGCAGGGTGCGACCATCGGCGGGTTCTACACGGATCTCTTCGCGCGCAACGGCAAGCGCGGCGGTGCGTGGATCGACGAGTGCATCGTGCGCAAGCAGCTGGGCGGCAGCCGCGCGCTGCCCGTCGGCTATCTCGTGTGCAACTTCACGCCGCCGAACGATGCCGGCGTCTCGCTGCTCACGCACAACGACGTGGTGACGCTGTTCCACGAATTCGGCCACATGCTGCATCACCTGCTCACGACGGTGGATTACCCGAGCCTCGCGGGCATCAACGGCGTGCCGTGGGATGCGGTCGAGCTGCCGAGCCAGTTCATGGAGAACTACGCGTGGTCGTTCGAGGTGCTGGAGCAGGCGTCCGGGCACTGGGAGACGGGTGAGCCGCTGCCGCGCGAGCTGTTCGAGCGCCTGCAGGCGGGCCGGCATTTCGGCGCGGCGCTCGCGATGCTGCGCCAGCTCGAGCTCGGCCTGTTCGATTTCCGTCTGCACGCGGAATACGATCCCGGGCGTGGCGCACGTGCGCTGGAGATCCTGAAGAGCGTGCGCAGTGATATCGCGCTCGTGCAGCACCCGGATTACAACCGCCTGCCGCACAGCTTCGCGCACATTTTTTCCGGCGGCTACGCCGCCGGCTACTACAGCTACAAGTGGGCGGAGGTGCTGGCCGCCGATGCGTTCGCGGCCTTCGAGGAGGCCGGCATCTTCGATCGGGCAACCGCGCTGCGCTTTCGCTCCGAGATCCTCGAGGTCGGCGGCAGCCGCGACATCATGGACGCGTACGTCGCCTTCCGCGGCCGCAAGCCGACGCTCGATGCCCTGCTCAGGCAGAGCGGCATCGTCGGCAAGGCCGCATGAAGATCGCGAGCTGGAACGTCAACTCGGTCAAAGCCCGCCTGCAACACGTGCTGGACTGGCTGGCCGCGGCATCGCCCGACGTGCTGGCGCTGCAGGAGATCAAGCAGGTCACCGAGGATTTCCCCGCGGAGGTGTTCGCCGATGCCGGCTACACGGCGATCGCGAGCGGCCAGCGCAGTTACAACGGCGTCGCGACGCTGGCGCGCGGTGCGCTGCTCGATGCGGTCACCGACATCGACGGCTTCCCTGACCCGCAGCGGCGCATTCTTGCGACGACGTACGACGGCCTGCGCGTCGTGAACGTCTACGTGCCGAACGGCCAGAGCCTCGCGTCCGACAAGTACGAGTACAAGCTCGAGTGGCTCGCCGCGACGCGCGACTATCTCGCGTCCGAGATGCAGCGGCACGAGCGGCTGGTCGTGCTCGGCGATTTCAACATCGCGCCGGACGATCGCGACGTGTACGACCCGGTCGCCTACGGCGAGGACATCCACACGAGCGGCCCGGAGCGCGCCGGGCTGCGCGCGATCATGGACCTCGGCCTCATCGACGTCTTCCGCCGGTTCGAGCAGCCGGAAAAGACCTTCAGCTGGTGGGACTACCGCCGCGGCCGCTTCCGCCGTAACGCCGGCCTGCGCATCGACCTGATCCTCGCCAGCGAACCCCTGGCGGCCCGCTGCACCGCCTGCTACATCGACCGCGAGCCGCGCGCCTGGGAACGCCCCTCGGACCACGCCCCCGTCATCGCCGAGTTCGACATCCCCTGACCGCCCGCCGCGCCGTGCGCCAGTGTGCTCGTGCGCTCGAAACCAGCGGACCACGACACCAAGGCAGCACCGGTGCTGCCAAACCGCCACGGCGACCAACTGCGCCCGAACGCGACCAGCGTTAAGTCCTTGCAGAATATGTCAAATTGCCTCGCGCAACCGCAACGGCGTGTATGATCGGTGGAACGCCACTACCAGATCGGCCGATGACCGCCGCCCCGGGCGCCGCCCGCAACGATAAGAAGAACGACAGAGTGATGTCGCCCGACCGCCGCAACGACTACGACGTTACCGACACCGTGCAGGTCTCGAGCCCCGCGGCCGTGCGTGCCGCCGTGAAGGATCTTTTCACCGAGACGTTCCCGGGCGCGGCGTTCGATCGCCTGTGGCTCGCTTTCCACGACTTCGAGCGGCTGTTCACCGGACGTTTCCCGGGCTACGGCGCGTGCGATACGACCTATCACGACGTACAGCACACGCTCGACATGTCGCTGGCACTGGCGCGCCTCGTGGCGGGCTACGAGCGCAGCGTAGAGCCGGCGGAGCGTCTCGGGCCGAAGCGCGCGCAGCTCGCGGTGGTCACTGCGCTGTTTCACGATTCCGGCTACATCCGGCATCTCGAGCGCGACCGGAATTTTTCGAACGGCGCGGAATTCACGATGTACCACGTCTCGCGCAGCGCCGATTTCCTGCGCCGCTACCTGCCGGACCTCGGCTTGGCGGAAGACACGGGCGTGGCGTGCCGCATCGTGCATTTCACCGGATACGAGCTCGATCTGGACGACATCGAGTTCGACGACCCGCGCGATGCGATCTGCGGCCATCTTCTCGGCACCGCCGACCTGATCGCGCAGATGGCCGACCGCTGCTACCTCGAGAAGTGCCGCGACCGGCTGTACAAGGAATTCGTGCTGGGCGGCGTTGCCGTCGAGAACGCGAGCCCGGGCGAGTATCGCGTGCGCTATGCCTCGGGCATCGACCTGCTCAGGCAAACACCGGCGTTCTACCAGCAGGTGTCGCGCGACCGGCTGTGCAACAAGTTCAACCGCGCTTACCGCTACGTCGAGGTGCTGTACGACGGACAGAACCCGTACGTCGATGCGATCAGGAACAACATGTCGCACCTGCTGCGCATCCTGAAGACCGGCGACTGGAGCCTGCTGCGCCGCAGCCCGGCGTTCCACGTCGGCGACGACGACGCGATCCGGAACATCGAGCAGATGGTGCGCACGCAGCTGGCCGCGATCCCGCGCGGCCAGGTCGTGCCGATCCCGGGATACGTGCAGGCCTGAGCACCTCCCGCGACCGGGCGCCGGCTCGCGCGCCCGGGAACATAGCCGGGCGGCCCGTGCGAAACGGCCATTCATAGGCTATATCCAGCTTGTGTCCGGGTACTTTCGATTGCTCGGGAGGCCTGTCATGAGCCGCAAGCGAGCTGCGTCCTCACGGTCACACTTTCCACCGCCTCGGCGGAACACTCTTGCGCTGGCAGTGCGTTGCGTTCTGGCAACGCCGCGCGGTCGACCGCGGATCCCCGCCCGACTGGTCGCTCTCGGACTGGCTGCACACGGCGTGGGGGCCTTGGCGGGTCCCTTCCCTCCTGAGCTCGAGCTGTCCAGCCTGCTGCCCGTGAACGGTGGCGACGGGAGCGCCGGGTTCGTCCTGAATGGCATCGGCGTTTTCAACTACTCGGGTTGTTCCGTCAGCGCGGCCGGCGACGTTAACGGCGACGGCATCGATGACCTGTTGATCGGTGCGTACCATGCCACTGCGGGCGGTCGACGCAGAGCCGGGCAGAGTTACGTTGTATTCGGGCGGGAACAGATGGCTGGTGATTTCCCGGCCAGGTTCGAGCTGTCGAGCCTGCTGCCGGCGAACGGCGGCGATGGCAGCGCGGGCTTCGTCCTGAATGGCATCGACCCCTTTGACTACTCGGGCTATTCGGTCAGCGCGGCCGGCGATGTCAATGGCGACGGCATCGATGACATTCTGGTCGGCGCTCGTGCCGCCTTCGATGGTTCGTATCCGTATATCCGCGGAGGAGAGATTTACATTGTGTTCGGGCGGGACCAGGCCGCCGGTGGTTTCCCGGCCGAGTTCGAGCTGTCGAGCCTGCTGCCGGCGAACGGAGGCGATGGCAGCGCGGGCGTCGTTCTGAAAGGGATCGAACGTTTCGATGGCTCGGGCCGTACGGCCAGCGGAGCCGGTGACGTCAATGGCGACGGCATCGATGACGTCCTGGTCAGCGCCAGCACCGCCAGCCCGGGCGATCGAAGCGCTGCCGGGCAGAGCTATGTCGTCTTCGGGCGGTCCCAGGCGGTGGGTGGTTTCCCTGCCGAGATCGAGCTGTCGAGCCTGCTGCGGGAGAACGGCGGTGACGGCAGCGCGGGCTTCGCCCTGAATGGCATCGACGACTACGATCGCTCGGGTCACTCGGTCAGCGCGGCCGGTGACGTCAATGGCGACGGCGTCGATGACGTCGTGGTCGGCGCTTTCTACGCCGATTCGGGCGATCGAAGCGCTGCCGGGCAGAGCTATGTCGTCTTCGGGCGGTCCCGGACGGCGGGTAATTTCCCTGCCGAGCTCGAGCTCTCGAGCCTGCTGCCGGTGACCGGCGGTGACGGCAGCGCGGGCTTCGTTCTGAATGGCATCGACAATTCGGATTTCGCGGGGAGGGAAGTCAGTGCGGCCGGCGACGTCAACGGCGACGGCATCGATGACCTGTTGATCGGCGCTGTAACGGCCGACCCGGGCGGCCGAAGGAACGCCGGGGAGAGTTACATTGTGTTCGGGCGGGAACAGACGGCCGGTGGTTTCCCGGCCAAGTTCGAGCTGTCGAGCCTGCTGCCGTCGAACGGCGGCGATGGCAGCGCGGGCGTCGTCCTGAATGGCATCGACCCCCGCGACAACTCGGGCGATTCGGCCAGCGCGGCCGGCGACGTCAATGGCGATGGTATCGACGACATTTTGATCGGCACGGGCTACGCCGATCCGGACGGTCGACACTATGCCGGACAGAGCTACCTGGTGTTCGGGCGGGATCAGGCGGCGAGCGATTTTCCCGGCGAGCTCGAGCTGTCGAGCCTGCTGCCGGGGAATGGCGGCGATGGGAGCGCCGGCTTCGTTCTGAACGGCATCGATTCGAACGATCACTCGGGTCACTCCGTCAGCGCGGCCGGTGACCTCAACGGCGATGGCATCGATGACATCGTGGTCGGCGCTTTCTTCGCCAAGCCGGGTTCCGGTCGAGACTACGCCGGGGAGACCTACGTGGTGTTCGGCCGGACGGAGGGCGCCGGCGTCCAGTGTGAGGGCCTCGACGCTACCATCGTCGGGACGCAAGGGAACGACAATCTTCGCGGGACTCCAGGTCCCGACGTGATCCACGCCCTGGCCGGCAATGACACGATCCGTGGGCAGGGCGGCAACGACGTGATCTGCGGTGGCAGGGGCAAGGACGTCATCTACGGCGGGAGCGGCCGTGACAGCCTGTTCGGACAAAGGGGCCACGACACCCTGATCGGCGGTGATGGACGAGACTTCCTGGTCGGCGGCCGCGGCAATGACAGCCTGCAAGGCGGCAACGCCAGCGACCAACTGTTTGGCGATGAGGGCGACGACATGCTGAGGGGCGACGATGGCCGTGACGCTGCCGACGGCGGCCCGGGCAGCGATATCTGCCGTGGCGGAGCGCATCGCGACACCGCGAAAAACTGCGAGACCCGCATCAGCATTCCGTAGCTACCAGCCTGGAGGATCCCGGTGACGCAGCCGACCCCGGCAGCGGCCGAAAAAGAGCACGGTTTCGAGTTCCTCACCTCGCGCGGGTTCACCGCGTGGCTCGCCGAGCAGCGCATCAGTCTCGTCTTCACAACCTACCAGGTCGGCAAGCTGTTTTTTCTGGGACTGCAGCCGAACGGCCGGCTGGAAATCTTCAACCGCACGTTCAACCGGTCGATGGGCCTCTCGGTGAGCGCAGAAACGCTCTACGTGAGCACGCTCTATCAGCTCTGGCGCTTCGAGAACTCGCTTTCCGCCGGGCAGACGTTCAACGGTTACGATCGTCTTTATGTGCCGCAGGTCGCGTGGACGACCGGTGACATCGACGTTCACGACATCGCTGTGGACGAGGCCTCCCGGCCGATTTTCGCCAACACCCTGTTCAGTTGCCTGGCGACGGTCAGCGATACACACAGCTTCAGGCCGCTCTGGCGCCCGCCGTTCATTTCCAGGCTGGCCGCCGAGGACCGCTGTCACCTCAACGGCGTCGCCGTCGTGAACGGCGAGCCTCGCTTCGTAACGATGGTCAGCGAGAGCGATGTCACGGATGGCTGGCGAGACCACCGCCTCGACGGCGGTGCAGTGTACGACGTCAGCGGGAATAAGCGCGTCATCGCGGGCTTGTCGATGCCGCATTCACCGCGGGTTTACCGCGACCGCCTGTGGCTGCTGGATTCAGGGAACGGCTGGTTCGGCTACGTGGATCGCGAGAGAGGCCAGTTCGAAAAAGTAGTTTTCTGTCCCGGCTACGCGCGCGGCCTCGCCTTCCACGGCGATTACGCCATCATCGGGCTGTCGATGCCACGCGGCAACCGCACGTTCTCCGGTTTGCGGCTCGAGCTGGAGCTCTCGAGCAAACGCGCGGAGCCGCGGTGCGGATTGTTGATCGTCGATTTGCGCTCGGGTGACGCCGTGCATTGGCTCCGCATAACCGGGATGATTCAGGAGCTCTACGACGCAGCCGTCCTGCCGGGCTTCATACGACCGATGGCGATCGGATTGCAGACCGACGAAATTCGCAGGGTGCTCTCCATGGAGCCTTAGACATATCGTACATACTCCCCGCAGGCGATTTATCCAGGTCAGCGGCGTTCCCGCGGAAACGCCGGAGGTCGCGAGATTACGCCGCCGAGCGGTACACCTCCACGGAATCCCGCACCATCCACGCTCCCGTCGACGGCTCGTTCACCGTGACCCCATCGGCATGACGACGCGTTCCCGCGGGAACGCGGTACTCTTCCACGGAGCCGCCGGACGTTTCCGCGGGAACGTGGCTTTCTTCCATCGAGCCGCCCGACGTTCCCGCGGGAACGTGGCACTCTTGCGTCGAATCGCCATGTGATTCTGCGGAATCGCGGCGCTCGAAGTATTCGCCGGCCGTCTCGGCAGTGTCATCCGTGATGTCTTCGGGGCGATAACCGCACTCCGGGATCGCCCTCCCATCGGCATTGCGGAAGAACCAGCGCCCCCGGTAATCCTTCTCGAGCGTGAAGCCGCCTTCGTGGTGCAGCCGGTGATGCTGCGTGCAAAGCAGCACGAGGTCCTCGAGCCGCGTCTCTCCGCCTGCCGACCAGTGCACGCAGTGATGCGCCTCGACGTACCGCTTGCGGCCGCAGCCGGGGAACCGGCACCCCTTGTCCCGAGCCCACAAGGCCCGCTTCATCGCCTTCGGCACGACCCGGGTCTTGCGCCCGACGCTCAACGGATTCCCCTCCCGGTCCTCAACCAGCACGACGAGGTCACTGTCGCAGGCGATCCGCCGGACGGTTTCGATCGGCAGCCCCGAACGGCCACCCGCGTTTCCGCGGAGCGCCGACTCGTCTACGTGCACGGTGACCTGGTAGTGATCCGGCGTGCCGGAAGCGCCTGTCCGGCCGCCTGAGAGGTAATCCTTGGCCACCGCCACCAGGGCATCGGCCCGTTGCGCCGCCCAGCTCTCCTCCTTGAACTCGGGGCCGGACATCGCCACGGCTTCCATGGCTTTGTCCATGGCCTTGTCCACCAGCTCTCCGGTCTCGATCGGCAGCTCCACCGTGAGCACCATCATCCCGCGTGCCTCGTCCCGACGGATCCAGGCAGCGCGGCGCGCCTGCGCGCGCACGGCATCGTCGGTCGACGCCGCCGTCCCGCAGCGCAGTTCCCGGCAGCGTTCCTCCACCCGTGCCGCGGTCGTCTTCAAAGCGAAGGTCAGCAGCTCATCTTCATTCGCGGGCGTCGCCACGCGCGTCAGTGCCCGCACCTTTGAATAGGAGAGCCGGCCTTTCGCAAAGGCCATGGCGATCGCGGGCAGCGTCTTCATTGCCTGCGCGACCCGCACCCGCTCTCGCGCGGCTCCCTTCGAGATGTCGCAGCGGTAATGCAGCCACTCCGCGCAGTTCTCGAAATTCCATTTCAGCCAGCCGGCGCGCTCGTCGAAGCGGCGGACCAGCACGAGGAAATCGTGGTCGATGACATTCCTTTGCACGGCCAGCTCGAGGATGGCGCGGTCGAGCTCGTCGATGGAGGCGTGGCGGTCGGTGAAAACGGCTCGGTCGTCGGCAGCACGGGCCATCGGATGAGTGTTCATAGCGCCCTCCTGTTTAATTAAACAGTGCTGTGATTATAGCCAGTTATACGTATTCGAACAACCGTAAATCCTCGTAATGGAAGGAATTTTGGCAACGTGTCAGGGATCCCGGCAGTCAGTGCGCGCTGGCGCCCTGTGCCCCTCCCTTGCCCTCGGCCTCCGCGATCACTTCCTCGACCGAGCCGGTGGTGATCGGGTGGTAGCCCGGGCGGGCGTCGGCGAGCACCTGCTTCGCCAAAGCCAGCCCTTCCGGCGTTTTCACCAGCGCTTCGTAGGTCGGCATGATCAGCTTGCGCCGGCCGATCTTCTTCAGGAACGCGGCCATCGCCTCGTTCGCCTGGGCGTAACCGCTGCGCACGGTCCGCGGATACCAGCGCATCGCGATCTCGCCGTTCGCGGTGCCGGTGAATTTGTAAGCCTCATCCAGCGCGCTCAGCTGTTCCGTGCCCAGCGTCTTCGGCAGACCGTCGAGGAAGTGCAGCCACTCCTGGGTGCTCCAGGCCTCGGTGACGGCGCTGTCCGGCAGGGTGCCGTCGGCCAGCCAGGCCGCGCGCACGGCATCGACGGCCTGCAGCGGCTCGGACACGACCTGCGGCGCCGACTCCGGAATGGTGGTGCCGTAGATCCACTCCTCGAGCTCCTCGCGCGTCACCTTGCCCGGGTACCGGTCGAGCAGGTTGGCTTGCGTGTACTCGATAAAGCGCGTGGTCGGTATCGACTGGAATGCGAAATGATCGAAGTAACCGCGCAGGAACTCGTCGAACGCGGCGCGGCCGAAACGCTCTTCGAGGAATGCCAGCAGCCACGCACCCTTGTCGTAGGCGACTTCGCTCAGCGGGTCGTCGGCCTTCACCTTGACCTCCGGGCGTACGGCCAGCGCGCGCGCCTGCTCGGGCAGGTCGGCGAGGCTCTCGCGCAGCGCGTTGCGCGCGATCACGAACTCCATGTCCGCCAGCTGCTTGCCGTACAGCGCCTCGACGAGGCGGTTCTCCACGTAGCTGGTGACGCCCTCGTTCAGCCACGCGTCCTTGGGTGTGGAAAACGTCACCAGGTTGCCGGACCAGCTGTGCGACAGCTCGTGCGCGATCAATGCCACCAGCGATTTGTCGCCGACGATCACTGTCGGCGTGATGAAGCTGAGCCGCGGGTTTTCCATGCCGCCGTACGGGAACGACGGCGGCAGCACCAGCATGTCGTAGCGCCCCCAGCGGTACGGGCCGTACAGCTCTTCGGCGACCTGGATCATGCGCTCCGTGTCGGCGAACTCGGCGGCCGCCTTCTCGACCATCGCCGGTTCCGCCCACACGCCGCTGCGCTCGCTGATCGGCTCGAAAACCAGGTCGCCGGCGGCGATGGCGAGCAGGTAGGACGGGATCGGCTGCGGCATCTCGAAGCGGTAGTCGCCGTCCCGTTCCGCGCCGGGATCGTTGTCGGCGCTCATCAGCACCATCGCGTTCTCGGGCGCGGTGACGTGCGCGGTATACGTGAAGCGCACCCTTGGGGTGTCCTGCAGCGGCACCCACGAGCGCGCGTGAATCTGCTGCGACTGGCTGAACATGAACGGCTGCTTGCCGCCTTCGGTCATCGCCGGTGTCAGCCACTGCAGGCCGGAAGCCTCCGGCGAGGTGCGATAGCTCACCCGGATCCGCTCCGGCTGCCCGGGCGCGTCGATGCTGAGCTTGCTGCCGAGCGGTTCCACCGCGTCGGCGAGGGAATACTCCAGGTGCACCCACGTCCCGTCGGGCTGCTCGGCCTGGACCTCCCGGATCGCCAGGTCGCGGGTGTCGAGTACCAGCTCCGTGGCCGCGGGATCGCGCCAGTCGAGGCGGTAAGTAGCGCTGCCGGCGAGCTGTTTCTCATCGAAGCTGAGCTCGAGCTCGAGCGCGAGCTCCTCGATCCGGACCTCGTCCGGCTCGGCGTACGACAGCGAGTCGTACTCGGCGACGGGCGCGCTGCTGGCCTGATCGGCAGCCGGCGGGGGCGCGCTGTCGGCGGGCGGGGTGCTCTCACGCGAGCAACCGGCGGCCAGGGCGGCGGCGATGAGAATCAGAAGCCTGGAACGCATGGAACACTCCCCGTTTCGAACGAAACCGTCGAGTGTAACGGCTGAGCGCGCCAGCGTCAGTCCGCCGGCCCGCCGTTCTGGCCAGCCGCGTTCCCGCGGAAATGCCATACGCTCAGCGCAGCTGGCCGCAGGGCGCGAGCAGCAGCACCGTTGCGCCCGCCCACAGGACGCCTGCCAGCGAAAGCGCGGCGAGCAGCCGCATGACGAGCAGCATGAAAGCGCCGTTCTCGCCGCGCAGGAATCCGGCCGCGCGCAGCAGCCTGGCGGCGCCGTGCGGGAACCGGATCGCCAGCACGAGCGCGAGAGCGGCAAGCACCGTGATCGCGCCGACCGCGCCCTCGATGAGCCACGGGGCCACGCTCGCGATGCCCGTCAGCCGGAACGCGCACAGCATCGACTGCAGCGCATACACGAGGAACAGGTGCCCGGCCCAGACGAGCGGGCCGCAGAGCAGGAAAGCGAGCGCGCCCGCGATCGGGCCCGGATCCTCTCCCGCCTGCACGCGTTCCGTCTTCATGTGACCAGCCGCGGAAAGCCGTGCACGAGGGCGAGCCCGACGAGCGACTGCGCGACGGTGTAATGGAAGAGCAGCGCGAGATTGTCGAAGGTCACGCGGCGCTCGCGGTCGAGCCGGCCGGCGATGTGGCGCGCGGCGACGAAGCCGCCCAGGACGACGTTCGCGAACGCGAGCTGGCCGAACAGCACGATCCCGAGGTACACGCTCGCGCCGTACGCGTTCTGCGCGGGCCGGAGGCCGGCCTGCCAGTGACCGGCAATCTCGATGCCGAGCGCTGCAACCAGGCAGCCGAGCGCCAGCACCACGAGCACCGGCACGGCGAGCCGCAAGCGGCCGGCCGGCGGCAGTGCACGTTGCGCGGCAGACAGCAGGCCCGAGCCCGCGAGCAGCAGCACGGCCGAGGCAGCGGGCGAGCCGATGCCCGGCAGCGCGGGCGAGCCGGCCGGCGCCCACACCTCCGGCGACACCGTCCACAGGAACAGGTAGGAGAAGACATACGCGAGGTACAGCGAAGCGGCGACGAAGATGAGCACGACGACGGCCCACCAGGCATGCGAGCGCGTGCCGGTCATGTAGGTGGGCAGCCGGATGCCGCCGCCGATGTCCACCTCGCCCTTTCCCGGGCCGGGGTCCAGGCTCCACGCCCACGCGAGGCAGAAGACGATCGCGAGCGCGCCGCAGGCGATCGCCGGGATCACCAGCTTCACGGTGAGGACGAGAAAGCAGGCGGCGGTGAACAGCGCAGCGAGGAACGGCGGCCAGCCCGCGCCCGGCATCCGGATCACGTACTGCGGACGCGCCTCGACCGGCGAGGTGACGAGCGTCTCCCGCCCGCCCGTCGGCGCGCCGGGCAGGTAGTACGCGCCGGCGGCGACGTCCTCCGCCAGGTTCGGCTGGTCCCAGATCGGCTCGCGGCTCGTGACGAGCGGGATGCTGCGTGCCGAATAGACGTCGCTCGGCAGCCATTCGAGCGTGCCGGCGCGCCACGGATTCGACCCGCCCTGTCCCGGCCGGAAGCGCACGAGCAGGTCGATGACGAAAAGCAGCACGCCCGCGCCGAGCACGTACGCGCCGATCGTGGAGATCATGTTGAGCGGCTCCCAGCCGAGGTCCGCCGGATACGTCCAGACCCGGCGCGGCATGCCGAGCAGCCCGGTCACGTGCATCGGCAGGAACGCAATGTTGAAGCCCGCGAACATCAGCCAGAACACCCAGCGGCCCAAACGCTCGGACAGCATGTTGCGGCTCGCCATCGGCGCCCAGTAGTAGAAAGTGGCGAACAGCGGAAACACCATCCCGCCGACCAGCACGTAATGAAAGTGCGCCACGACGAAGTACGTGTCGTGCACCTGGAAATCGATCGGCACCATCGCGACCATCACGCCGGTGAGCCCGCCGATCGTGAAGATGAACAGGAAGCCGAGCACGAAGAGACCCGGCGTCGTGAAACGGAACCGCTCGCGGCTGGACGCGATGGTGGCGATCCAGGAGAACACCTGGATCCCGGAGGGCACCGCCACCGCCATGCTGGCGGCCGAGAAGAACGCGAGCGACAGCGCGGGAATGCCAGTCGCGAACATGTGGTGCACCCACAGGCCGAAGCTGAAGAAGCCGGTCGCGACCAGCGCCACCACGATCAGGCGATAGCCGAGCAGCGGCCGCTGCGCCATCGCCGGCACGATCATCGACACGAGCCCGGCCGCGGGCAGGAAGATAATGTAGACCTCCGGGTGCCCGAAGAACCAGAAGAGGTGCTGCCAGAGCAGCGGATCGCCGCCCTGCGCGGCGGTGAAGAACGGCCAGCCGAACGAGCGCTCGATCTCGAGCATCATCGTGGCGAGGATCACCGCGGGGAACGCGAACATGATCATCGCGGCGAAGATCAGCATCGCCCAGGCGAAGATCGGCATGCGCATCAGCGTCATGCCGGGCGGGCGGGTGCGCAGCGTGCCGACGACGATCTCGATCGCACCGGCGATCGCGGAGATCTCGATGAAGCCGATGCCGAGCAGCCAGAAATCGGCGTTGTCGCCCGGTGAGAACTCGGCAAGCGTGAGCGGCGGGTACATGAACCAGCCGCCGGCCGGCGCGAGGTCGTACAGGATCGTCGTCACGAACACCGAGCCCCCGATGATGTAGGCCCAGATGGCGAACGCGGAGAGCCGCGGGAACGGCAGGTCGCGCGCCGCGAGCATCTGCGGCAGCAGCATGACCCCGAGCGCCTCGACGGCCGGCACGGCGAACAGGAACATCATGGTCGTGCCGTGCACGGTGAACATCTGGTTGTAGAGCGCCTGGCCGATGAAGTCGTTGTCGGGCACGGCGAGCTGGGTGCGCATGAGGAGCGCGAGCAGGCCGGCGACCAGGAAGAACGCGAACGCGGCGCCGATGTAGAAGATCCCGATGACGGTGTTGTTGACCGCGCTCAGGATGCGCCAGCCTTTCGGCGTCGCCCAGGCGCGCTCGAGCTCCGCGAGCTCAGCTTGAGGGCGCGGCGTCGGGTTCGGCAGCTCCCGCGGCGTGCCGGTCACTCGAGCTGCTCCAGGTAAGCCGAGAGCTCCGCGAGCTCGGCGTCCGTGAAGATCTCGAACGGCGGCATCAGGTTCTCGGGCTTCACGTGCTGGTTGTCGCGGATCCAGCGGGCGAACGCCGCGGCATCGTTGGGCAGGATGCCGGCACCGAGCGAATAGCGGCTGCCGACGTGCGTCAGGTCGGGGCCGATCGTGCCGCGCGCGCCGGTGCCGCGCACCGCGTGGCAGCCCGTGCAGCCGTAACGGATGAAGAGCGCCTGCCCGCGCTGCTCCCCCGCGCCGTCGGGCACCGCGGCCGGCCCCGCTTCGCGCGCGAGCCACGCCGAGAACTCGTCCGGCGGCACGGCCACGACGTAGAGCGCCATGAGCGCGTGCGCGCCGCCGCAGTACTCGGCGCACTGTCCGCGGCTCACGCCGGGCTCCGTGGCGGTGAGCGTCTGCGTGTTCACACGCCCCGGGATCATGTCGAGCTTGCCCGCGAGTCTGGGCACCCAGAAGCTGTGGATCACGTCCGGCGACGTCAGCAGCACGGGAACGGGCTTCCCCACCGGCAGGCGCAGCTCGTTCGCGCTTTCGAAGCGGCGGCCGTCGGGCAGCACGTACGCGACGCGCCACCACCAGCGCTCGCCGGATACGGCAATCGCGAGACCCGACTCGCGGGCAGCTTCGCTCGCCGTGGCGTCATCGACATGCAGGCGGAGACCGGTGCCGCGCCCGGCGCTGCCGCCGAAGCTCATGACGTACACGCCGAGAGCGAGCAGCACCGAGAGAGCGACGATGGGAAACACGATGCCGCCGCCGATGACCACCCGATCGTTTGCCAGCCGGGCCCGGGAGCTGCGGCCTCCGAACAGGGCGACCCCGGCCGCCGCGCAAACAACGATGAACACCAGCGTGCAGAACACCGTGACCCCGACGAGGAGCGCATCGATGTGCGCCGCTTCCCTGCCGGCCGGCTGCAGCGCCGACTGCACGCCCGAGCATCCCGCGGCGAGAATGCCGGCGGCGATGCCGGGAACGGCCGCGGCGGGCCAGCGCCGGCGAGCAGCCGGCGTCATCGCGCCGGCTCCGCGCGGACGGGAGCTTCCCCCGGCGGCAGCGAGGCGAAAAAGCTCGCGGCATCCGCCATCTGTCGTGGCGTCAGCCGGCGCGCGATGACGGTCATGATCTCCCCGTATCCCGAGCCGTTGCGGGCGTCCCCGCGGAACGCCCGCAGCTGCGACTCCAGGTAAGCCCCGCTTTGTCCCGCGAGCGCCGGGAAGCTCCCCGGGTGTTGCCCGGAGTGGCACGCGAGGCAAGGCGGCAAACCCCGTTCGGGGTCGCCCTCGAGCGCGAGTGTGCGCCCGCGCTCGATCGACGCTTCCGCCTCCGCCGCCGTCCGCTCGTAGCCCGCAGGCGCGCGCGCCGCGCGCGACGCTTCACCCTCTGTCGGCGGCGCTTCGAGGCTTGCGTACCACCGGGCGATGCGCCGCCGCTCGTCCGGATGCAGCAGGCTCGAGACGGGCTGCATGATGCCGCTCTCCCGCTTTCTCGCCGCGTACTCGTACAGCGCCCGCTCCAGGTAGGCACGCGCTTGCCCGTTGAGCAGCGGAATGAGATCCGAAAGCGGCGGCCGCGACGCGTCGCCGTGGCAGCGCACGCACTCGGTGAGCGAGAGCGATTCGTTGCTTTGCGCGAGCTCGGCATCGCTCTTCGGTTGCGCACCGGCACGCGTGACGCCAGAGCGTTCGAGATAATCCTGCTGCGACATGCCGGGCAGGCGCAGGAGAAAGGCGGTGACGGCCCACACCTCGTCGTCACGTTGCTGCGACGGCCACGCGGGCATCGCGGTGAACTTGAGCCCGTGCTTCACGATCCAGAAGATCTCGTTCGTATCGAGCTCCGGCACGGAGCCGGACAGCGGCGGCGGCGGCGGCAGCATCGCGGCGACGATCGCGTTGCGCGGATCGCGCGGACGGCTGTGGCACGGCGTGCAGGCGCCCTCGAAGTGGGCGGCGCCGAGGCCGATCAGGTCGGGGTCGCCGAGCGGCGGCGGCGCGTCGACGAAGGCGCTCCGCGCGGCCACCGAGCGGACGCGCACGCGCTCGATCAGCCAGTTCGTAATCGCCCAATGGTCGTTCGAGGCGGAGACGTCGTAGACACCGGACCAGACGAAGAGCGCTCCGCCGGCCGCCGCGACGGCGAGGAACACGGCGCCATGCCGCAGCAGGCGCCTCCATCGGTTGCGCTCAGGCCGCCCGCCGTTCATTCCTGGAGCCGGTGGGCAGCCGGTCGGCCGCATCGATGCGGCCGAGCCAGCGCGCGGCGAGGACGACACCCGCGACGAGGTACGTGACGGGGCAGGCGACGAGCATCAGCAGGCCGGCGAGCTGCTGATCGGCCAGGGCCGCGGAGCCGGCTTCGGACAACGCGGGGTAGAGCGCGCGCGGCGCGAACACCAGCAGCACGCCCAGCAGGCAAAAGAGCTTACCGGTCACGAGGAGCGACAGGATCGCGCGCCAGCGCGCCTCGCGGCAGGCGAAGACCGCCGTCCAGAACAGCAGCGCGGCGGCGAGCAGCGACATGAGCATCACGGCGTGCAGCACGTCCGAGTGCATCGTCGCCGCGACGGCCGGCGGCGCATGCCATGCCCAGAGCAGCAGCGCCTGGACGAGCGTGGCCGGCAGCAGCGCGCGCGCGACTGCCGCACGCGCCGCGCGGAGCACGGCGATCGCGAGCAGCGGCGCGGCGGCATTCATCGCAGCGATGTGCAGCAGCATCTGCGCCGACAACGGGCCGAACGCCTCGACCATGGTCTCCTCCACGGAAAGCCGCCCGGGCACATGCCGGGCGCGATCTCACGTGCATGTAGGAATGGGTCGACACGCGCACAGGGCGCGTGGCACAAAGCAGACGAGGCGTCGATGCGGGCCGGTCAGGAACGGGCCGGCCGGACTGTCGGAATCAATCTATAACAGGGCCTGGTGGCTTTCAACGCGCGCGGCTCGCGCGCGCTGCAGGCCGCTGCCCCCGCGCCGGTGATCGCGCGGGCGGGGTGTGGACCTCGGCGGAACCGCGGGTCGGGGAGACTAGCGGCGGGCGCGGGCTTCGTTGATGCGGAGCTGCCGACCCTGCATTTCGGTCTTGTTCAAGGCCTCGATCGCTGCAAGAGCTTCGCTCGAGTTCGCCATCTCGACGAATCCGAAGCCTCGCGAGCGGCCTGTCTCCCGGTCGAAGACGACGCGTGCCGAGGTGACGGCGCCATAAGGTGCGAACGCCGCTCGCAGATCCTCGTCGGTCGTCGAGTAGGGAAGGTTGCCCACGTATATGTTCATAGTCCGGAGCTCTCGGGGTAGCCCTGCCATGGAAATTCGATAGTAGCGGCGCACCGGGCGCCGCACAATGCCGGCGTGCGCCCGTCAGGCATACATCGGGACGAAGCGCGGGCGCTCGCGCACCCGCTCGAGCCACGCACGAACCGCCGGGTGGCGCTCGAGCGTGAAGCCGCCCTCGCCCGCGACCTGCGTGTAGGCGAACAGGCAGATGTCGGCGAGCGTGAACCGATCGCCCGCGAGGAACGGCGACTTCTCGAGCGCCGTCTCCATGACATCGAGCGCCCGGTAACCGACCTTGCGCTTCTGCTCGAGCTCCGCCTGGCGCTCCGGCGGGTTGCCGAGGTAACGCACGATGAAACGCGCGGTGGCGACGTACGGCTCATGGCTGTACTGCTCGAAGAACATCCATTGCAGCACGGTGGCGCGCCCGAATGCATCGCCGCCGGCGAGCGCGGTGCCGTCCGCGAGATAGCTGATGATGGCGTTCGACTCCGCCAGGTAACGGCCGTCCGGCAGCGCGAGCAGGGGAATCTTCCCGTTCGGGTTCATGGCGAGGAATTCGGGCGTGCGCGTCTCGCCGGCGAGGATGTTCACCTCCTCCCAGTCGTACGGGACGCCGAGCTCCGCACAGACGTGCTTCACCTTGTAGCAGTTGCCCGAGATCGAGTCGCCGTAGAGCCTGATGTTCCCCCGCCCCATGTCGTTCGCCCCCGTCCCGGAAACTCAGCGCTTCGTTATGCGCAGCACCACCCGGCGGTTCTCGGCCTTGCCTTCGGGCGTGCTGTTGTCCGCGATCGGCTGCTCCTCTCCGTATCCGCGAACCGTCATGCGGCCGGGATCGACGCCTGCGGCAACCAGGTAGTCACGCACGGTTCTGGCGCGGCGTTCGGAAAGGCTTTCGTTGTACGCGGCCGCGCCGTCGCTGTCGGTATGGCCCGCGACTTCCACCGAGATCGACGGGTTCTTTTTGAGCGTCGCCGCCGCCCTGTCGAGGACGGACTCCGCACCGGGCAGCAGGCGATCCGAGTTGGTCGCAAAGTTGACGCCCGGAAGGCGGATCGCTTCCCTGATCTCGCAGCCGGCGACGTCGACCTGGACGCCGGCCGGCGTCCCCGGGCACTCATCGCGCCGATCGACCACCCCGTCACCGTCCTCGTCGAGCTCGCAGCCGTTGGCGTCGACCGCCGCGCCGCGTGCGGTATTGGGGCACCGGTCCCTGCTGTCCGCAACGCCGTCACCGTCCGCATCGAGCTCGCAGCCGCGGGCGTCGACGCGACTGCCCGCGGGCGTATCCGGACACTCGTCCCGCGGGTCGGCAACGCCGTCACCGTCGGCGTCCCCGCAGCCGGTGCTGTCCACCACGGTACCCGGGGGCGTATTCGGGCACAGGTCGCGGCTGTCCTCGACGCCGTCCCGGTCGCTGTCGATCACGCGCGGCTCCGCGGAGCCGAACGGAATCTGCAGGCCGAGGCTGAACAGGTGATCCCCCATCGTTTCGGTGAGCGCGTTGTCGCGCCGATAGCGATACTCCGCTCGCAATGCGACGTTGCTGGAGCCGAAAAGGTCGGCGAGCAGCCCCGCCCCGGCCGAATACGCGCCGCCGTCCTCGCTTTTGCCGTCGGCCGGGTCCACGTTGAAATAGCCGAGGCCCGCGAACAGGTACGGTGACAGACGGCCCGAGCGGTTCAAAACCCACTGCAGGTTGAGACCGGCTTCGAAATGATCCTGCTCGGCGAAGCCGTCCAGGTTCGCGAGGTGCGTATAGACCTCCAGGTTCCAGTACTCGTTGAGCGCGCCGCCGAAGCTGAGCTGCCCGCCCCCGACCTGGTCGTCGACCGCGCGATCCTTGTCGTCATCGATGAAGGTGACCATGGGAGAGAAATACGCCTGGCCTTCCTGGGCATCTGCGTGAGCCTGCACGCAGCAGACGAGGCCGATGAGGACCGCACAGCACGTTGCTTTCATTTCGCTCTCCCGCCAAAATTTGCTGCAATGTAACGCGTTTTCGCGCGCAAGGCACGGCCGACCAGCTGCACGATGGTGATCAGAACATCGGCCTGATCGGTGATTCCGTGCGCCTCGCTGACGCGGCCGGCTGCTTGAACTCGGGCGCGAAGGATCGGCTAGACTGATCCTGTCGACAAGAGGGATTCGCATGACCGCTCACTGGCCGCCGCTCGATTACCCGTCCTGGCGCGAGACGTGCGCTGCCCTGCACCTGTACTCGCAGATCGTGGGCAAGTACCGGATCGCACGCGCGCCGTGGATCAATCATTCCTGGCACGCCACGCTGTACGTGACCGCGCGCGGGCTCACGACCTCGGTGGTGCCCGATGCGCCCGGCGGCGTCGAGATCGCGCTCGATCTCATCGAGCACGCCGTCGTCGGCTCGGCGACGAACGGCAGGAGCGCACGCTTCGCCCTCGCTCCGATGTCGGTCGCGGAGTTCCATGGCCGCTTTCTCGATCTCCTGCGCTGGCTCGACGCCACGCCGAAGGTACACGGCCGGCCGAACGAGATCGCGGACGCCGTCCCGTTCGCCGAGGACACGCGGCCCCGGCCGTACGACGCCGAGGCGGTCGGCCGCTTCTTCCAGGCGCTCACGCGGATCGACCAGGTGTTGCAGCGGTTCCGCACCGGCTTCACCGGCAAGGTGAGCCCGGTGCACTTCTTCTGGGGCAGCTTCGACCTGGCCGTCACGCGCTTCTCCGGGCGGCGGGCGCCGCTGCATCCCGGCGGCGTCCCGAACCTGCCCGACGAGATCACGCGCGAGGCGTACAGCGAAGAGGTGTCTTCCGCCGGTTTCTGGCCCGGCGGCGGAGGCCCGGTCGAATATCCCGCTTTCTACTCGTATGCGTATCCGGCGCCGGAGGGTTTCAGCGAGGCAAAGGTGGCGCCGGATGCGGCGTTCTACGAGGAGCGCCTGGGAGAATTCCTGCTGCCCTACGACGCGGTGCGCAGAGCGCCCGACCCGGAAGGGATGCTGATGGCCTTTCTCGAAAGCACGTACGGTGCCGCCGCCGATCCTGGCGGCTGGGACCGCGAGGTGCTCGACTGCCCGATCGGGGAGCCGCGGCAGGTGCGGCCGCTCGACTGAGCCGCGGCTGCCAAGTCGCGCAGCGCGCGTGCAGCAGCGTCAGGCATAGCCGAACAGCGGCGGGAAAGCGACCACGACGAGCGCCGCCCAGCCGGCATACACCGGCAGATAAGCCGTTTGCCAGCGCTCGAGGGGAGCGAACGGCGCGCGCCCGAGCAGGAAGCGCAGGTACAGGACCGCCGACCACGCGAGGTTGACGAGCAGGATCACGTTTTCGCCGAGCGCGGCCACGCGGTTCGGCGTGAAGCCAAGCTCGGAGATGCGCGCGGCGATCGTCCACAACGCCAGCGCGTCGGCGAGCAGCGCGCTGATCACCAGCACGACCTGCAGCACGTCGAACGCGTTGGCCGGCGCGTGCGGATCGCGGGCGGAGACGGAGTAGAGCAGCAGGCCGAGGACGATCACGAGCAGCAGGTCGAACGCGATGAGCAGCTCGCGATTGAAATCGGGCCCGCGCCCGGTCCAGGACATGGTCGCGAGGAAAGCGAGCAGCACGATGGTGAACAGCGGCGTGAACAGGCGGGTGAGCACCGGCGCCATGTTCTCGATCACGCTCTGCTTCGCTTCGACGAGCCAGGAGGCGACGATCACGGCGCCGAGCGCGCCGCACGGCAGCACCCAGCGCTCGAAAACCGGCTCCATGTCGATCCCGAGCGTGCCGAACATCGCCACCATGAACAGGCTGAGCACCATCCCGCCGAGCGCGATCAGCACGTAGTAGATGAAGAG
Source organism: uncultured Woeseiaceae bacterium (assembly GCA_964491485.1). Taxonomy (GTDB): domain Bacteria; phylum Pseudomonadota; class Gammaproteobacteria; order Steroidobacterales; family Woeseiaceae; genus IDS-8. The sequence continues at coordinate 6,769 of CAZBGV010000024.1, read as the reverse complement.
CTCGCCCGAGAACCGGATGAAGTCCATGCGCCCGCCGGTTTCGGCCCAGCGCGCGCCCGCGTACGCGATGCCGACGACCAGCCACAATGCGATCGGCAGGTGCAGCGCGGTAAGCACTTCCGTGTAGCCGCCGGGAGCGAACGGGTAGGCGTTCGCGAACACGGCCGCCACAGCGAAGGCCGCCAGCATCCGGCCGCGCGCGGCAAGGCCGATGCCGCGCTTCCAGGCGAACCAGCCCGTGAGCAGCGGCAGCACGAACAGGCTCAGGTTGCGCGCGTAGAAGCCCGCGTCTTCGTCGAGGCGCAGGCCGAACAGCTCCGGCACTTTCACCGCCAGCGCGGCGGCGGCGGCAAGGCAGAATGCGGCGGCCGCTTCGCGCGTCGTCCACGCGTCGCGCTCGCCGCCGGCGTCGCCGCGCATCACGAGCTGCTTCCACAGCCGGTCCGAATGCTCGCGCGCGAATTCCCGCGACAGCGCGTCCAGCGCGCCGAGGCGCTTGACGGCGACCAGGAACGCTTCGTCGGGACTGAGCTTCTGCTCGACGAGACTGGAGACCTGCTCGCGCAGGTGATCCTCGAGCTCTTCCACGTCGACGGAGTGGATCGCCTGGCGGCCGCGCAGGTAGCTGCGCCACTGCCGGATCTGCTCCTCGATCGATACCGTGAACTGCGCGGCGGCCACGGGTCAGCCTTCCTGCGGTAGCGGCGAGACGGCAGGCAGTGCCACCGCCGACCAGATGCCGCGCAGCGTGGCATCGACCGCCAGCCACTGGCGGCGTTCCTCGACGAGTTGCGCCCGCCCGCGGCTGGTGATGCGGTAGTACTTGCGCCGGCGGCCCGTCTCCGGCACGACCCAGCGGGCTTCGATGTAGCCCAGCCGCTCGAGGCGGTGCAGCACCGGATAGAGCATGCCGTCGGTCCACTCCAGCTGCCCGCGGGACAGCTCGCGAACGCGTTTCAGGATCGCGTAACCGTAGCTCTCCTCGTCGGCCAGGATGGCGAGCACGAGCGGCGTCGACGAAGCGGCGACGAGATCCTTGTTGATGTCCATGTTGCCGGAGCCCCCGTGCGGAGCGGACCGCCGCGGCCGCGGCCGGCCATACCTGGAGCTACTATACCTAGAGCCGCTAGGGTCCGCAATTCGGCCCGGGCCCGACCGCCGGCTCGAACGAAGCGGCGACCGCCCATGCAGGAATCGATCGTTCCCGGCCGGAGAGTCGGGCGCGGCGCAGTTTGCTTCGTCTGCCCAACTATGTTGCCCTAGGTCGCGGGCTGCCGACGGGGGGAAGGAGCATTGGATTTGACCGCGTGGATTGAACGGGCCGGGCAACTCGCCCAGGGCCCCTGGGCCGACGCGTTGTACGTTTTCCCGGTCGTGCTCGCGGTGCTCGTTTGCAACGTCGTGCTCAGGCGGGTGCTGGAGCATTATGCGCGGCATGCAGGAACGCCGGGGCTCGACTGGCAGGCAGCGTGCCTCGAGGCAATCAATCCGCCGTTGCGCGGAGTGATCTGGGTCATCGGACTGACGATTGCGGTCGAAATCCTGACGCGGGGCGAAGATCTCTCGCTGCTTTCGAAGCTCTTCCCGCCGGCGCGCGACCTCGCCGCAATCGCGCTGGTGGCCTGGGCGCTGCTGCGCATGACGAGCATGGTGGAGCACGGCGTGCTGGCGCGCGCCCGGGCGGAGGGGCGCACCGTGGACCCTACCGCGGCCGACGCCATCGGCAAGCTGGTGCGCGCCGCCATCCTGATCACCGCCGTCCTGGTCAGCATGCAGGCACTCGGCTTCTCGATCGCCGGGCTCGTCGCGCTCGGCGGCGTCGGCGGCATTGCCATCGGCTTTGCCGCCCAGAGCCTGGTGGCGAACCTGCTCGGCGGACTGACCATCTATGCCAGCCGGCCGTTCAAGGTGGGAGAGTGGATCATCATGCCGGGCACCGAGATCATGGGCGAGGTGCAGGATATCGGCTGGCGGGCGACTCGCGTCATGGGCTTCGATCGCCGCCCCTTCTATGTGCCCAACGCGATGTTCAATACGGCCACGGTCATCAATCACTCGCGCATGACCAATCGCCGCATCATGGAGCACCTGCATCTACGCTACAGCGACATCGACAAGGTGCAGGCGATCGTCACTGACGTCAACGTGATGCTCGCGGAACATCCGGGCATTGAGCACGACTTCTTCGTCTTCAATTTCGACACCTGCGGCGATTTCGCCATCAAGTGCCTGCTGTACGCCTTTACCCGGAGCACGGATTACAGCGAGTACATGAAAGTCAAGGAAGACATCCTGCTGAAGATTGCCGCGATCGTGCGCAAGCACGAGGCGGAGCTGGCGGTCCCCGTGTCCACCGTGCACGTGCCCGACGGGCTCCGGCTGCAGCCGCCGATCAGGCCCGAGGCCTGGGCGCTCGCCGGAATGAGCGATCGCGCGTCACGGAGCTGAGCCGGGCTCGCGGCAGATGGCCCGTGCAGGGCTGAACGCTATCAGCGGGGCCGGGCTGCGCGGGCCGACGCCTTGCTGCCGAAATCGATGACGGATCGCGTGAGGATCCGTCCCGACCGGTCGATGCTGACGCAGGCTCGACGACTGCCGTGAAAGAAGGTGAGCCGCAGCTGGCCGTCGTGCTCGGCGACGCCCTCCTCGCAGGTGCTGGTGATACGGCCGTCCTGCATCAGGGCACGCAGCTCGGAAAGCTGCACACCGAGGAGCGTCGCGAGCAGCGCGCCGTCGATGACGACCCCGTCTGCTGCGACGTCGATTCGGCCGGCGTGCGGGCGCGCAGTGTCCGGACTCGCCGCGCCGCCGGCGGAGTGCCCTGCCGGGCACATGCTGCTATCCGCGCGGCGCGTTCGTCTCTTCGACGGCCTGCAAATCGCCGCCGAGGGCCGGCGCCATGACCCCGGCGATCGCCAGCAGCACCGCCATCCCGGCGAGAACCGAGAGATGCGGCACGGCCACGGCAAAAACGGTGACGGCGGCCAAAAACAGCGCCGCGGTGTAGATCTGAAGTCCCTTGGTCATCGGTTGATCCCTGACGTCTTGCCTTTGCGAACAGGCTGACCCGGGGCACCGGCGTGATTCCCGTTCCCTGGGTGCCTGGCGCTCAGGTTAGCGGGGCGCCCGCTGGCCGCATTGACATGGATCAAGAGCGGGCTTCACGGCCGGCGGCCGAGACGCGTACTCGCCGGCTCCTGCCGAATAACTCGAGAAACAGGCCGCTAACGGCGCTCGCAGCGCGCTCCCGCGCGACCCACCATCTTGCCTGGGAACCGGGAGGCGACATGCACGGAAGGATGGCCGCCCGCTGCTTCGCGTGGCTCTGCTGCCTCGCGTTTTCGGCAGCGTGCCGCGCGGGCGGCGGCCCGCCGCTCATGCTGGCCGACGTCTACGACGGCCGCGGCGAAATCGACTTTGCCGATTACTGGGTGAGCGAGAAACTCGACGGCGTTCGCGGCTACTGGGACGGCGCAAAGCTCCTGACCCGCTCCGGGCGCATCATCCACGCACCAGCCTGGTTCACGGCCGGCTGGCCCCGCGTGCCGCTCGACGGCGAGCTCTGGGCGGGTCGCGGCCGGTTCACCCATGCCTCTTCCACCGTGCGCACGCAGGTGCCCGACGACGACGCGTGGCGGCAGATGCGCTTCATGGTTTTCGACCTGCCGGCGGAAGGCGGTCCGTTCACCGAGCGCCTCGCGGCGCTGGATGCGCTGCTGGATTCGCTGCAGATCCCGTGGCTGCAGGCGGTGCCGCAAACCCGGGCAGCGGATCGCGAGGCGCTGAAAGCCATGCTCGGGCAGGTCGTCGCGCAAGGCGGCGAGGGCCTGGTGCTGCACCGGGGGTCGTCCCTCTACCGGCCCGGGCGCGGCGACGACCTGCTGAAGTACAAGCCGTACCGGGACGCCGAAGCCCGGGTCGTCGCTTACCTGCCGGGCAAGGGCAAGTACGAGGGCATGCTGGGCGCGCTGCTGGTCGAGCGGCCCGACGGCCTGCGCTTCCGGGTCGGCACCGGGTTCACGGATGAGCAGCGCCGCCATCCGCCACCGATCGGAAGCTGGATCACCTACGCCTTCGACGGCTACACCGTTTCGGGCCTCCCGCGCTTCGCTCGCTTCCTCCGGACCAGGGACGACCTCGACTTCACCGGCTCGGGCCGGTGAGGGACACGCGGCGAGCGGGGACTCATTGGTCCGGAACTTGCAACGCTCCGGCCGGCGTTCGTTCATGACCGGACGGCGAGCCGGGTGGTTCGTCGTGCCCGGATCGGGTACAAAAGATCTCGCCGGGCTGCGAGGCGAGGGCGGATTCGAAGTGAGTTCGGCAAAGCTTCCGAGGGGACGCTGGACTACCGGTTCGGATGACTGCGTCGACGGCTCGCCGGGGCTCGCGCTGACCCACTCACACGAGGATTCACGATGCTGACTCTGTACACCATGCCGGGCACCTGCTCGCTGGCGGCGAACATCGCCGCGGCCTGGGTCGATGCGCCGGTCACGATCCACAACCTGCGCCGTGGCGATCACAAGAAGCCGGAGTACCTCGCGATCAACCCCAAGGGCCAGGTACCGGCACTGCAGTTCGAGGATGGCGACGTACTGACGGAAGTCACGGCGATCCTCGGCTGGCTCGGGGCAACGTACGGCGACGAAGCCTTCGCCCGCGATACCCGGCTCGGCCGCAAGGAAGCCGAAGCGCTCTCCTATATGTCTTCCGAGGTGCACGCGACCTACAAGCCGCACTTCGCTCCGCAAACCTTCGCCGACAGCGAAGGCGCCCGGGAGGAGGTCCGGCGCAAGTCGTACGAGAAGCTCGCAGTGCACTATGCGCGAATGAACGATCACCTCGTGGCCAACGGCGGAGCCTGGTACCTCGGCGAGCAATCGTTCGCGGATGCCTTTCTCTACGTGCTGGAACGCTGGATAGAGAGCGTGCCGCTGTCGATCGGCGACTACCCGGCACTGAAAGCGCATCGAGTGCGCATGGAAGCCGATGCAGGTGTATTGACGGCGCTGCGGCGCCAGGAAATGCAGACGATCGGATCTGCCTAGTTCGCCAGGCGGCCGGTCAGCTCCACGGTGAACTCTTTCGCTTTCGCCTCGCGAAACGCCTGGCAAAGGGCAATGGTCTCCTTGGCCTGCGCCAGGCCGCGCTCGTAGCCGGGGAAGAGCGGCGCCTCGTTCTCCGCGAAGGCGTCTAGCTCCGCGATCCGGCCGGTGTCACAGAAGGCGCCGGCAAGCCCCGGCACCCGGCGGCGGTACTGCGAGGGCACCTTCTTCGACACCGCGGCGGCGCGCTCGCGCAGCCAGTCCCAGGCCGCTTCGCGCGTCTCGTCGTTGGCCATTTGCGCCGACACGATGCGGAACGCGTCGCTCGGCTCGGTGCGGTCCGCCAGCGCCACTTCGCGCAGGCGCGCCGCGGTCTTTCGATCGTCCGACCAGCCGAGCGCGTACATGGCGCTGGATTCGAAGGCGGGCACGTCGATCTCGTCGCGCGCTGCGAGGAAGCCGTTCACGAAGCGCGGGCCGATGTCCTCCACCGCCACGCGGGCCGCGGCGTCATAGTCGTCCGCGGTCAGCGCCTGCGGGTCCGGATCGCCGTCCAGGCCGATGAACGCCGCGGCGGCGCCGGCGAGGCGCGCTCGCAGCACCTCGTCCCCGGCGGTCAGCGCCAGGAAATCCTGCAGGCGCTGGCGCAGCACGCGGTCCTGTTCGCCTTGCGCGTCCTGCAATGCGGCGTAGCGCGCGCGGTAAAGTCTCGCGGCGAAAGCGCGCGCGTCGGCGCGGGCCTGGCTGCCTTCCTCGGTGAGCGCGGCGACGTACCGCTCGAGCGCATCGAGCGGCGCGCCCGCGACGGCCGGATGCGAGGACGCCGCTGCGGCCTCGACGGCATCGAGCAGCAGGCCCGCGTGCACGTCGCCCGCTTCGAACGCGGCGCCGATGCTGTCCACCGCCATCAGCGCTTCGGCCGGCTCCAGGTCGTCGAAATGCTCGATCAGGGCGGTCCACTGGTCGGCGGGAAGCGCGAAACGGTAGTAGGCATCTCCCCCGGCGTTCGGCATGACCCAGGCCGGGCAGGCGCCGGCCGGTAGCGGCAACTCGGCCGTCGGCTCGCGCAGCAGCGTGCAGGTCCGGCCGCGCCCCTCGTCGCCGCCGTGGGCGATGCACACCGGCACGATCCATTGCATCGCCGGATCGATGGCGGAGCCGAGCGGCGCATAACGGCCCTGGCGCAGCGCGACGTGCGGGCGCTGCGCATCGCCGCACACCAGCTCGGCCTCGAGCAGCGGCAACCCGGGACGCTCGATGAAGCCTTTGAGCGACGCTTCGAAATCCGGATCGCCGGCCGCCGCGCCCATGACGCGGAAGAAATCGCGGGAATCGGCTGTGCCGTCGGCGAACTCGTTGAAATAGCGATTGAGCCCGTCGCGCCATTTCTCCTTGCCCAAATACGCCTCGGTCATGTTGAGAACCGCCGCGCCCTTGGAATAGGTGATGGCATCGTAGGCGTTGCGGATGTCGTCGTTGGACTCGATGCGCTGCCGCACCGGGCGCGCGCTGGCCAGCGAATCCGCGTGCATTCCCTCGATCGCCGCGCGTTGCGCGTCGAGCTCGTAGCCTGCATCGGGGAAGCGGGCGCTCGCGGCGATCGGAGCAGCCCAGTCGGCGAACGCCTCCTTCAGCCACAGGTCATCCCACCAGGGCGGCGTGACGTAATCGCCGACCCACATGTGCGCGAGCTCGTGCGCGTGGATGCCGACGATGCGGCG
>CAZBGV010000023.1:4627-42198 GCA_964491485.1 uncultured Woeseiaceae bacterium | reverse complement strand
TCGTGATCTCGATCGCCAAGAAGTACACGAACCGCGGCCTGCAGTTCCTGGACCTCATCCAGGAAGGCAACATCGGCCTGATGAAGGCGGTGGACAAGTTCGAGTACCGGCGCGGCTACAAGTTCTCGACGTATGCGACGTGGTGGATCCGCCAGGCGATCACGCGCTCGATCGCGGACCAGGCGCGCACCATCCGCATCCCGGTGCACATGATCGAGACGATCAACAAGCTGAACCGCATCTCCCGGCAAATGCTGCAGGAGATGGGCCGCGAACCGATGCCGGACGAGCTGGCCGAGCGCATGGACATGCCCGAGGACAAGGTCCGCAAGGTGCTGAAGATCGCCAAGGAGCCGATCTCCATGGAGACGCCGATCGGCGACGACGAGGATTCGCATCTCGGCGACTTCATCGAGGACACGACGGTGCACTCGCCGATCGAATCGGCAACGGCCGAGGGCCTCAAGGAGACCACGCACGCGGTGCTCGCCGGCCTCACGCCGCGGGAAGCCAAGGTGCTGCGCATGCGCTTCGGTATCGACATGAATACCGATCACACGCTGGAGGAAGTCGGCAAGCAGTTCGACGTCACCCGCGAGCGCATCCGCCAGATCGAGGCGAAGGCGCTGCGCAAGCTGCGCCACCCGACGCGCTCCGACCAGCTCCGCAGCTTCCTCATCGAAGACTGATCTCGCTGGCGGGCTCCTGCGTTCCCCGCAGGAGCCCGCCATGCGGGCGGCCTGCCGTGCACCGCGGGTCTGCGGCCGAAATCCGGTAGAATCGCTTCACCGCGCGGGCCTGTAGCTCAGTTGGTTAGAGCAGGGGACTCATAATCCCTTGGTCGCAGGTTCGAGTCCTGCCGGGCCCACCATTCACACCGCGCGGGCAGCCATACGCATGTCACGCAACCGCGTCTCGGCTAGTCCGCATCCCATCCGACTGCAAGCGCGCACAGAATCGACCAGCATCGCCGGCACCTGACGCGACGGTGGTGAGACTTCACGATGCGCCCGTTGCGATCGGCGCTCCGCCCGGCGCGGGCCGAGGAGAGGCGTGGTGAGGAGATTGCTCCTGTCTTCAGTTCTGCTGGTCGGCGGCGCGTGTGCGCATTCCGGCAACCCGCTCGAAGACTACGAAGAGCTGGACGCCACGACGGTTTTCGAGGCGCCGCCCCCGACGGGCGTGACGGCGGCTAACCGCGAGGCCGTCGCGCGCGGCAAATACCTGGTCGAGCTGCTCGGCTGCGGTGCCTGCCACACCGAGGGAGCCCTCACGGGTGAGGCGAACCTGCACCGCTGGCTTGCCGGATCCAGCGTCGGAATTGCCTACACGAATCCCATGGCCTTCGCTCGCCCGGGCGTCGTATTCCCGCCGAACATCACCCCCGACCCGGAAACCGGGATCGGCCGCTGGAGTCGCGAGCAGGTCGCGGCCGCGATCCGCGCCGGGGCCGGCCGCCACGGCCGCGGCCGCATCCTGGTCATGCCCTGGCAGGGCTACGCCAGGCTGTCGGACGAGGATGTCTTCGCGATCGTCGATTACTTGCGGAGCATCGAGCCCATCAAGTCCCGCGTGCCCGAAAACGTGCCGCCCGGCCAGCGAACCTCGCGGGAATACGTGCATTTCGGGGTTTATCGCAGCCGCTGACGGCGTTCTTCCGTACGTATTGGTCCCGATTCATCGCCACATCCGGTCGGGCTAAGGTCGATCGAGATCACAGGGACTATGGAGGAACTGCCGTGAAACTCACATTGAGCGTGCTCAAGGCCGACATCGGTTCCATCGGTGGCCACATCTGCCCTTCCCGAAAACTGCTGAATTCGGTGCGCGAGCACATCGCCGGGGCGGGCCGCGACCTGTTACGGGACAGCCACATCTCGTTCACCGGCGACGATATCGCGATTCTCATGACGCACGAGCACGGGGTCGATAACGCCGACGTGCACCGGCTGGCCTGGGACGCGTTCCGGGCCGGGACGGAGGTCGCGCGCTCTGAAGGACTGTACGCAGCAGGCCAGGATCTCCTCAAGGACGCCTTCTCCGGCAACGTCCGCGGCATGGGCCCGGCGGTGGTGGAGCTCGAATTCAAGGAACGCGCGAGCGAGCCGTTCCTGTTCTTTGCCGCCGACAAGACCGATCCCGGCGCCTACAACCTGCCTTTGTATCTCGCGTTTGCGGACCCGATGAATACGCCGGGGCTGCTCCTGTCCCCTGAGATCCGGCAGGGCTTCACGTTCACGATCATGGACGTGGAGGAAACGGAGGCGGATCGCGTCATCGAGCTGCGTGCGCCGGAGCAGTTGTACGACATCGCGATTCTCCTGCGCGATCCCGAACGCTACGTCATCGAATCGGTGCGCTCGAACGCCAGCGGAGCCATCGCCGCCGCCGTCTCGACGTCACGCCTGCACAATATCGCCGGCAAATACACGGGTAAGGACGATCCCGTCATGCTGGTCCGGGTGCAGCAGCAATTCCCGGCGACGGGCGAAGTGCTCGCGCCGTTTGCGATCGGGCATTTCGTCGCGGGCGGCATGCGTGGATCCCACAACATGCCGCTCATGCCGGTATCCCAGGATTCGGGTATCAGCTACTTCGACGGGCCGCCGTCCGTGAGCTGCGCCGCCTTTTCCGTGCACGACGGCATCCTGACGGAGCCGGCGGACTGCTTCAGCTCGCCTTTCTGGAACAACGTTCGCGATCACGTTTCGCGCAAAGCCCTCGAGATACGGCGCCAGGGTTTCTTTGGGGCAGCCATGCTGCCGATGAACGAGCTCGAGTACACCGGCATCGTCGAGCGGCTCGACGAATTGCAGGGCCGTTTCATGACCCGGCAAGCCGGATCCCGCGACCGGAAGATCGCCTGAGAGAGGCGCCGGATGCAGCGTTTGTCATCCCAGTGTTGCCGAGGAGGGAGCAATGTCGAAAATTCTCGTCGTGTATTTCTCGCGCACGGGTTACACCGAGAAGGTCGCCGAGCGCGTGGCCGAACGCTGCGGCGGTGAGGTGGAAACCATCCGCGAGCCTCGCAGCCGGCTCGGAGTGGCTGCTTACATCCGTTCCGCACGCGAAGCCCTGAAAGGGAGACCGGCGACGATTCGCCCCCTCCTCCACGATCCGGCCAGGTACGATCTCGTGCTGTTCGGAACGCCGGTGTGGGCCGGCCGCGTATCCTCGCCGATGCGTGCCTGCCTCGATGCGTACAAGTCGTCGCTCGGCAGGGTGGCGTTCTTCTGCACGCAGGGCGGTTCAGCCGCCTGCAAGGTCCCGGACGAAATGGCTGAGATCTGCGGCAAGCAACCCGAAGCGACGCTGGTGCTCAGGGATTCCGAGATCGACGATGGCCGCTACGAGTCGAAAGTCGATCACTTCGTCAGGGCGCTCGAGCTGCCGGCAGCGGCTTGAGCCGCGCACCAGAGGAATCCTTCGATGCACACACTGGGACGCCAGGCGGTTGCCGTCGTGCTCGCGGGCGGTCGGGGAACCCGGCTGGGAGCGCTGACCCGCACTCGCTGCAAACCGGCCCTGTACATCGGCGGCCGCTACCGCAGCATCGATTTCACGCTGTCGAACTGCGTCAACAGCGGGGTCCGGCGTATCGGGGTGGCAACCCAGTACCGGTCCGGGTCGCTGATACGTCACATCCAGCGGAGCTGGGGCTTCCTGCACCGGGAGCTCGGCGAATTCATCGAGATCTTGCCGGCCGAGCATCGGCCCGACGCTCACGGGTACAGCGGAACGGCCGACGCCGTGTACCAGAACCTTGCGAAGCTGGATCAGTACCGGCCGCGTTACGTGCTCGTGCTGGCCGCCGACCACGTCTATCGCATGCATTACGGCGACCTGCTCGAGTTCCATCGCGAGAGCGGCGCCGACCTGACGGTGGCGTGCCAGCCCGTGCCGGTACGGCAGGCGCGGCATTTCGGCATCCTGTCCGTGGACGGAGATACCGTGACGGCATTCGAGGAAAAGCCCCGGGTTGCGCCGGCCGGGCCGAGCCCGCTGGCATCGATGGGCATTTACGTTTTCGACGCGGATCTCTTGCGCGAGCTGCTCGTCGCGGACGCCGCGCGTGCAGGCTCGCAGCACGATTTCGGCCGGGACGTCATCCCGGGCTGCGTGCGGGCGGCGGATATCCGCGTCTGCGCACACCGCCTGCGCGACCCGTGTACCGGCGGTCCCGGCTACTGGCGCGACATCGGCACCGTGGACGCGTACTGGCAGGCCAACATGGAGCTGCTGGTACCGGGCGGCGGGCTCGACCTGCACGACCCACGCTGGCCCATCTGGTCCGCGCCGGACCGTTCGCCTCCGACCCGCATACTGCCGGAGATCGGCGGATCCCCGGCGCGCGTTGCAGGCTCCATCGTGGGTAACAGCTGCCAGGTCACGGGGGCAGCCGTGCGCGGATCAGTTCTCTGCGACGGCGTGCAGGTGGGACCGGGAAGCCTGATCGAGGATTCGATACTGCTGCCCGGCGCCGTCGTCGGCAAAGGCTGCCGCGTTCGCCGGGCCGTCGTGGAGGAGGGATTGAGCCTGCCCGACGGGACCCGGCTGGGCGACAGCGCGGCGCCCGAAGCCGGGCTGTACGAGGTTTCGAGCGGCGGTGTCACGGTGTTGTACGGGTTCGACGAAGCGGCCGGCCGCGAGGCCCCGGTTCCTGCAGTGACGCACTGGCAGCATGCCCGACCGGACGAGGTGACGGCGCTCCGGGCGTAACGCCGGACCGAAAAGCTCCAGGCGCCTGCCGCGAAGCGGCACCGCCGTCGCCACGGTACTTGATCGAGATCAATAACAAGCGGCCCGGGCGGTTGCAGCATCATGCGTATCCCGCATCCGGGCCGGAGAAGCGAGGAACGCCCTCATGAGCTCTTGGATCACCCTGGATACCCGATCGAAACAGCACGTCGAAGCCCGGGCCCGGCAGATCCAGGGGCTGCTGGAAAAAACCCGGGCGTTCACCCGCTGGCCCGCGGCGCTGCGCTACGCCGTGACCGCGCTCCTGGTCGCGATCAGCCTCCTCTTGTGCCTGGTGTCGAAAGGGGTGTCCAGCTACCCACTGTTCGTCTTCATGCCTGCAATCATCCTGGCGTCCTTCCTGTTCGATCGCAGGGTGGGTTATTTCGCGGCGATCCTGAGCGCCGTGGTCGCGCTCAGTTTCCTGATGGATGTCGAGCTCACCTTTCCACCGGAAGCCGGCACGATCGTCGCCGTCGTCGCCTTCACGTCCGTGGGCCTGTTCACCGCCTACGTTATCGAAGCCCTGCGCATCACGATTGACGTGCTCGCGGAGAACGCCGCGCTCCGGGAACAGAAGCGCAAGCTTGAGCACGAGCTGGTCCACGCCCAGAAGATGGAGGCCGTGGGACGCGCCAAGAGCATTCTCGCGCACGACTTCAAAAACGTTCTCACGCCCGTGACGAGCGCGGTGCACGTGCTCCGCAAACGACTGCCTCCCGGCAACAACGACCTGGCGGAGCTGCTCGACGTGCTGGACAAAGCCTGCCAGCATGGCACCCGGCTGGCGGACGACATCCGCTCCTTCGGACGCAAAGAGCGCGCAGATTGCATGGCCGTGAGCGTGAACAGGGCACTGGACGAAGTGCTGCCTGCCATCCGCCAAAGCCTGCGGCCGACCGTCTCATTGCATCTCGACCTGGCGGACGGCCTGCCGGAAGCGTGGCTCGACCCGGCGCTGTTCGAGCGGGCGCTCGCGAACATCGTCGACAACGCCGCTGACGCCATGCGCGCCGGCGGGACGATCTCGATCACGACATCGCTGCGGCACCTTCCTGCGACGGACTTCCCGGGGTTCGGCCGCTGCCCCGCCGGCGATTATCTCTGCCTCGCGGTGACCGACACCGGCACGGGCATGCCGCCGGACGTGCAAGCGCGGATCTTCGAGCCGTTCTACACGACCAAGCCCAGCGGCCAGGGCACCGGCCTCGGAATGCCGATGGTGGCCGACTTCGTCCGGCATGCACAGGGCTGGGTGGCAGTGGACAGCCAACCCGGGGCCGGCACGACCATCCGGCTCTTCCTGCCCGTTTCGGCACCCGCCGCACGCCGGGCGCGTATCGAGCGAACGCCGGCGCACAGCAGCGTGCTCGCGAGCCGCGCGTGAAGATACTGATCGTCGACGATTACCAGGAATCGGCACAGGCAAGCAAGCTGTTGCTGGAGCTCGCGGGGCACGAGGCGATCGTCGCCGGCGACGGCGCGTCCGGGGTCGAAGCGGCACGTACCGCGGCGCCGGACGCCGTCCTGCTCGACTTGCACATGCCCGGCCTCGACGGATTCGAGACGTGCCGGCGGCTGCGAGCGCCGCCGACAATGCGATCGACGGTCATCATCGCCCTCACCGGCGACAGTGATGAAGACACCCGACGGCGCGCGCGCCAGGCCGGTTTCGATCTCGTGATGGCGAAGCCGATCAGCATCGTCGGCATCCAGCAAGCGCTCGAAGCCCTGGCGGCGCGTCGCCCCCGCAGCGCGGGGTGAGACCGCGCCGGGCCTGGATGCAGAAAAGCGAGGGTGCTAGGTGTTAGTACAGATACTCAAGCCGGTTCTTACTTTCTATCGTAACGTCGACTGTTTCGGAGAATGAGGTGAGAAGTGATCACCACGTTGCCATTATGTCGATCCGTCTGGCGGAGGTTCCTGTGCTTCGCCCCATTCGCGATCCCACTGATCGTGCTCTCGTGCGCCGTCACGCCGGATATCCGTACGGACTATGACCGGTCTGCCGACTTTTCGTCGTTCGAGACGTATGGCTTCGTCGACGAACCCGGGACGGACCGCGCCGGTTATTCGACTCTCATCACCACCTATTTCAGGCGCGCGGTGGACAAGGAAATGCAGAGCCGCGGATATCGCTATGTCGAGGACAACCCGGACCTCCTCGTCAACTTCTTCGCCAACGTGCGGCACGTCACGAAGGTGCGGCCGCGGACCGACATCTGGGTCGGCTACGGCTACTACGGTTACCGGTACGGGATGTACACCGTGTGGCCGCTGTACGCCAACGGCGCAGATACCGTGCACTACAAAGTGGGCACGGCCAACGTCGACATCATCGATGCCGGTCGGAACCAGCTCATCTGGGAAGGTGTGGCCGAGGGCCGGCTGACGCGCGAGATGATGGACAATCCGCAACCGGCGATCGAGTCCGTGGTGGCCGAGCTGTTCAGCCGCTATCCCGGCCGGGCACCGGGGCACACGACGGACTGAGTGCCGGCACGGCGACTACTCCCCGCGCCGAAGGGTATGGCTGAGTGCTACATGCGACGACCCGACGACAGTGGCCACCTCACGCTTCTGCCGGCACCGGCAGGGCGCCGAGGCGGAGTGAGTAGACGACCTGGCACGGATTGTCGGGATCGGGCACCGACTCCATGCCGAGGTCGCGCGCAAGCATGCGCATTTGCGTATTGTCCGCGAGATCCATCGAAACCAGCCTGCTGATGCCGTGCCCGCGAGCATGCTGGATCAGTGCTTCCGCCAGGCGCGTGCCGATCCCGCGGCCTTGCCAGTCGTCCGCCACCGTGAGGGCGATTTCGCGCGTGTTGTCGTCGGATGCCGGCGCGTAGCGGCTGACGCCGATCTGCCTCGGGCGTCCGTCTTCCTCGATGGTTGCAACGAACGCCATCGAGCGATGGCCATCGACGTCGCAGAATCGCTCCGCATCCTCGGCCGAAAGCTCGCGGATCGCGCAGAGGAATCGCTGACGCCTGGACTGCGGCGATAAGCGGCGGACGAATTCCTGCTCCATCGCCAGGTCGGTAGGGCGAATCGGCCGGATCGTAATCGTCCGGCCGGCGATTTCAAAGCTCCGAACGTCGCCCGTCATGGTCCTTCTCCCGTCACGTCGAGGCGCCCGGAGCGGCAGCGGGGCGCGAGCGGAGCGATCCGAGCCCGTCTCCGCGGCGCCCCGCCGGGATTACGGTGGCGCTAGGCCGCCTTGACCTCGATGCGTTTGATCTGCTCCCGTGCTTCCTTGCTTTTCGGCAGGTGGACCGTGAGGACGCCTTTCTTGAAGGAAGCCTCGATCCGCGACACGTCGACCGCCGCCGGAATTTCGATGCTGCGGCGGAACGAGCCGAAGGCGCGCTCGCGGCGATGGTAATCCTTGCCCTTCTCTTCCTTGTCCTCTTCCTTCTTCCCGCGAATGGTGAGCACGCGATCCGCAAGCGTCACGTCGACGTCCTTCTCGTCCATTCCGGGCAGGTCGACCTTCACTGAAAACGCCTTCTCGTCCTCGGTCACGTCCAGCTGCGGCATGACTTCCAGTCCAGCCCAGTCTCCGAGCAGCGGCGAGGAAGCAAAGCCCTCGTTCCACAGGCTTTCGAAGAGCCTGTCCATCTCACGATGCAGGGACGCGACGCTTCCGCGGAAGCCATCGAGTGTCCTTTGATCGCGACCCGAACGCGGAAAACTGACCCATCGCCAGGGGACGATTTCTCCCAAAGCCATGACTCTTTCCTCCAGGTTTCACACGTTGTCCTTTCCGTGGCGGCGTATCCGCGACCCGGCCTGCCGCGGAATACCGCCACGAGCAAAACGTAGCGCCGGCCGCCATCGGCATCGATAAGAACAACTACGTAGTGAAAAGGACGTGACGGAGACCTTGGCTCGTACGGACTGTCCACTATGTAACGCTCCGTACTTCCACTGGAGAATCGCATGAGAACTCTGTGTGAACGGTAAAAGCGGAGGAGAATGAACATGGTGGCGACACACGGTGTGAGCGACAGCCAGCGCAGGCAAATGGTATCGGAGGCGGCGTACTTCCTCGCCGAGCGTCACGGTTTCAATGGCGGCGATCCCGTCGCCGACTGGCTGCAGGCGGAAGCCGAGGTGGATGCAGCCCTGCGCGAGAGTGAGAGATTCATCGACCAGCTCGAGGAGCGGCTGGCTGACCTGAACCGCAGATCGAAAGCCGCGCGAAAGGAGCTGGCGAAGTTGAAAGGCGGGGTCCGGGAACAATGGGAACGTGATATCGAGAAGCTCATGAAACTTCGCGACGGGCTGCAAAAGAAGTTTACCGCCGTGCGCCGGCGGGGAGAGGACGTCAGCGAGAGAGCTCGGGAGCAACTGGAGCGCACCTGGAATGATGCCGCCGAATTGCTGCATTCCCTCGAACACAGGATCGAGGGGTGAACGTAGTCTTCTGCTTTCGAGCTACCTCGGAGAATCGGCCCAAAGACGACATCTGGCCTGCGGCACGACAGGTGCCGCCCCTGATCCGTCGTGGAGCTGATTGCCGCCCTTCGGGCGCTGCTCCTCGTGGGGATCGCGAGCAGTGTCCCCTGGGCACTCGGGCGAGCATGCGGCAACCGCTTTGCGTGGCCGCTGGATTTCGGGCTCACGCTACCTGATGGTGAGCGCCTGTTCGGCGCGCACAAGACGTGGCGCGGGCTCATTGGAGGCATTGCCGCCTGCTCGATCGCGGGTGCATTGGCCGGCACGGGCCCGCTGACCGGCGCCGCGGTCGGTGCCCTTGCGCTTGCCGGTGACGCATTGTCGAGTGCCGTCAAGAGGCGTCTCAATCGTCCGCCCGGCACGGAAGTGCCGGGTCTCGATCAGCTGCCGGAGGCACTGCTGCCGCTGCTGCTGCTGAAACGACTGCTGGAGATCTCCATGACGTCGGTCATCGGCGTGGCCCTGGTGTTCACGGTGCTCGACATCGTAGTGGCTCCGCTGCGCCATCCGACCGGCAAACGGCTGTGAAACGATGCGTGCTCCCGCCACACTGGTCGAGCTGATTGCCGGGTTCCCCGAGCGCGGCGACGATCCGGCAATCCTTGCTTCCGGATCCTCGGGAGAGCTGGCGAGCATCACCTACGCCGCCCTGCACAGCGACATCACGCGCTTCGCTTCGGGATTGCACGGTGGCGCCTTCCGCGACGGCGCCCTGGTGCTGCTCTGGGCGCCCAACAGTCCGGCATGGGTAATGGGCTGGCTCGGTGTCGCCGCGGCTGGCTGTGTGCCGATCCCGCTGGACGACCAGGCGGACGAGGAAGCGTTGCGCGCCGTTCTTCGCCAAAGCACCCCGGCCTGCGCCGTGACGGTGATCGGCCATGTGCAGTCATTGCACCAGGCCGGCATGGCCGCGCACACACCGATCATTTTGCTCGATGCCGACGGCGACGCAAGGAGCTGGAAGCGGCTCCCACGCGGAGAGCGGCAAATCGCGGCGCGCGCCGGCGACGAACGCCGGGTGGCGGTGCTCCTGTACACGTCCGGTACGACGGGCGTGCCCAAGGGCGTTCCCCTGACGCATGCCAATCTCATGTCGAACGTCCACGCGCTGCTCGCCGCCGGCATCGTGTCCCGAACGGACCGGGTGCTCCTGCCATTGCCGCTGCACCACGCCTACGCCGCCACCGTCGGGATGCTCACGATCCTGGCTCGCGGCGCCGCCATCGTGCTGCCGTCCGGCATCACGGGCCCGGAGCTGACGGCCGCGGTCGCTCGCGCGCGAGTCCGGATCCTGATCGGGGTCCCGCGACTGTATGAAGCTCTGCTGGAGTCGATACATTCCGGCGTGCGGATGCGCGGACCCGCCGCCCGGGCGCTCTTCCACTTCACGCTGCGTTGCGCCGGCATCCTGCGTCGTCGACTCGGAATCAACGTCGGGCGCGTGCTGTTTCGATCCGTGCACCGGCGGGTCGGCCCGTCATTGCGGATCCTCGCCTCCGGCGGTGCCCGCCTGGACTCCGGCGTCGCGGAACAGCTCGAGGCCCTGGGATGGCTCGTGCTGACCGGCTACGGTCTGACCGAAACGTCGCCGATCGTGACGTTCAATGCGTTTCGCAGGAGACGTCTCGATTCGGAAGGCCGGCCGCTCGCCGGCGTCGAGCTGCGTATCGCCGGCGGGCCCGGAGAAGGCGGGGGCGAAATCCAGGTCCGCGGACCGAACGTCTTTCAAGGGTACTGGCAGGATGCCGAAGCGACGGCACGGGCTTTCACTGAAGACGGCTGGTTCCGCACCGGTGACATGGGTTGGATCGACGACCAGGGTTTCCTGCACGTAATAGGCCGTCGTTCGGAGGTCCTGGTCCTGTCCGATGGCAAGAAAATCACGCCGGAGCCGCTCGAGCGCCGCTACGAGGCGAGTCCTTACATACGCGAAGTCGCGCTGCTCGCGCCGCACGGAGACCTTCTGGCCCTCGTCGTGCCCGACGACGACGCCATCCGCGCGCGCGGCACGATGAGCGCGCGCACGGTGCTGCGCGACGAGCTCGACGCCGTGATGTCCACGCTGCCTCGCTGGCAGCGCGTCCGCGAGTACCGCGTCGTGCGCCGGAAACTGCCTCGCACGCGCCTCGGCAAGCTGCGCAGGCACCTGCTGCCGGCGCTGTACGCGGAGGCGTCCTCGACACGCGCGGCGTCGGCGGCCGTCGAGCTGGACCAAGCCGATCACCGGCTGCTGGACAGCGCGCGAGTACGACCGGTGTGGCAATGGCTTCGCGAGCGCTATCCGGGGGTCGAGCCGGATTCCAGCCCGCAGCTCGATCTCGGCATCGATTCCCTCGGCTGGGTGACATTGACGGCCGAAATGGAGGAACGCTTCGGGGTATCCCCGGGGGGTGAGCAGCTGAGCCGGGTGCTCACGATGCGCGATCTGCTCCGGGCAATCGATTCCGCCCCGGGCGCCGCAGGGTGCGATGCCCGCCGCGATGCGCGCACGGATGACGCCCTGCGGTACCTGGAGGCGCCCGGCCCGCTGCGGTGGCTTCTCGCCCTGTTCGTGATGGCGTTCGTGCGCGCGGCGATGGCGGGGCCGTACCGCCTGCGCGTGAGCGGCCGGGAACACCTGCCCGCGGGAGGCGGGTTCGTGATCGCGCCCAATCACGCCAGTTACCTCGATCCGCTGGCGCTTGCCGCCGCCCTGTCTCCCTCCCTGCGGCGCCGTACCTGCTGGGCGGGCTGGTCGGCCATCATGCACCGGGGACCGGCTTGGCGTGCCGCGAGCCGCGCGCTGCGCGTATTCCCCGTCGATCCCGACCGCGATCTCGGACGGGCTCTCCGGGTTGCCGCGCGCGTCCTCGAAGCCGGCGACGTGCTGGTCTGGTTTCCGGAGGGCCGCCGATCGCGCGACGGCTCGCTGCAGCCGTTCCGGCGCGGCATCGGGGTACTGCTCGAGCAGGTTCCCGCACCCGTCGTGCCGGCGCGGATCGACGGCACCTTCGCCGCCTGGCCGCCGCACCGCCGCTGGCCGCGGCTCGCCGCCCTGTCGGTCACCTTCGGCCCGGTACAGTCACCCGCTTCCCTCCGGGAGCGGGGCAGCGGCGGCGACGGCGCCGAGCGGATCGGCAACGCGCTCGCGCAGGCCGTCGCCGGGCTCTGACCGGCCACGCTGCGACTTGCACGGATGGACTGTTGAACGCACCGGGCTAAACTGGACGTCGTGCGTCCGACTCACGGGATTGCTCCATGCTCCTGCCCGCAGCGGTGACGAGGGTGTACGGATGAACGCAACATCGGATCAGCAGCCTGTGGTTTTCATCGTCGACGACGACCCGGCCGTGCGTAACGCCATGCAGCTCCTGCTCCGGTCGGTCGGTCGCGCCGCGGAGGCATTCGCGTCCGGCGACGAGTTCCTCGAGCGCTACGACAGCGGGCAGCCGGGTTGCCTGGTGCTCGACATCCGGATGCCGGGACTCGGCGGGATGGAGCTGCAGGAACGCTTGCTGGCAATGGGCAGTTCCATCCCGATCATCTTCATTACCGGCCACGCAGACGTGCCGATGGCCGTGGAGGCCATGCAGAAAGGTGCCTTCGATTTCATCGAGAAGCCGGTGCGCGAGCAGGACCTGCTCGAGCGCATTGCGGACGCGCTGAACGCGGATCAACGGCAGCGATCCGAACGGCAGACACTGGCGGAAATCGAAGCCCGCCTCGCCCGCCTGACCCGGCGCGAGCGCGAGGTGATGGAGCTCGTCGTTGCAGGTAAACCCAACAAGGTCATCGCCTGGGAGCTCGGCGCGAGCCAGCGCACGGTCGAGATTCATCGTGCGCGCGTGATGGACAAGATGCAGGCGCGCTCGCTCGCGGAGCTCGTCAGGATGAGCCTGCAACTCGAAACGTCACGCCACTGACGGTCACGCCTGGCCGGTATCGATCGCCTCGCGCGCAAGCCGCAGCAGCACTTCCGGACTGATCGGCTTGCTCATGCTCCGGGAATTCTCCAGCGCCTCGACTTTCTGCAGGATCTTGGACGTGTCGGCGGTGACGATGAAGGCGGGCACGAGCGTGCCGAGCAGCTCGCGAACGATCCGCGTGGCATCGATGCCGTTGGACTCGTCGGCGAGGTGGTAATCCGCAATGATCAACTGCGCAGGCTCGGGCAGCGATTGGGCGACCCGG
The DNA here is from genome assembly GCA_964491485.1 of uncultured Woeseiaceae bacterium. GTDB lineage: Bacteria > Pseudomonadota > Gammaproteobacteria > Steroidobacterales > Woeseiaceae > IDS-8. The sequence goes on along the minus strand of CAZBGV010000023.1, from coordinate 28,827 downwards.
CGCGCATCGACGGCCGATTCGGCGACGGCCACCCGATAGCCTTCCGCACGCAGGAGGATCTCCCAGGCCTTCGCCACCTTGACATCGTCCTCGATCAGCAGGATCAGGCCGGTCGTCGAGGCGCCGGTCTCCGGGCGCGCCGCCGCCACGACGGCCTGCCCCGCGTCTTCACGGGCGCGCGGCACGCGGACGGAGAACGCGGAGCCCTTGCCCGGCGTCGACTCGACGCAGATCCGGTGCCCGAGCAGGTCGGCCAGCCGCCGGGCGATCGCCAGGCCGAGCCCGAAGCCTTCCCTTTTCCTGGAAGGCGCCCTCACCTGGTGGAACTCCTTGAAGATGTCCTCCAGCTGGCTCGCCTCGATGCCGATGCCGGTGTCGGTCACCGTGATCGAGACTTCGTTCTCATGCTCCGTGCAGCTGAGACGGATCCCGCCTTGTTCCGTGTAGCGCACCGCGTTCGAGGCGAAATTCTGGATGATTTCCGAGAGGAGGTTCGGGTCGCTGCGGATCCGGGCCTTGCTGGGCACGACCTCGAAGCTGAGCTTCTTCTGCATCGCCTGCCGGGAGAGCTCGGACGCCAGCCGGTCGAACAGCCGCTGCACGGGAAAATCCTCGAAGCTCGGCTCGAAAGCGCCTGCATCCAGGCGGCTGATGTCGAGCAGCGAGTTCAGCAGGTTCGTCATGCCGTCCAGCGACTCCTGCAGGTTGTCGATGATCTCGAGCCCGAGCGGGTCTTGCACGGTGCGCCGGAGCGCGCCCGACAGCAGGCCCAGCGCCTGGACCGGCTGGCGGAGATCGTGGCTCGCCGCGGCGAGGAATGCGGAATTGGCTTTCTGGGCTCGCTGCGCGGCTTCCCGTGCCGCCGTCAGTGCCTCCTCGATCTGCTGGCGCTCGGTCACGTCGCGGATGACGCTTGCGACGAAAGAACGGGATCCTGAAACGATCGGGCTCAGGCTCACTTCGACCGGGAACTCGGTGCCGTCGGCGCGCACGCCCACGAGCTGCATGCCGGTGCCCATCGCCCGCACCCTCGGTGCCGCGGCATAGGCATCCCGATGCTGCACATGGCGCATGCGAAAGCGTTCCGGCATGAGCATCTCGATCGATGCGCCGAGCATCCGCTCGCGCGGGTAGCCGAACATGCTCTCGGCCTTGGTATTGACGATGGCTATCCGACCGCCGTCGTCGACGACGATCATGGCGTCCGGCGCCGCGTCCAGGAGATCCCGAAAGAACGAGTCCGGCTGGTCGCCGGAGGGCAGCATCCGGCCGCTTTCGTTGGAGCCCGGCAGGTTCCGGCCGCGTGCGGGATCAGTCAAGGCGTAGTCCTCCGCCGGCGTCGGGGGGCGCGCTTCGGCCGGGCGACAGCCGCATTATATTGGGCCGCGGGCCGCCGCACGCGGAAGGACCGGCGGGCATCATGCCACGTCTTTGTCCCGCAGCTCGACGGGAGAGCGAAACCAGTCGGGCTTCACGATGAGCAGGTCGCAAGGCAGGCGTTCCAGCGTGCGCTCCGCGGACGAACCGATGAACACCCGTCTCAGCGGATTCCTCGCCACCGCGCCCATGACCACGACGGAGGCGCCGAGCTTGGCGGCAAGGGCCGGAAGCTCCTCGTGCGTACGCCCGGACAGGAGGTGGGTTCTTTCCGCATCGATGCCATGGAATTCCGTCAGCTCCTTGAAGCGGCTCTCGTGCTGCGCGCGCATGTTCCTTTCGATTTCCTCGATCGGAAGCGACACCGGTATGTAGGCATTCGCGATCGTGGTCGAGACGGCGATACGCGGATCGTAGGAATGGAAGGCATGCACCTGCCCGCCGGTAATCCGGCCCAGCTCCTTGCTCATGATGAGGATCTGGTCGTCGAGAGCGGCGGGCTTGTCGTGGGCATTCATCGGGTCGATGGCGGCGATGAATACCGGTGTTTCCGGCAGCGCTCCGGGCTTGACGAGCCAGAGCGGCGCCGCACAAGTCCTTATCAGGTTCCAGTCGGTATTCGTAAACAGCGCGCGGGACAGCGCAGAATGGTGGTGAGTATCCTTGAACACGAGGTCCGCACCGATCGAGGCGGCGTGCCGCGCGACGCCTTCGTGCAACGGATGCACCCAGAGCGCCTTCGTGCGCACGGTCAGGCCTGCTGCCCGCAGCGGCTCCGCGTGCCGTTCCAGGCGCCGCTCGCAGTCCTCGAGGGTTTCCGCCCGGGCCTGCTTGAGTGCGGCGGAGTCGAACAGGCGCGTGCCGGCGAGGAACTCGTCGTAATAACAGACGAGGAGCTCGAGCTCGGCGCCCGTACGGGATGCCAGCCAGGCCGCCCGCTCGAGAGCCGGTTGTGCTTCGACCGTGGGATCAATGACACACAGGAACGTGGAGAATGCTTGCATTTCGGTAGCACCGTGTCGCAATCAAAGGCGCCGGCCAGGGCGCACCAGGATCTTGGATGCAAGCCTATGGCCTGGCCGCGGCGGCCAGCAATAAGTAGTCCCGCGGACATGCTGCGGAACCTACCTACCACCGGCCCTGACGGTGCGGCAACCCGTCGCCACGCCTTACCAGGGGAAATCACCGATGGAGCCGGAGCCGCCAGGCCGGTGAAATCGGGCGGGCATCTTTCCGCCGGGCCGATACGAGGCTCGAGGGGACCCGCGAGTCCGGCCGGTGAGCAGCGAAATGCGCGCCGGGGACGGGTGAGCGTCAGGTACGGAGCACGTTCCTGGCGAGCTCTTCGAGCCGCGGCAGGTCCAGCAACTCGATCTCGCGGCGCTCGACCCGCACGAGCCCGTCTTCCCGGAAACGCCGCAGGATGCGGCTGACCGTCTCCGGCGCGAGCCGCAGGTAGTTGGACACGTCCGTGCGCGACATGGGCAGGTGCAGATAGCTGGCCGAGAAGCCGCGGGACGCATAGCGCCTCGACAGGCTCACGAGAAAGGCCGCCATGCGCTCGTCGGCGTCGAAATCGCCGGCGAGCAGCCCCGCCTTGCCGATGTCCTCGCTCAGCAGGCGGAACAGCTCCTGCTGCAGTCCCGGCACTTTCGTGGCGAGCGTCGCCATTCTCGGGAACGAAAAGCGGCAGAGCTCGACCCGCTCCAGGGCCACCGCGTTGCAGGGATAGCGGTTGCGGGAGATGCCGGCGAGGCCGATCACCTCGCCGGGCAGGTAGAACCCGAGCACCTGCTCGCGCCCCTCGAGGTCGGTGACATAGGTCTTGATCGTGCCCGAGCGCACGGCGGCAATCGCGTTGAACTCGTCGCCCTCGCGAAAAATGTGCCGCCCTTCCTCATAGGGCCCCGTGTGCTCGACGAGCACGTGCATCTCCCGCAGCCGCTCCTTGTCGTAGCCGCTGGCCAGGCAAACGGCGGAAAAGGCGCAACTGCTGCAGAAATTCCGCTCATCGCCATCGTCGACGAGCGGCCCCGGGATGTGTATCGGTCGAGCCACGTCGTGATTATACGTGGCCGGGCACACCGACTGTTCCCCTTCGCCGGCCTCCGGTGCCGTGCCCGGCCGTGGGGGCCGCATCAGGCCCCGCCGGCAACGGTACGCACGAAGGCGGCGACGGCGTACGCGAGGACAGCCGCCGATCCGCCCATCGCGAGCGTCTCCAGCCCGCCGCGAATCATGGATTGCTCCAGGTGGCGTCCCTTGGCGAGACCGATGAGGAAGAAAGCTCCGGCCGTCGCCGCCGCGCTGACGGGAAACAGCACCGAAACGTCGAGTCCCGGCACCAGGTACGGCAGCAACGGGATGAGGCCCACGAGGCAGAAAGCGACGAAGGTGACGAATCCCGCCCATGCGGGATTGGGCGTCTGCAGTTGCAGGCCGTGCTCCTCCATGAGCATGGTGTTGATCCACAGCTCCTCGTCGCTGCTGATCGTCTCGACGATGTCCTCGAGCACCTTGCCTTCGAAGCCCTTGGCCCGATAGATCTGGCGGATTTCCTCGCGCTCGCCCTCGGGGACGAGCCGGATGTGCCGTTGCTCCATCCGGCGCACCTTGTCGATCAGCTGCCGCCGGCTCTCGCTGTTCTGGTAATTGCCGACGGCCATGCTGAAGCCGTCCGCGAGCAGGTTGGCGACGCCCAGGATCAGCACCACCGCCGGTGCGAGCCCGCCGCCCGTCGCGGCGGCCACTATCGCGAACGTGGTGACACAACCGTCCATGCCGCCGAGCACCGCGTCGCCCAAATAGCTCGGGTGCTGCTGGTCGTCGAGGCGCCGTCGGATCGACTCCGGCCGGTGCTCGGACCGCAAATCGTGGAGGGTGGATCGATTGCTCATGATTTCACTCGCTTTTTCGCGGCAGATAACCCGGGCAATACGCCCGCCCCCGATCGCGATCGACCGCCGCCGCCCGGCCGCAGCGCTCCGGCCGCCTTGATCTGAATCAATGCGGTCACGGCCCGGAGCGGGCAGGGTTCAGCCAGGTGGCGCTACCGATCGCTTTGTATAAAGAGTAACTGATCCGATGATCCTGCTCGTCCGTGCGGCTCACGTGCTCGGCGTCGTGTGGTGGATCGGCGGCGTGGCCATGGTGACCGCCACGCTGCTCCCGCTGCTCGTCTGCAAGGATCGCTCCGAACCGGAACGGCTGGCCGTGTTCCGGCAGATCAGGCGGCGCTTCGCCTGGCAGGCCCGGGCCGCCGTGCTGGTGGTCGGTGCGACGGGCGTCGACCTGCTGGTGCGGCTCGGCGGCACCGCCCGGCTGGCCTGGCCCGCGGGCTGGTGGATCGACCTGATGATCTTCACCTGGGCGCTTTTTTTCATGATGCTGTTCGTCCTCGAGCCGCTCGGCGTGCTGCAGAAAGCCGGGCTGATGCAAAAGCCGCGGGCCTTTCTCGCGGTGCACATCGTGCTGCTCGGCCTCGGGCTGGCCGCCATCGCCGCCGCGGTCGTCGGCGCACACGGCGGCTGGTGAGGAGCCGTCCCCGCCCCTGACCGAACGCGAGGCGGGCGGCGATGGCGGCGCCGCAGGTGCCGTGAGCCGTGCACCCCGCGCCCGCGGGAACGGCACGGCCGCGACGGGCCGGCGGGGCGGCAGCCCGCACTTGCCATCGCAATGGGAATGATTATCATTTATATTTATATTCACGCGGATTCTCGAGCCTTGATCCCAATGATGCGTCTTGCGCTGGCACTGGCCCTTCTCTGCCTGATCCCGGCACTGCCCGCCCGGGCGGATCCGGGCCGCCTCGCCCAGCTCGTGGATTACGTCGGGGTCGATTACGCCGCGGCGGTCGACGACGGTGCCATCGTCGATGCGTTCGAATACCAGGAGATGCAGGAGTTCGCCGGGCTGATCGGCGCCGAGGTGCGCGGGCTCGCACCGGGCGAGGCCCGGCAACGGCTCCTGCCCCTCGCGACCGAGCTGCACGCGGCGATCCAGGCACGCGCCGCGCCGGCCGAAGTCTCTGCCATCGCGGGACGCATGACGGACGTCCTGCTCGCGTCCGGCATGCTGGCCGGTGCCCCGGAGGGCGTGCCCGACCTCGCGGCCGCGGAACAGCTCTACCTGCAGCAATGCGCCGGCTGTCACGGCGCGGCCGGCCGGGGCGACGGTGCGGCGGCAAGTGCCGGGATGGAGCCCTCCCCCACCGATTTCACGGACGCCGAACGGGCGCGGGCGCGCAGCCTGTACGGGCTGTTCAACACCATCACGCTCGGCGTGGACGGCACGGCGATGCCGGCGTTCCGCCAGCTGTCGGACGCGGAGCGCTGGGCGCTCGCCTTTTACGTGGGCGGCCTGTACGCCGATGCCGACTCGCTGCACGCCGGGCAGCAGGTCTTCGAGAAAACGCCCGCCTCGCAACTGCCGACGATGCGCGAGCTCACCACCACGACACCCGCCGCGCTCGCCGCACAGGACGCCGCGGCCGCGGATCTCTACGCGTGGCTGCGCCGGAATCCCGCGGCCCTCGCGGAGACCGGCGGCGATCCCCTCGTGCGCGCGATGGCCGGCGTCCGCCGGAGCCTCTCCCTGTACGCGGACGGAAGCGCGCAGGCCGCGCACGCCGCGGCCGTCGACGCCTACCTCGAAGGTTTCGAGCTGGCCGAGGCCGCGCTGCAGACGACACAGCCGCAGCTGGTCCGCGAGGTCGAATCGGCGATGACCGGACTGCGGCTGGCGATGCGCAATCACCGGCCGCTCGACGAGGTGCAGGCCGCCGGCGGCGACGCGCTTAGGCTGCTGCAGGCCGCGCGGGACACGCAAACCGGCGCTTCCCTGTCGCCCGGCGTATCGTTCGTCAGCGCGTTCGTCATCCTGCTGCGCGAAGGGCTGGAAGCGATCCTCGTGCTCGGCGCCATCGCGGCATTCCTCGGCAAGACCGAACGGCGCGATGCGCTGGCCTGGCTGCACGGCGGCTGGATCGCCGCCCTTGCCGCCGGGGCGCTGACCTGGGCCGTGTCGACGTACTTCATCAGCATCTCCGGAGCGACCCGCGAGCTGACGGAAGGCCTGACGGCCCTGATCGCGTCCGCGGTGCTGTTCTATGTCGGCTTCTGGATGCACGGCAAGCTCGCCGCGCAGCGCTGGCAGCACTTCATTCGCGACAGCGTGCAGAAGGCGCTCGATGGCCGCGCGCTCTGGGCCGTCGCGGGAATCTCCTTCATCGCGGTGTATCGCGAAGTCTTCGAGACGGTGCTGTTCTTCCAGGCGCTGTCGGCCCAGATCACGGTGCGCGCGGCGCAATCGGCGATGGCGGCCGGCACCGTGGCGGGCGCCGTGGTGCTGGTCGGCCTGTCGTGGGCAATCTTTCGTTTCGGCGTGCGCCTGCCGTTGCGGCAGTTCTTCGGGGCGACCGCGGCCGTCATGATCGCGCTGTCGGTAATATTTGCCGGCAAGGGCGTCGCGGCGCTGCAGGAAGCCGGCAAGCTGCCGCTCGATCCCGTTGCCTTCCCGCGCATCGAGCTGCTCGGCATCTACCCGACGCTGCAGTCGCTCGGCATTCAACTCGCGGTGCTCGTCGCCGCGCTGGCCCTGCTCGCCTACGGTGCTCGCCCGTCCCTGCGCGTACGCGCGGGGTCGGGCGGCTGAGCGCGGCAAGCCCGCTGGTCCGCTACCCGCGGGCGCTGCCCGCGACCGGGGCGGGCTGCGACCCGGCGGCGCGCAGCTGCCCGGCCGCGGCCACCATCGTCATGAGCGCCGGCTCGACCTCGTCCCAGGCGCGCGTCTTCAAGCCGCAGTCCGGATTGACCCAGATCCGGCCGGGATCCAGCACCGCGATGGCCTTCCCGAGCAGCCGCTCGATTTCCTCCCGCGGCGGAATCCGCGGCGAATGGATGTCGTACACGCCCGGGCCGATCTCGCCCGGGTACTCGTAGTCGACGAAGGCGTCGAGGAGCGCCATCTGCGAGCGCGACGTCTCGATCGAGATCACGTCCGCGTCCATCGCATCGATCGAACGAATGATGTCGTTGAAGTCGGCATAGCACATGTGGGTGTGAATCTGCGTGCCGTCGGCAACGCCGGAGGCGGCCAGCCGGAACGCCTCGACGGCCCAGTGCAGGTAGTCCTCCTGGTCCGCCTTGCGCAGCGGGAGCCCCTCGCGCAGCGCCGGTTCGTCGATCTGGATGATGCGGATGCCGGCTGCTTCGAGGTCCCCGACCTCGTCGCGGATGGCGAGCGCAATCTGCTTCGCGGTCTCCGCACGCGGCTGGTCGTCGCGCACGAACGACCACTGCAGCATCGTGACCGGTCCCGTCAGCATGCCTTTCACCGGCCGGTCCGTCAGCGACTGCGCGTAGCGCGACCATCGCACGGTCATCGCCTGCGGGCGCGCCACGTCGCCGAAGATCAGCGGCGGCTTGACGCAGCGGGAGCCGTAGGACTGCACCCAGCCATGCCGGGTGACGGCGAACCCTTCGAGCTGCTCGCCGAAATGCTCCACCATGTCGTTGCGTTCGAATTCCCCGTGCACCAGCACGTCGAGGCCGATGCGCTCCTGGAAGCGCACGGCCCGCTCGATCTGCTGCTCGAGAAAGCGCTCGTAAGCCGCCGGCTCCTGTTCGCCGCGCCGGAACCTGGCGCGCGCCTGGCGGACCTCCGCCGTCTGCGGCAGCGAGCCGATGGTCGTCGTCGGGAACGGCGGCAGATCGAGCGCCGCCTGCTGCGCGCGGCGGCGGACCGCGCGCGGGCTCCTGCGCGCCAGCATCGCGGGACCGACGGCCTGCGTGCGGCGTGCGACCGAGGCGCTGTGGATGCGGGACGAGCCGGCGCGGGCGGCGGCGGCAGCACGGCTGGCGGCGAGGGCGTCGCCGATCGCGGCCGCTCCCCGGTCGGCGCCGCGCGCGACGGTCGCGAGCTCGGTGAGCTTCTGCGCCGCGAAGGCCATCCAGCGCTTGAGCTCGTCGTCCAGCCCGGTTTCGCTCTCGAGATCGAGCGGAACGTGCAGCAGCGAGCAGCTCGGCGCGACCATGACCCGTCCCCGCCCGAGCCTGGCGACCGCCCGGTCGACCAGGGCGAGCGCCGCATCGAGATCGCTGCGCCAGACGTTGCGGCCATCGATCACTCCGAGGGAGAGCACGGGGGGAATCGACCCCGATGCCAGCACCGCGTCGAGCTGCTCCGGCGCGCGCACGAGATCGAGGTGCAGGCCGGCGACCGGCAGGTCCAGCGCGGTCGCGAGGTTATCGGCCAGGCCGCCGAAATAGCTCGCGACCAGCAGTCGCAGCCCGGGGGCCGCATGGCCGAGGTGCTCGTAAGCGCGCGCGAACGCGTCCCGCGCCCTCTCGTCGAGCTCGAGCACCAGCACCGGCTCGTCCATCTGCACCCACTCGGCGCCGGCCGCGGCGAGGCGCCGCAGGACCTCCTCGTAAACGGGAAGGATGCGCTCGAGCAGGGCCAGCCGGTCGAAGTCCGCCACCCCCGGCGCCGGCCTCGCGAGCAGCAGGTAGCTGACGGGGCCGACGAGGACCGGCCGCGTGAGGATCCCGAGAGCCCTCGCCTCCAGGAACTCGTCGACCGGCTTGGTGGACGCGAGCAGGAACTCCTGGTCGGGGGCAAGCTCGGGCACGATGTAGTGGTAGTTCGTGTCGAACCACTTGGTCATTTCCATGGCCGGCGCACCCGGCAGGCCGCGCGCCATCGCGAAATACGTCGCGAGGCCGACGGTGTCGCCCGACCATTCGAATCGCGGTGGCACGGCGCCGAGCATGGCGGTCGTGTCGAGCACGTGGTCGTAGAGCGAGAAGTCGTTCGACGGGATGTGCCCGATGCCCGCATCCGCCTGCCACTGCCAGTTGCCGGCCCGCAGCGCGCGGGCGCTCGCTTCGAGCGCGGCGCCGTCACAGCGGCCGGCCCAGAACGCCTCGAGCGCGTGCTTCAGCTCGCGCTGCGCGCCGATCCGCGGGAATCCGAGATTGCTGGCGATCACCATTTTTGCTCCTTGTCAGATGACCCGCGAATGGCGGGGCGCGCTGTCTTTCGCAGGTGCCGCAGCGAGGTAGCGGTCGAAGGCCATCGCGATGACGCGCAGCAGAAAGCGGCCGCGCGCCGTGGTGACCATGCGCGAGCCCTCGAGCACCAGCAGGCCGTCGTCGGCCAGCCGCCGGAGGTTCGGCAACGTTTCGGCAAAATAAGCTTCGAACCCGATTCCGAAGCGCCGCTCGACCGCTTCGAAGTCGATCTCGCCGCTGCACATGAGTTGCATGATCACGTCCCCGCGCACGACGTCGTCGAAGTCCAGGGTGAGCCCGCGCCAGACGGGAAGCCTTCCGGTGTCGACGGCGCTCTCCCAGGCGGGCAGGTCGCGCCGGTTCTGGCTGTAGCTGTCGCCGATGCGGCTGATGGCGCTCACCCCGAGCCCCACCAGGTCGCATTCCGCGTGCGTGGTATAGCCCATGAAGTTGCGATGCAGGCCGCCGCGCGACTGGGCGAGCGCGAGGTCGTCGCCGGGCAGCGCGAAGTGATCCATGCCGATGTAGCAGTAGCCGGCGGCGGTAAGCCGCTCCACTGCAAGCCCGAGCAGGCGCAAGCGCGTTTCGGCGTCCGGGAGCTCTTCGGCCTTGATCGGGCGCTGCGCCTTGAACAGGGCGGGAAGATGCGCATAGCCGTAGACCGCCAGGCGATCGGGCCGGAGCTCTGCGACGGTGTCCAGCGTGCGCTCGAACCCGGCGCAGGTCTGCCGCGGCAGGCCGTAGATGAGGTCGACGTTGACGGAACGAAACCCCGCCCGCCGGCAGTCGTCGATCACGGCGGCGGTCTCCTCGACGCTCTGGATGCGATTGACGGCACGCTGCACGTCGGGATCGAAATCCTGCACGCCGATGCTCGCCCGGTTGAATCCGGTCCGCGCATAGGCGGCGACATCGCCGGGGTGCACATGCCGCGGATCGAGCTCGATCGAGAAATCCCGCCGCGATGGCGCGCCGAAACTGAACACCTCGCCGAGCTTTTCCACGATCGCGGCGAGCTGCTCCGGCGCCAGGAAGTTCGGCGTGCCGCCGCCGAAGTGCAGCTGCACGACGGGACGGTCGCGGTCGAACAGCGGCGCCACCCGCTCGATTTCGCACAGCAGCCGCTCCAGGTAGCGGCGGCCTTTCGCGGGGTCGCGGGTGATGACCCGGTTGCAGGCACAGTAGAAACACGGGCTCGCGCAATACGGCACGTGCACGTACAAAGACAGCGGGCGCGGGATCAGCTCCTGGTTGCTGCGCCGCGCCTGCTCGATGAACTCGGGCTCACCGAAATCCGGGCTGAACAGCGGCGCGCTCGGGTACGAGGTGTAGCGCGGCCCCGGCCGGTCGTAGCGCCGCACGAGCTCGGGATCGAAGATCGCTGCCTGGTGCATGCGGCAGATGCTGCCGCCGCCCGCCGCAGAACATCTTGACCTGGATCAATCCGGCGGGCGCCGGCCTGCGAAGGCTTTCAGGCAAGGAGGCCGATGCGCAGTACGGCCACTACGCCCGCGACGGCGAGCGCGGCGCAGGCGAAGCGCGCGACGAGCAGCGCCCAGATCTTCGCGGCGGAGTGCACGTAGTCCTCGATCACCACCTGGAGCCCGAGCGCCGCGTGCCAGAAGGCGGTGACCAGGAGCAGGATCATGAGCACCGCCGCGAGCGGAGAGCCCAGCCAGGCGACGACCTGTGCATGGTCGCTGCCGCGCCCGGCGATGAGCGCCGCGGCGAGCCATGCGGTGAGCGGCACGAGCGCAACGGCCGTTACGCGCTCCGTCCACCAGTGGCCGAACCCCGACTTCGCCGAGCCGAGCCCGCGGGCGCGGCCGAGCGGCGTGCTGAGGCGATAGCGGCCCATCAGGCCGGCCCCGCCAGCGCCAGCCCGGCGATCCAGGCCGCCACGGTCAGCACGATGCTGGCGATCACGACCAGCCAGCCGGAGGCGTACACGGGACCGAGCTCGAGGCCGCGCGCCGTGTCCCAGTACAGGTGCCGGATGCCGCCGCAGAGATGCAGGAAGAACGCGAACGTCGCCACGAACGCGAGGAGACGCCCGGGCCACGAGCCGATGACGTCCAGGAACCGGGCGTAGGCTCCGGGCCCGCTCGCCGCCGCCACCAGCCCGATGACGAGCACGACCGCGGCGATGCTGACCACGATCCCGGTGATGCGGTTGGCAATCGACAGCACCGAGGTGAGCTGCGGCCGGTAGATCTGGATGTTCGGCGAGAGCGGCCGGGGGTCTTCATGGGCGCGGCGGGCCACGGCGTCCCCTCAGGTGTTTCGCTCGGCGATCATCTTCTTGATGTTCGCGATGGCCCTCCCGGGATGCAATCCCTTGGGACAGGTCCGGGTGCAGTTGAGAATGGTGTGGCAGCGATACAGGCGGAACGGGTCCTCGAGCTCGTCGAGCCGTTCTCCCTTCGCTTCGTCGCGGCTGTCGTCGAGCCAGCGCCAGGCCCAGAGCAGTGCCGCGGGGCCCAGGAACCGGTCGCCGTTCCACCAGTGGCTGGGGCAGCCCGACGTGCAGCAGAAGCACAGGATGCATTCCTCGTAGCCCGCGAGCCGTTCGCGATCCTCGGGTGACTGGAGCCGCTCGCGATCCGGCGCCTGCGACTTCGTCTTGAGCCACGGTTCGACCATCGCGTACTGCGCGATGACATGCGTGAGATCGGGGACGAGGTCCTTGAGGATGCGCATGTTCGCCAGCGGATAGATCGTCGTCGGCGTTTCCGTCTCCTCGATGAAGCGAGTGCACGCCAGCCAGTTCGTGCCGTCCATGTTCATCGCGCAGGATCCGCAGATGCCTTCCCGGCAGGAACGGCGGAACGTGAGGCTGGAGTCGACCTTGTTCTTGATCCAGATCAGCGCGTCGAGAACCATCGGCCCGCAGTCGTCGAGGTCGACCTCGTAGCGATCGAGCCGCGGATTGCCCCCGGCTTCCGGGTCGTAGCGATAAACCTCGAACGCCTTGACGCGCCTGGCGCCCTGCGGCGCGGACCAGGTCCTGCCCCGCTCCACGCGCGAATTGGCCGGCACACCGAAGTTTCTCGGCACCGGGAACCGCTTCGACACGGTGAAGGCAGGCACCTCGTCAGAGGACTTGATAACGAACGAACGGGATCGGGTCATGGCTCGACATGCGGTGATGGACGGGCAGCGAAGCTGCCGCACTTTCGTTGGCGCAGTGTAACGCCGGTCGTGCGCATTTGCAGGTCGGGCGCGCGCGCCGTCAACAAGCGACTTCCCTTCGGATGACGGCTTCGAGGAATTCGCAGTAGCGGTCGATGTAGTTCCTGCCGTCCTGCGCGACGCGAAGCCACGGGTTCATGAGCGTGTGCCGGATCAGGAACACGTGGTCCGCCTCCCTTTCCGGATCGGCGACGACCGGCACGAACGTCTCCGGGCGTACTCCGATCGCTGCGCAAAGATCGGCGGCGGCGGCGTCGCCCAGGGAGGGGCGCCGGATCGCCGTGTACGAGCCGATGAACTGCCGGGTCTGGACCGGCTGGCTGCTGTCGATGGCGATGTGCCGATAGACGCGCCGCCCGAGGGCATTCGCCGCGGCCAGGCAGGCGCCGCGGGCCGGGTTCAGCGCCAGGCACAGGAGATTGGTGTCGGGTTCGATGGGCACGGTGAGCAGGCACTCGCCGACGAGTTTTTCCGAAAGCTCTCCCAGGCGGTCGTAGAAATACTCGCCGGCCCGCACCGTCTGCCGGCACAGCCGGCCGAAATGCTCGCAGTCGAGCGGCACGACGGTGTGCGTGAGCCAGACGGCCGCCGCGGCCGCGCCCGGCTTGGAACCTTCGAGGATATAGTCGCCGAGCTCACGCAGCCGCGTGTCGGCGGCGGGAGCGGCCTGGCCGCGCACGTCGTAGAGGTAGGGCGGGCGCTCCCCGACGAATTCCGTCAGGCGATGATCGCGCGCGACGAACGCTCCCGCGCCGTAGGCGACGTAGCCCAGCTTGTGCGGGTCCACGGTGACGGTGTCGGCTTTGGCCAGCGCGCGGAACGCCTGGTACACCGGCGGGCTGGGAAAATACCGGAACTGCCTTCGCACGTCGCGGCGCGCAACGCAGCCGCCGTCGGCCCGCCGGAACAGCGTGCTGAGATATCCGCCCCAGGCCGCATCGACGTGCAACGCGAAGCCCAGCCCCTTTGCGGAGAAACGCTCGCGCAGCGCGACCACGGAGTGCAGCGGGTCGATGGTGCCGAACTCGGTCGTGCCGAGAACGCCGACGACCGCGAGCACCGGCTCGCGCCGCGCGCGCTGCGCTTCGAGCACGGCTTCCAATGCGTTTGCGTCCAGGCGCATGTGCGCGTCCGTCGGTACGCGGCGCAGGCGGCCGCGCCCCATCCCGAGGACCGTCATCGCCTTGCTCCAGGAGTAATGCGCGGTAGCCGGCACGATCACGACCGGCGCGGCGATCCCGTGGCGGGCGAAGAATTCCGGCCCCAGGGTCTCGTAGCGTTCCTGCTCGACCCGCGCGAGCAGGCGGCGGCGGGCATCGGGATCGAGCCCGTCCAGCAGAACCCTGAAATCCGCGTGCAGGTCGCAGGCCTGCGGGATCGTGAAGTTCGCGAGCGCCCACGCGTCCAGCTCGACGAGCAACGGGCGGCCCGGCAGCGGCGCGCGCAGGCCGGCCGCCGGTGAATCCTGCGTTGCACGCAGCGCCGCGGCGAGCGCCGGCGGGTACAACCGCGCGGCGCGCAGCAGCCACAGGCCCTGGTAGTTCGCCGTCGTGCCGCCCGACGTGATATGTCCAAAGGCGCGCGGCCCCGACGGCGCTTCCGGGTCCATGCCGAGCATGACGGCAAGCTGCCGCCCGACCGCGAGCTCGAGGTCGAGCGTGACCGGCGCGCCGTCGCTCGCCACGTTGTTCGGGTTGTACAACGTCGTAATCAGCTGGCCCAGCAGCGCGGGCAGCAGCGGATCCGAGGACATGTGGCCGATGTAGCGCGGCGCGAAGAAAGGCACCGACTTCTTCAGGTTCGCGCTGAGCCCGAACAGCGCCTGCTCGAGGCGAGCGGCGGCGTCGATGAAATCCGGCCGGTACTGCGCGGCGGCCGGGATCGTGGGCGGATCCTCGGGATGGAAGTTGCGCCGCCAGTAGACGTGATCGCGCAGGAACCCCGTCAGCAGGGATTCCAGCAATGCGCCGTTTTCCCCGGACGGACCGAGGAACAGCGCTGCAAGGTAGCTGTGATCCTCTTCGTCGATACCCGGCTCGGCCGATGTCCGGGCCGGCGAACGGTCAGCTGCCGGCACGGCTGCCGCGGGAGCGAGCCGTTCCGGAAATACGATGGGTGCCTGCAACGACCGCGGGAATCTCGCCGCGGGTAATGCCGATCTCGGCCAGCTCCCGGTCGCTCATCCCGGACAGCTCGTCGTACAGTCGCGACATGCGAAGACCTTCGGCGATGCCTCCGAAGAAATTCTTCATGGAGCGGCGCACCGCCCTGGTGGCGCGCGCAACTGCCCCGCTGGCCTGCGAACGACGCTCTCGCCGGAAGTGCGATGCCGACCTGCCGATCGCCAGGACATCCTGGTCCCTCGAGGTTAATGTCTTGTTCATGTTCCCTGCCCTCGCTTGCCGGGTGAGGCGACGCCTCACGAATACGTCCTTGTCGAAACCTGGGGCCTCCGGGCCGGGCGCGTTCCACGACCTCGGGGCACTTTGAATGTAGCGAGTTCGCGAGTGCATACGATTGACCTAAGTCAATTACTACTTCGCCCGGCAATCACGACAGGCTCTCCGGATCGCCGAGCCCGCAAAGCACGGCGAGCGATCGCGGCTGCAACAGCGTGATCGCCTTGCCGCGCGACTCGATCAGGCCTTCACTTTGCAGGCGGCTGAAGCCGCGGCTCACCGTCTCTAGCGTCAGGCCGAGGTAATTGGCGATGTCGCGCCGGTCCATGCTGAGGCGGAAGCGCGTCGCCGAGAGCCGGCGCGCGGCGCGGCGTCTCGCGATCTCCAGGAGAAAAGCGGCGAGCCGCAAGCGCGCCTCGCGCCGGCCGTAGATGAAGCTTTGCCGGCGGCTTTCCCCGAGCTGCCGGTTGACGATGCGCATCAGCTGGCGCTGCAATGGAGGAAGGCGCGGCACGAGATCGGCAAGAGCGCCCGCGGGAATCTCGCAGTACAGAGTCGGCTCGAGAGCCACCGCGAAATGATCGTGCAGGTCGCCCGCCAGGGCTTCGATACCGAGCACCTCGCCCGGCAGGTAGAACGCCTGTACGACCTCTTCGCCCGCCGGATCCACGGCGAACGTTTTGATCGAACCGCAGCGCAGCGCGTACACCGCATGCGCGCGGCGCCCCGCGACGTAGAGCATCTCGCCGCGCTGCAGGCGGCGGCGCCGGCGCACGCAGCGCTCGAAGCTTTCGCGCGCCTTGCGATCCAGCCCGTACGGCAGGCACATGGTCCGCAGCCCGCAGTCGCTGCAGGTGACGCCGTCCCGGAACTTCCCACCCTCCGGCACACTGGAGATCGGCATGTCCACGGCGTACTCAATCTTCCTCGTGCCCTCGCCGGCTTCTCCCGGATGCTAGGGCGCCGGCCCGCGCCGCGTCTTGACCTGGATCAAGACGCCGCGCCGCGGCCGCCTCTAGATTCGGCGGCAAGGCAGAGCGGGGAGTCACCTGATGCAACGAATAATCGATCTCTTCCTGTCGGTCGTGGCGTCCGGCATCGGCGTTGCGCTGTCGTGGCCGTTCTGGCGCGACTTCGAGTACTGGCCGGAATCGGGAATCGCGTGGCAAATCTATTTCCTGCTCGGGTTCGCCCTGGCCGTGTACGTGTTCTACGTTTTTTTGGGCTCCCTGCGGACCCTCTTCCTGCACGACGCATGGTCGCGTGAGTCGGGCAGGGTCCCGGCGGAGGATGCCGAGGGAGACCGGCCATGAGCTGTCGCGAGGGCGAGCGTTGCGCCGAAGGGCGCAAGCGGCTCCGGGCGCTGCTCGTGCTCGGCATGATGCTGGTCGGCTTCATCGTGCTGTCGGCGTTCTCGTTTCTCGGCTCCCGCGGGCAGGCGACCCCCGAGGGATATCACCTGGGCGAATACCAGGCGTTGAACGGCAAGCGGGTGTTCCAGGCCTATAACTGCATGGGCTGCCACACGATGGTCGGCAACGGCGCCTATTTCGCACCGGACCTGACCGACGAATACGAGAAGACCGGGCCCGCCTGGCTCGCGGCGTTCCTGCCTTCAGCGGGCGGATGGCCGACCGAGGCCGCGCTCAAAGTGCAGCTCTCCGATCCGACGATCGCCGCCGATGCCGGCGTGACGTCGCTCGCGGAGTATTACGCGAAGTTTCCGGGCGCACAGGCCCGCGTCGAGCGGCGCGGCGGCGGCACGACGTTGATGCCGAACCTGCCGATGACGCGCGAGGAAATCGGCGAGCTCATCGCGTACTTCAAATACACCTCGGCGCTGAACACGGAAGGCTGGCCGCCCGCGGTGAAGACCGGCAGCCTCGAACGGCGCCTCGCGCTGGCGGGCCGTGCGCATCCGGTCGCGAGCGCCGGCGCGCTGCCGGCGGCCGGGCCGGCGGAAGCCGCGGCCTCCGTGACGGTCGCCGGCATTCCGTCCGGCGCGCAGCCTCCGGACCTCGTTCAGCAGGGTGAAGAGTTGTCCCGCAACTATGCCTGCCTGTCCTGCCATGCAACGGACGCGAGCCGTCGCGTGGGACCCGGATGGGGCGGCCTGTACGGCTCGACCGTGCCGCTCGCCGACGGCACCGAGATCACCGCCGACGAAGCTTATCTCGCCGAATCGATACTCCATCCGAACGTCCACGTCGTCGATGGCTATCCGGCCGGCATCATGCCGGCTTACGAGAACCAGCTCGACGAGGACGAAGTCGCGGCCATCGTCGCCTACATCCGTTCCCTGGAGCAGCAGTGATGCAGATCCAGTACGCCACGCAGCGCCTGAGCCTGCGCTTCTTCATGCTCATGCTCGTGCTGTTTCTGGTGCAGGTCGCCTTCGGGCTGATCCTCGCGGTCCAGCACGCCGATCCGACGTTCCTCGCCGGGATCCTCAACTTCAACGTCGTCCGCGCCGAACATCTCAACCTCGGCCTCCTGTGGATCATCGCCGGTTTCATGGGGGCGATCTTCTTCGTCGGGCCGCTGCTTTCCAGGCGCGAGCTCGCGGCGCCGTGGCTGATCAAGCTGCTGTTCTGGGCGTTCCTGCTGACCGTGATCTGGAATTTCCTGAGCCAGGGGCTCGCCGCCAGGGGCGTCGCGGGCTGGTGGGCGGGCCAGCCGTGGCTGCAGGAAGGGCTGGAATACCTCGAGGCCGGCCGCATCGCCGACCTCGTCGTGCTGGTCGGGTTCTCGATCCTCGCGTACGTCGTGCTCCGCACGTTTCCGCCGGTCCGGGAATGGAACGAAATTCACTGGGGTCTCGGGATCGGCGTGATCGCGCTGACCGCGATCTGGATCTTCGGACTGTTCTACGTGCCGCGCATCGACCTGCAGGAATACTTCCGCTGGTTCGTCGTGCACTACTGGGTCGAGGGTGTCTGGGAGGTGATCCACATCTCCCTGGTCGGCTTCCTGCTGGTGCTGCTGTTCAAGGTCGACGTCAAGTCGGTCGGCTATGCCGTGTTCTGGGGCGTCGTGCTGGTGTGGCTGTCCGGTCTGATCGGCAACGCGCACCACTATTTCTGGATCGGCACGCCGGAGTTCTGGCAGTTCTGGGGCTCGCTGTTCAGCGCGCTCGAGCCGCTGCCGCTCGTGTTCTGCTTCTGGCACGTGTATCTCGATGCGCACCAGAACAGCAAACCGCTGGAGAACGCGCCGGCGTTCTATTTCATCCTGGGGTCGGTCGTGCTGGAGCAGGTCGGTGCCGGCATACTCGGGTTCAGCATGACCTTCGCGTTGACCAACGTGTGGTCGCACGGCACCTGGGTGACGCCGAGCCACGCGCATCTCGCGCTGTTCGGCACGTTCGGCATGCTCGGCCTCGGCGCGGCCTACTACGCCGTTCCCGCGGTCCGCAACCTCAGGAATTTCGACCAGCGGCTCGGCAAGCTGGGCTTCTGGCTCGTGTTTGCCAGCATCCTCGGCGTCGCGTTCGCCTTCGCGATCGGCGGCACGATGCAGGTCTACGTCTACCGCACGCTCGGGCTCGACTGGTTCGGCGGCGACGTGTTTCCGATGATGAGCCTGTACAAGCTCCTGCTGCCGCTGTTCGGACTCGTGTTCCTGCTCGGCGCGGGCATCATCGCCTTCGACCTGATGACCATGGGCGCCCGCGCGCGGAGCACCGTCGCCGCCGCGGCGCCGCGCCAGGCCACGGGCTGGGGCAGCACGTTGAGCGGGTTCGAGGCCGGGATCTGGCTGATGGGCATGTGGCTGTTCGGCGGCATCGTCACGCTCGGCCTGCTGGCGTTCAACCTGCCGCGGGTACGCGTCGAGGGCGATCCCACCCTGCCTTACCTGCTCGCCTGGGTCGGCTACAGCGGCTTGCTCGCCGTGACGCTGCTGTTCGTGTGGCGCTTCCTTGCCTCGCTGGAAGGCCGGGTGGCGAAGTCGCGGACCGCTCGCCGGGGCGTGCCCGAGGCCGCCGTGGCCGCGAGCGCCTGAGCGACCGGCACGGCGGGGACCGGGCAGGCCGCGTCAGCGGTCCCGGCCTTCCTCCGCCGGTGCCTGGCAGGCCGGGCACCAGTACAGGCGCCGCGATGCGGCCGTCCGGCGGCGCACCGTCGTGCCGCAGCGATAGCAGGGCTGCCCTTCCCGGGCGAAGACGGCAAAGCGATAGTCGTCGCGGGACAAGCCCAGGCTTTTCAGGGCCTGCACCCGGACGGGGGCATTGGTGATGCCGCCGGTGCGGTAGGAGCGTCGCACGATGAGCAGCGTGCTGCGGGCGAGCCGCCCCACGGCGGCGGGGGTGAGGTCGCGAGGGCGTGCCTGCGGCGCGACGCGGGCGTCGAACAGGATCTCGGAGCGCAGGTAGTTGCCCACGCCGGCGATGAAGCCCTGGTCGAGATACAGGCCTTCGAGCGCGCGGCCGCGAAAACGCGGATCGAGCAGCCGCTCCGCGACATCGCGCGCCGGGAACTTTCCCGCGAGCGGGTCGGGACCGGCGCGCCTCAGGAAGGGATGGCGAGCCAGCCCGCGGGCGTCCAGCACGTGGATGTCCGACGCACTGTACAGCAGGGCGCTGTGCGTGGCCGTGTGCAACGCCGCTCGCAGGCTGCGGCCGGTGCTCGGGAGCTGCCCGCGCTCGCACACGTACCAGCGGCCATAAAGCTGGTTGTGCGAGTACATCGTGAGGCCGTTATCGAAGCGGATCAGCAGCGCCTTGCCGTGCGTGCTCACGGCGTCCACGACCGAGCCGCAGAGCAGGTCCTCGAAGCGCGCGAGGCGCGGCAAGCCGAACGTCACTTCCTCGACGCGCCGGCCGGCCAGCTTCAGAGCGAGCCGGTCCGCCACGCGGCGAACTTCGGGTCCTTCGGGCATCTTCCCCCTCCACCGATCGTGCACCGGCGCCATTGTCGCCGTTTCGGCCCGCCCCAGCCTGACCTGGATCAAGAAATCCCGCCACGGCGCCGCGCATACTGCCGCGCGTCCCCTGACTGCTGAGGATTGGATCCATGGATGAGACAGCGGCGGCCGCGACCGGCCACCTTTTCGACGCCCGCGGCATCGCGCACCGCTTCCGGCATTCCGCGATTTTCGCAGCCCTCGACGTCCTCGAGCCGGGCGAGTGCATGCAATTCATCAACGACCACGACCCGGTGCCGCTGCTGGCCCAGCTCGACCGCCGTTACGGCGACCGGTTGACGGTCGAGTATCGCCAGCGGGTGCCCGGTGCGGTGGTCATCGATTTCCGTATCGTCGGCTGAGAATGACCGGCGATTGACAAGGATCAAATCGGGAAATCCCGGCTGCGCCAGGATTGACGCAAAGCGCGCCGCCTGACGGCGCGCTGCCGGGATCCCATGGCGACGAAGCCGGCCACTACTGTCGAGACAGCTCGCAAGTTCACGGAGACGCGGGAATTGCCCGCGCCCGACGTCACCTGCACGGTCTCGGCACGCGGCAAGTCGCCGTCGGAGCCCATCTTCAAGTTCCTGCGGCGCCACTACGGGAACCTGCCGCTGCTCGCAATCGACAGCGTTTTCGGTTTCGCCGCATACACGCCGCTTTACGGCGGCCGGGCCTTTGCCCGCCGCGAGCTCTCCGATCGCGACATCTACCAGCTGAACAACGCCGGGATCGGCATTCGGCTGCCGCTTTCGAATCATTACCTGGAACCGGGCGACTACGAGCGCAGCGTCTCACTGCTGCGGCGCTGGCATCACCCCGGCAACTCGGTCATCGTCACCAACGACGATCTCGCGAGGCGCATCCGGAGCGACTTCCCCGCCTATCGTATCGACGCCAGTGTCATCAAGAACGTGAAGACGCACAGGAAAATCGAAGACGCGCTGAAGCTGTACGATTCGGTGGTGCTGCCGATGCACCTGAACGAGAATTTCGCGTTCCTCGAGGCGATATCGGCCAAGGACCGGATCACGCTCTTCGCCAACGCAGGCTGCGCCCTGACCTGCCCTTCGAAGATCTGCTATGCGTCGATATCGAAGATCAACAAGGGCCGGGGCGGCGAGTTCCGATGCTCACAGCCCATCAAGCAGCGGGAGCTCCGCGGCATGGTGGACTTTCCGCTCGAGCCTTACGTCGGCATCGGTTTCAAGCGCTTCAAGCTGCTGCGCTCCCGCCCCGGCGGCATGACCGGCTACTGACGTGGACTATTCCGGCCGCAGTTGCTCGTAGGCCCGGCGGGCTTCGAGGTAATGATCCAGGGGAAAGCGGATCGGGACACCCTCGAGAGCGGCCGCCAGCATCTCGAGATGGGCATCGAAGCCCGCGCACGCCCTGGCGATGTCCTCTCCCGCGGGCAGCCGCACGGTCAGCACCACGCGCGTCCCGTTCCCGACCGGCGTCAGCTCCCAGCGCAGGGGACGTTCGGGTTGCTCGCCGCTGCTCCACGAATAGGCGAGCAGCCGCGGCGGATCCAGCTCGAGCACGCGGCTCTCGATCGTGGTGCCGCTGTCGGCGAAGTCGATACGCACGGTGCCGCCCGGGCGGAGCTCCATGGCGCCTGGCGCCAGCCACTGCGCGAGCCCCTCGGGCTCGGTGAGCATGCGCCAGACCGCGCCCCGATCGTGCTCGAAGATCCGCTCGAGCCGTCCCTCGAAACCTTCGCCAAGGGGCCGAATCTGCCCCGGGTCGATGTTGATCATGATCGCACCCCTTGAATGCCCTGCACGCACTGCGGCCCACCCGCGTCATGTATACGGGACGCAGCCGGCGCGGATGTTGACCTGGATCAACGGGACGTTGCGCCAGCCGCCGGTGCTGGCGCCGGTTGCGGATTTGCAAAAAATCAACTCGCATGCAGCACGAACGTCGTGACGATCGCGAGCAAGGCGGCAGGATAGAAACTGGCGCGGTCGAACAGGCGTGCCGCCTGGCGGCCGTCGCGCGTGCGCGCCAGCCGGATCGCCGGCAGCAGCAGCAGCCACGCGCCGGCGACGAAGACCGCAAGCTGGAACGGCCAACCGGGCGCCAACGGCGACAGCGACGCCAGCCGCGGGCTGACCAGCACGGTGACTCCGAGGCCGGCGAGGACGACGGCGCTGCCGACGCGCGGGCCGAAGCAGAGGGGAATGGTGCGTGCGCCGATGCGGCGGTCCTCTTCGATGTCGTTCCAGTCGGCCGGGATGTTCTGGCCGCCGATCTCCCACGGCATGAGCCAGGCCAGCATCAGCGCCAGCCCGGCCGCGGACGGCGCGGGAACGACCGCGAACACGGCGGCGACGGGCCCGGCGGACTTGACCAGCGCGCTGACCACCGTGCGCCACCACGTGACCTTGAGCAGCTTCACGTACAGCACTTCGAGCGCGGCGGCGGCGGCGAGAATGACCAGGATCTTCGGGTTGAGCAGCCAGATGCCGGTCACGGCAACCGCGAACCAGAAGGCGAACCACAGCCAGCCGGCTCGCAGGCTGATCAGGTTCTGCGCCAGCGGGTAACGCATTCCCGACGCCTCGACGGCGTAACCCGACTTGAGGCCGCCCTGGACCTTGGCCACGTCATCGCGGACACCGACCAGGTCGTTGAGCGCGTAAATGGCCGTGTAACCGGCAAGCGCGACGACGAGGCACAGCGCGAGCACCGGCCAGGGCGGGAAGCCGCCGAGCCACAACAGCGCGACGAAGCCCGGCATGGCGATGTCCAGCACGCCGTGAGTCGAGCGCGAGAGGGCGAAAAAGCGCTTCACCGCGGACCGCGCCTGGTGAAGCAGGCCATGTAGTTGATGTCTTCGCGGCCTGGGGCCACGCGGAAGCGGCGCGTGAACGGGTTGTACACGAGGCTGGCGACGGCCTCGAACTCGAGCCCGGCGCTCGCGGCCCATGCGCGCATTTCGGCCGGTTTGATCAGCCTGGCGTACGTGTGGGTCCCGCGCGGCAGGAGGCCGAGAATGTATTCGCCGGCGACGATGGCGAAGGCAAGCGCTTTGAGGCTGCGGTTGATGGTCGAGAAGAACGCGGTGCCGCCCGGCTTCAGCAACTTTGCGCACGCGTCGATGACGCGGTCCGGCTGCGGCACGTGCTCGAGCATCTCCATGCACGTGACGGCATCGAAGCGGCCGGGCTCGGCACGCGCCAGCTCCTCGACGCCGAGCAGCCGGTAGTCGATAGCCAGGCCGCCGCCCTCCGCGTGCCGGCGGGCGACCTCGAGCGACAGCCCGGAGAGATCGATGCCGGTCACGCGCGCCCCGGTCCGGTGCAGCGCCTCGGCCAGGATGCCGCCGCCGCAGCCGACGTCGGCGACGCGCGGCCGGGAAGCGGCAATGCGGCTCGTAATGAATTCGAGGCGCAGGTCGTTGATCGCGTGCAGCAGCCCCATCTTGCCGTGAGGGTCCCACCACAGTCTCGCTACCCGGTCGAAGTGAGCGATTTCGCCGGCATCAACATTGGGCGATGCGGTCATGGCGCAGCGGGCTCCGGTGGCTCAGGACGTCGATGGCGGCCTCGATCTCCGCCCGCGCGACGTCGTTGACGAAGATGCATTCCCCGATCGCCCGCGGCAGGGGCACGCGCTGCAGGCCGTTGCGGTGCTCGACGCGATCCATGAGCGACTGCCACATGAGCCCGGCGTCGAGGAGCTCGAGCCGGGGCACGATGCCGAGAGCGTCGACCAGGTCGAAAATGCGCTCGCAGGCGGGCGCCGCCAGCAGGCCGCGGGCACGCGCGATGGCGGCCGAGACGAGGATGTCGAGCAGCACGGCTTCGCCGTGCAGGAGGCGATCTTCGAAGCGGGTTTCGAGGCCGTAGCTGAAGGTGTGGCCGAAGTCGACCTTGCGCGCGAGGTCGTCCTCCCAGAGGTCGGGCTCGAGCTCTTGCAGCATGCCGTCGATGGCGCGATCGAGGATTTCCCCGCCGCGCGCATCCTGGAACGCGCAGGCGACGCCGGCAGCGCCGCTCTGCTCCAGCATCGCGAACAGGCCCGCATCGGCGATCACCGCGAGCTTGATGATCTCGCACACGCCATTCTCGAGATGGCGCCTGGGGAGGGTGCCGAGCAGGCGGCGGTCGAGCAGGACCCGGCGCGGCGGCTCGAAGCTGCCGAGGCGATTCTTGCAGCCGTTGAAATTGATGCCGGTCTTGATGCCTACCGACGCATCGACGTAGCCCATGAGGGTGGTCGGTACCTTGATGTGCGGCACGCCGCGGCGGTAGCTCGCGGCGGCAAAACCGACCACGTCGGTCAGCACGCCGCCGCCGATGGCGAT
>CAZBGV010000023.1:0-4527 GCA_964491485.1 uncultured Woeseiaceae bacterium | reverse complement strand
TCGGCCACGCTGACCAGGTCGTAGGCGACGGCTCGCACGCCGCGGACCTGCCAGCGCGCGCGGTGCCCGACCGTCATGCCACGTCCGCCCACGCCGCACGCCGCTCGAGCACCGCGCGCGCGACCGCCCGGGCGAGACCGAGATCGTGGTCCTGCCAGCGGCCGCACTGGTCGATGCGCGCATACGGCACGGCGCTGGCCCGCAGCACGCCGTGCAGGACGGATTCGAGGGCGTCCTCTATCACCGCGCGCCGGCCCTCGTTCAGCAGGCTGAGATAGAAGCCGGTCCGGCAGCCCATCACGCCGACGCCGATGAAATGTTCCGGCAGCAGGCGCCGGAAACCTTCCAGCAGGAAATGCTCCAGCGAGTGCGCCTCGGTGCCGCTCAGGTACTCGTCGGCGTTCGGGCGGCGCAGGCGCAGGTCGATGCAATAGACGATGTCCCCGCCCGCGCCGGGATGGGCTCCGCGCAGCTTGACGCTCGGCGCCTTGAGCGTGCGGTGATCCAGCTCGCCGACGTTCGCGGGGGTCCAGCCGAGGGCTCGATAATCGATCATGGCGCAATCCTGCAGCGGGCTGTCAGGATGCCTGCGGGATGGCGGCGAGGTGCCGGTAGCTGTCCGTGAGCGCCTGCTCCCAGCAGGCGACGTGGTGATACAGCTCGACCGACCCGTAGCCATGGAAGCCATGGTCGTTCAGCGCCCTGAAGCTCGCCGCCAGGTCCAGCGTGCCCGCCCCGGGAACGTCGTGGTAATGCACGATGCCGGTCAGCGTGTTGGCGACTCTATCTTCCACCAGCACCGGACTGCGGGCGCCGCGCAGGAAGGCGACGATCGGCCGCGCCCGCTCCAGCACGTCGAAGGGAAGCTCCGGCACCGAGATCAGGCAGGTGAAGATCTCGTCGTCGAGCTCCGAGGCTCCGGCGTAGAGGCCGCCGTAATCCACGGTGCGCAACGGGCGCACGACGCCGGCTGCCGCCAGCAGCTCGTCGATGCGGCGGCGGCGTGCAGGGCCCGGCTCCCGATCGCAGAAAAAGAGCGGGTGATCGCGATCGACGAGAAGGAAGTCCGCCGAATCCGGGAAATACACCAGCACGCTGGCGCAATCGAGGTCGTAAACGAGTCCGCCCTCGTCCGTCCGGATCCTGAGGTTCCAGCCCTCGCGCGCATCCGAAATGTGCAGGTAACGTGCGTGCGGAGCCGCCCTGCCCAGCGCGTCGAGGTAATCGGCATGCGAGCAGTACGCGTGGCAGAGGTCGATGTGCAGCGCGAAACGCGGGTCGCCGACCGCATCGACCAGCTCCAGGCCCTGGTCCAGCGTCTCGATCACCATGCCGGGCTCGGGCTCGACCAGCAGCGTGATGTCCTCGCCGTCGCGGAGCTCGCGCAGGCACTCGCGGATGGAATCGACCAGTATCTCGCGCGGATCGAGCGACGGGTTGCGCACGTGCTCCGCACGCCGAAAGCCGCTGCCGAAAGTCACGAGGTTCACGCCGAGGTGCCGCGCCACGCGGATGCCGCGCTTGATGAGATCGATGCGCCGCTTGCGGCCGGCGACATCCACGGTCACGAGCGACGGCTCGTGCGGGCGTTGCGGGTTGAAGAAGTGGGACGCGGTCGCAATGCAGGCCGGCACGATGCCGGCGGCATCGATGCGCCGCTTCAGGGCATCCAGGTCGTCGCCGCTGATGTCGAACGGATTGAACTGGTCGCGATGGAAGGAGAGCTCGACGCCCGCGTAGCCGGCGCGTGCAACGGCATCGATGGCGTCCGGAAGCGGCAGATTGGTGAGGCCGAAAGTGCTGTAGCTGAGCAGGATCATGCCGGGTCCCAACGAGTCGCCGCAGGTTACCTGCACCCCCGGCGTCCCGACTTGACACAGGTCAATTCGTTCGCGGCAGTCCTGCTTTTCCTCCCGGATGGCCCGTTCCATGCATGCCGCGCCGGCGCGGGACCGGTCGCCGCGCGCCGCGCGCAGCGCCGGCGCGGGTTTGACAAATATCAGTCCGCCGGGGCGCCGCTGCGCTATCGTACGCCGCGCGGTACCGCGAGCGAGTGCGGCACCCGCCACGCCCTGTTGATGGAGCGCCGACGGCCAGGACGGCAACGATGACCCGGCTCGAGCCTGCATGGCTTGCTCATCGCCCCTTGACCACGACCGCCGAGGTCGGGACCATCGCTTCTCCATCGATGCGTAATGCGCCCTTGCGGCGTCCTGCCGGCGCCGGGAACCGGACCGGATGCCATGCTCGTGTCGGCGGCATGCGCGGCGTGTCGCCGAAGTAACCGGAACGCGGAGCGGAATATGAGCTACTTTCTGGACCAGCTGGCGTTTTTCCGCCGCGAGAAGACCGAGTTCGCGGGCGGGCACGGCATGACGACCAACCAGAGCCGTCGCTGGGAGGATGCTTACCGGCAGCGCTGGCAGCACGACAAAGTCGTGCGCTCCACGCACGGCGTCAACTGCACCGGCTCGTGCTCGTGGAAGATCTACGTGAAGAACGGCCTCGTGACCTGGGAGACCCAGCAGACGGACTACCCGCGCACGCGTCCCGGGATGCCCAACCACGAGCCGCGCGGCTGCGCGCGCGGCGCGAGCTTCTCCTGGTACATCTACAGCGCCAACCGCGTGAAGTACCCGATGATCCGCCGGCGCCTGGTCGAGCTGTGGCGCGCGGCGCGCGCCCTGCACGCCGATCCCGTCGAAGCCTGGCGCTCCAT
Source organism: uncultured Woeseiaceae bacterium (assembly GCA_964491485.1). Lineage (GTDB taxonomy): Bacteria > Pseudomonadota > Gammaproteobacteria > Steroidobacterales > Woeseiaceae > IDS-8. Next base: position 1,808 of record CAZBGV010000023.1, on the reverse strand, counting down.
CCAGGAGGATCCGGAGCAGGCGAGGAGCTACCGCGAACGCCGGGGACTGGGCGGGTTCGTGCGCGCGCGCTGGGAAGAGGTCAACGAGATCATCGCCGCGGCGAACGTGTACACGATCGAGCGCTTCGGGCCTGACCGCGTCGTCGGCTTTTCGCCGATACCGGCCATGTCGATGGTCTCCTACGCCGCCGGCACGCGCTACCTGTCCCTGATCGGCGGCACTTGCCTCAGCTTCTACGACTGGTACTGCGACCTGCCGCCCGCCAGCCCCCAGACCTGGGGCGAGCAGACCGACGTGCCGGAGTCCGCGGACTGGTTCAACTCCACGTTCCTGATGATGTGGGGCTCCAACGTGCCGCAGACACGCACGCCCGACGCGCACTTCATGACCGAAGCCCGCTACAAGGGCACGAAGACGGTCGTCGTGTCGCCCGACTATTCGGAAGCCTCCAAGTTCGGCGACATCTGGCTCAACCCGAAGCAGGGCAGCGATTCCGCGCTGGCGATGGCCATGGGCCACGTCATCTTCAAGGAGTGGCATCTCGAAGGCAAAAGCGAGTACTTCGACGACTACGTGCGCCGCTACACGGACCTGCCGAACCTCGTCCTGCTCGAGGAGCGTCCCGGGGGGCACCGGGTCCCGGGCCGCTACCTGCGCGCGTCCGACCTCGAGGGCGACGCGGGCCAGCAAAACAGCGCCGCGTGGAAGACGCTGGCCTTCGACGAGGCGAGCGGGCAGATCGTGGTGCCGCGCGGCTCCATCGGCTTCCGCTGGGGCGAGCGCGAGAAGTGCTGGAATCTCGAGGCGCGCACGGCCGAAGGCTCCGAGACGCGGCTCGCACTGAGCCAGCTCGGCAGCGCCGACGGCACGGCGGACGTCGCCTTCCCCTATTTCGGCGGCGGCGGCAACGCCCACTGGGCACAGACGGAGCACGACCCGGTCCAGGTGCGCAAGGTGCCGGTCCGCAGGATCGTCCTGAAGAACGGCCAGGCCGCGGAGGTCGCCTCGGTCTTCGACCTGCTGGCGGCGAACTACGGCATCGACCGGGGCCTGGGCGGCGGCAACGTCGCCGCGAGCTACGACGACGACGTGCCCTACACGCCCGCCTGGCAGGAACGCATCACCGGCGTGCCCCGGGACCGCGTCATCACGGTCGCCCGGCAGTTCGCGCTGAACGCGCACAAGACGCGCGGCAAATCCATGATCGTGATCGGCGCGGGCATGAACCACTGGTACCACATGGACATGGGTTATCGCGCGATCATCAAGATGCTGATGATGTGCGGCTGCGTCGGCGTGTCCGGCGGCGGCTGGGCGCACTACGTCGGGCAGGAGAAGCTCAGGCCGCAGACCGGCTGGCTGCCGCTGGCATTCGCCCTGGACTGGCATCGCCCGCCGCGGCAGATGAACGGAACCTCCTTCTTCTACAGCCATACCGGCCAGTGGCGCTACGAGAAGCTCGACGTCGCCGAGCTCCTGTCGCCGCTCGCCGATGGGCCCGGGTGGAGCGGCTCGCTGATCGACTACAACGTGCGCGCCGAGCGCATGGGCTGGCTCCCGTCGGCGCCGCAGTTCAATCGCAATCCGCTCGAGCTCGGGCGCGAGGCGGCGGCGGCCGGCATGCCGGCGGCCGACTACGTCGTCGACCGGATCAGGAAAGGCGAGCTCGGGTTCGCCTGCGAGGACCCGGACGATCCCGCGAATTTCCCGCGTAACCTCTTCGTCTGGCGCTCGAACCTGCTGGGCTCGTCGGGCAAGGGCCACGAGTACTTCCTGAAGCACCTGCTCGGCACCGAGAACGGCGTCC
>CAZBGV010000022.1:0-44041 GCA_964491485.1 uncultured Woeseiaceae bacterium | reverse complement strand
CGGAGAAATCACCGTTACGCACAGCCTGGAGCGCATTGAGCAACTCGACAGGATGCACCTGCGAATCCCCAATGAATCCGGAAGGCGCGCCAATGGCGCCTTTTGGGCTGGTTCCCATGGTGTTATTTCCGTTGTAGATGTGTTGGAGCGGCGGGCAAGCAGGGGGATGCAGGCTCGGGTACCCTGTAATGGTGTCTTGCCCTGCAAAAAAACCTCGCGACAAGGACGATCGCAAGAATTTGCGTACGGAAAAATACTCGTCCGCCGGGCGAAACACAACCCGAATTTTCAGTAAGTGAAACTGGTTTTCCGCAGGGCGAAAAAGCCTGTTCGAAGGGTCGGCGGCGTGCGGCTCAGGCGTGCATTAGTTACCTCCGAATCTTACATAATCAGCGCGACGGTCCGTATCTGGTCGTGCATGCTTCCTGTGCGGGCGTCGGCCCGCGCATTGGCGCGCGATGCGCGAAACAAGGGGCGTGAATGACCCGGGAAAGCTGGTCTTCGAGAGTCGCGTTCTGGCTCGTCTCGGTCGGCGCCGCGGTCGGGCTCGGCACGGTCTGGCGATTTCCATATCTCGCGGGCCGCTACGGCGGAATGTTCATTCTCGTCTTCATCGTTGTCTGCGTACTCATTGCGCTGCCGATACTCGCGGCCGAGTTCATGCTCGGACGCAGCGGGCGCGGCAGCCCGCCGGCGGCGGCACGCGCGGTGGCGGAGCGTTACGATCGATCCGCTCGATGGTCGCTGATCGGCTGGTCGGGCACGCTCGCGATCGTCGCGATCATGACCTACTACACGGTGATCGGCGGCTGGGTGCTGGCGTACGTCGCGAGCTTCGTCACGGGCGAGCTGATGCACGCGAACGCTGATGCGGTGGCTCTGCGCTTCGCCGCGCTTCTTGGTTCGCCCGGGACGCTGCTCGTGTGGCATTTCCTGTTTCTCGCCTGCAGCGTGGCGATCTCCGCCGCCGGGCTGGCGCGCGGCATCGAGCTTGCGAACAAGGTGATGATCCCGGGCTTGTTCGCGCTGCTCCTGCTGCTCGTGACTTACGCGTTCGCGACCGGCGATCTCGAGCGCGGCGGGGCGTTCATCCTGCGCTGGGACTGGGCGGCGCTGGACGGGGAGCTTGCGCTGGCCGCCGTGGGTCAGGCGTTCTACGCCACCGGCGTGGGGATGGCCATCATGATGGCCTACGGCGCGTACCTGCCGCACGGCGTGTCGCTCGTCCGCTCGGGAGCGGTCGTGAGCGGCTCGATCATCGCCGCTTCCGTGCTGGCGGCGCTCGTGGTTTTTCCGCTCGCCTTTCGCTACGGCGTGGATCCCGGACAGGGGCCGGAGCTCGCGTTCGTCGTGCTGCCGACGATTTTCGCGAACATGCCGGGAGGGCAGGTGGCGGGCTTCGCGTTCTTCATCCTGCTCGCCTGCGCTGCGCTGAGCTCCGCCATCGCGGGGCTCGAGCCGCCGGCGGCGTGGCTCAGGGAACGCTTCCGCCTGTCGCGCATCGCGTCCGTGCTCGTCGTCGGTGCCGGGCTGTGGCTGCTCGGACTGCCAATCGTGCTCTCCTTCAACCTGTGGTCGGAAGTGCGGCCGCTCGCCGCCTGGCCGCGCTTTGCCGAAAGCGGCATCTTCGACCTCGTCGACTACGCCTCCGCCAACCTGCTGCTGCCGTTCGGCGCTTTTCTCACTTGCGTGTTCGTCGCGTGGCGGCTGCCGAACACGCTGCTCGCCGACCAGCTCGGCTTCTCGGGAGCCAGGCTGCGCGCCTTCCGACTGCTGCTGGGTATCGCGTGTCCGCTCGCGATTCTGCTCTTATTCATTTTCAATCTTTGAAACCCGGGAACGCTCGACGGTCTCTTGACGCTCGTCGGCGCCCGCGTGGTATTCTTTTCCCTCCTCACCTTCTCATGCGGCTCGTTCCCGATCGCGGCTGTTGCCGTTCCGCTTCCGATCCGGAGCGCGGCAGGCAACGGCTGTGCGAGCGGATATTTTTTTCCCTGCCGCATGTCGATATCCGGTCACAGGAAACGACCAGGCATGGTCTGTGGTGTGGATGCAATTCCTGCGACGGGCGCGGCCGAGCTTCCGGCGCCCGCGGCGAGCGAACGACAGGAGAATGGCATGATAAGAGTCAGCAAGCTCATCAGCCGGCCCGCGGGCGAGACGCTGCGGCTTGCAGTGAGCGAGGTCTCCGGTGTGACGCTCACGGTGAGCGACGTCGATCGCGCCGTGGCTTTCTACTCGCGCGTATTCGGTTTGAAGCTCGTGCGAACCGGTAACCGCCTGCCGCGCCGCTCCGCGACACTCGCCGGCGCCGGGGCGCTGGTTGCCGTGCACGAGCACGACGGAGACGGGGAGCGGCCGCCGCTGACGCGCGGCTGGGGCTTCGTCGTGGACGATCTCGATCGCGCGCGCGAAGCGATCTGGGATCTCGGCGTCAAGGTTGCGAACGACAACGGCGAGCCCGATCACATCCGGCGCTGGGTGAACGGACGCTCGCTGTCCGTCCGCGATCCGGACGGCAACGAGATCGAGCTCATCGAGGAAGTGCAGGGGCGCACCCCGGAGCTGCTGCGGCGGCATTGCCCGGCGCGCGCGGCCTGGCGCCGCTGGGTGCGCGACCCCGCCTGCCACGCCCGCTGATCCCGTGCCAAGGGCCGCCCCCGCGCGGTGGCAGGTCCGTGTGTTCGGCTGGCCGCGAACGGCGGTGCTCGGTGCTGCCGGCCGCGTGAATTCGCCGGCGCAGCCTTTTGTACCGACGCTGGCAGTCGGACGGCATATCGTTGGCCGTGTTGCCTTGGGTGTCTTTTCTCACTAACGTCTCCCGCTTCGGGGAGCCGGGACCTACAGCATGCACCTGGGCCGATCGTGGCGGGCGCTCGTCTTCTTCACGCTGGCCGGCTGCGCCGCTCAGCCGCCCGGCGCCGACCGCTACGTCGAGCTCCAGATCCTCGCGATCAACGACTTCCACGGCAACCTGTCGGCCCCTGCGCCGGAGCTCGGCGGGGCGGCGTGGCTCGCCGCACATCTGAGGCGCGCCGAGCGCGAGGTGCCGAACACCGTGATCGTCTCCGCCGGCGACCTCATCGGCGCGAGCCCGCTCATCTCCGGCCTGTTCCACGACGAGCCGTCGATCATGGCCGCCAATCTCTTCGGCCTCGATTTCAACGCGGCCGGCAACCACGAGTTCGACGAGGGCAGCGCGGAGCTTTTGCGCCTGCAGAACGGCGGCCCGCGGGAGGGCGGGGACCCTGGCTTCCGCGGCGCCGATTTCCAGATTCTCGCCGCGAACGTCGTCGTCGACGCGAGCGGCGAAACGCTGCTGCCGGCGTATGCGATCGAGCGCTACGGCGGCGTGCCGGTCGCGTTCATCGGGCTGCCGCTCGAGGACACGCCTGCCGTGGTCGTGGCCTCGGGTGTCGCCGGCCTCACCTTCGAGGACGAAGCGGCAACGATCAACCGGCTCGTGCGCGAGATCCGGGCGCAGGGCGTGGAGGCGATCGTCGTGCTCATCCACCAGGGCGGCTATCCGGAGGACGGCAACGAGGACGAATGCGAGGGCTTTGCCGGTCCGATCATCGACATCGTCCGCCGGACCGATCCGGCGGTCGACCTCTTCATCACCGGCCATACGCATCGCCACTATCTCTGCCGCATCGACGGTCGGCCGGTGACCAGCGCCGGGTCCTTCGGGCGCTGGTATACCCGGATCGAAGCCCGTCTCGCTCCGCGCACGGGCGACATGACGGTGGTCAGCACGGACAACGTCCCGGTCGCGCACGACGTCGCACCGGCGGCCGACGTCGCGGCGCTGGTGGCCGATTACCGGGAACGCGTCCAGGCGGTTTCGCAGAGCGTCGTCGGCACCATCACGGCGGACATCACGGAAGAGCCGAACGAGGCGGGCGGCACCCGCCTCGGCGCGCTGATCGCGGACGCGCAGCTGGCGGCGACCCGGGAGGCGCACGCGGTCGTCGCGTTCATGAATCCCGGAGGCATCCGCACGGATCTGCTGTACAAGGCCGCAGGCTCCGAGCGTGACGGCGAAGTGACGTTCGCGGAGATCTCGGCGACGCAGCCGTTCGGCAATACGCTGGTCACGATGACGTTGACGGGGGCGCAGATCGACACGCTGCTGGAACAGCAGTGGGTGGGGCAACAGGCTCCCAACATGCTGATGCCGTCGGCGGGTTTCTCCTATGCCTGGAGCGGCAGCGCGCCGGACGGCGAGCGGGTCGCGCCGGGCGCGATTGAGATCGACGGCGTGCCGATCAGGCCCGACGGGAAATACCGGGTCACCGTCAACAGCTTCCTGGCCGGGGGCGGCGACGGATTTCCGGTGCTCAAGGAGGGGACGGAGCGCGTCGAGGGGGTGGTCGACATCGACGCGTTGCGCGCATACCTGCGGGAGCATTCGCCGGTCGCGCCGCCGGAGCCCGGGCGGATAAACGTGGTCCCGTAGGGGCCCGCCATGCGGGCGATTCGACCGTGAAGATCGCCCGCATGGCGGGCTCCTACAGCTCCGACTTGTAGACCTTGCCGCCCTTCATCACGAACGGCACGTGCTCCAGCAGCCGCACGTTCTCGAGCGGGTTGCCGGTGACCGCGATGATGTCGGCGTAGCGGCCCGCCGCGATCGCGCCCACGTCGTCCGGCCAGCCCATGAGCTCGGCCGCGTGCACCGTCGCCGCCTGGATCGCCTGCATCGGCGTCATGCCGTACTCCACCATGTAGGCGAACTGCCTGCCGTTGTCGCCGTGCGGATAAACGCCGCTGTCGCTGCCGAACGCCATCCGCGCGCCGGCCTTGAACGCTTTCCGGAAGTTGTCGCGCTGGAGCTGCCCGACCTGGCGCTCCTTCTCCAGCGATTCCGGCAGCATGCCCACCTCGGCGCCGTGCTCGAGGATGTAGGTGTCGTTGTAGATGTCCATCACCAGGAACGTGCCGTGCTGCTTCGCCAGGCGGATGCCTTCCTCGTCGATGAGACTGGAATGCTCGACGGAGTCGACGCCCGCGATGATCGCCGCTCTGATGCCCTCGGTGCCGTGGGCGTGGGCCGCGACCTTGCGCCCGTGCTGGTGCGCTTCCTCGACCAGCGCCTGCATCTCCTCCAGCGTGTACTGCTGGCCGCCGACGCTGTCGCCCTTGGAAAGCACGCCGCCGGTCGCGCAGAACTTGATCACATCGGCGCCGCCCTTGATCACCTCGCGCACCTTCGCGCGCACCGTCCACGGGCCGTCGGCGACGCCGGCACCCTTGTCGCCGTACTCCGGCGGCAGCAGGTTGTTGTCGCAGTGCCCGCCGGTGATGCCGAGTGCCGGCCCCGAGGCGCGCATGCGCGGCCCGTCGATCTCACCCGCGGCGATCGCGTCGCGGAGCGCAATGTCGCTGTAGCCGCCCGCGCCCACGTTGCGCACCGACGTGAAGCCCGCGAGCAGCGTTTTCTTCGCGTTCAGCACGCCATACAGCGCCTCGCGCGGCACCGAGATACCGAGCGACTCGTAGCCGTGGAAGCGGTGGTCGCCCGTGAGGTGCGTGTGCATGTCGATGAGGCCCGGCAACACCGTCTGGCCCGACAGGTCGACGACCTGCGCGCCGGCCGGGATCTCGACGTCCCTCGCGGCCGCTACCCGCGCGATCCTCTCGCCTTCGACCACGATGACCTGGTCGGCGCGCAGCCGCCCGTCGAGGGTATCGACGAGCTGTCCGGCACGGATATAGAGGGTGTCGGCAGCGGCGCCGGAAGGTCCGGCGAGCGCCAGCAGGAACAGGAACGCAAACGTCGCGCGCAGCATCGGTACACCTGTGAACGGCATGGGCCGCGGGACGATAGCACCGGCCTTTTCCGAAAGGAATCCGGCCGTGCGGGCCGCGAGGCGAGACAGCGGGGGGCGATTTGGGGTACCGTCGCTGCCGTCCGCCGCGCGGACGGCGGGCCAGAACAAGACCAGCAGGGGAGCCCTCGATGAGCCAGACCAACCAGCGGCAGATGTCGGCGCGCGCCGTGGTCCTCGCCATCGTGCTCGCCGTCATCCTGGCCGCGGCGAATGCCTACCTCGGGCTGTTCGCCGGCCTCACCGTCGCCACGGCGATTCCGGCGGCGGTCGTCTCGATGGGCGTGCTGAGACTGCTGGGCGGCGGCTCGATCCTCGAGAACAACATCGTGCAGACGGGCGCGTCGGCGGGCTCCTCGATCGCAGCCGGCGTCATCTTCACCCTGCCGGCGCTCGTCATCCTCGGGTACTGGGACGACTTCCGGTATTCGTGGGTGCTGGCGATCGCGGGGCTCGGCGGGCTGCTCGGCGTGCTGTTCTCCGTGCCGCTCCGGCGCACCATGATCGTCGAGAACCCGCTGCCGTTCCCGGAAGGCAAGGCCGCCGCCGAGGTGCTGAAGGCGGGCGACAATCCGGGGCCGGGCCTGCGCATCCTCGCAATGGCAGGCGCGATCGGCGCCGTGGTGAAGCTGTGCGCCGAAAGCGCGCTGCGCATCATCCCCGACAACTGGGTGCTCTCGTCGTACTTCGCCGGCGGCAAGGGCATCGCCTACATCGGCACCGGGCTGTCGCCCGCGCTGCTCGGCGTCGGCTACATCGTGGGGGTGAACGTCGGCATCGTCGTGGTGTCCGGCTCGATCCTGTCCTGGCATTTCGCGATCCCGATCTACCACGCCTTCTTCCTCGATACGGATCCGGAGCTCGCGGCGCGGATCGCCGGCCTCGATTCGGCAGCCGCCGGCGGCGCGATCTGGGGCGCGAAAATCCGCTACCTCGGCGTCGGCGCCATGCTGATCGGCGGTATCTGGACCCTGTTCTCGCTGCGCAAGTCGCTCATCTCCGGCATCCGCAGCGGCCTCGCGGCGGCCCGCCGCGGCGCCGGCCAGGTGGTGGCCGAAACCGAGCGCGACCTGCCGATGACCTGGATGCTCATCGCGCTGGTGCTGTTCGTGCTGCCCCTCGGCGGTCTCTACCAGGCCATCGTCGGCCAGTGGACGGTGAGCGTGCCGATGACGATCATCATGATCGTCGCGGGCTTCGTGTTCGTGTCGGTGTCGGCCTATCTCGCCGGCCTCGTCGGCTCCTCGAACAACCCGGTCTCGGGCATCACCATCGCCACGATCCTGTTCGCGTCGGTCGTGCTCCTGTTCCTGCTTGGCCGCGATTCCGAGATCGGCGCGGTGGCCGCCATCATGATCGGCGCCGTCGTGTGCTGCGCGGCGGCGGTCGGGGGCGACAACCTGCAGGATTTGAAAGCCGGCTTCCTCGTCGGCGCCACGCCGTGGAAGCAGCAGCTCATGCTCGGCATCGGCGCGCTGTCCTGCGCCTTCATCATGGCCCCCATGCTGAACCTGCTCGAGGCCGCCTACGGCATCGGCGTCGCGCCGACGCCGGAGAAGCCCAACCCGCTCGGCGCCCCACAGGCGACGCTGATGGCGGCGGTCGCGAGCGGTATGTTCGGCGGCGAGCTGCCGTGGGTCATGATCGGCATCGGCGTCGCCATCGGTGCCGCCGTGATCGTCCTCGACGAGATCCTGAAGGCGCGCAAGTCGAGCTTCCGCGTGCCGGTGCTCGCCGCGGCGATCGGCATCTACCTGCCGCTCGAGCTGATGGTGCCCATCTTCATCGGCGGCTTCCTGTCGTGGCTGGTGGAGCGCTACCACGGGCTCACGGGCGATGGCGCGGAGCGCGACCGCATTCACCAGCCGGGGACGCTGTTCGCTGCCGGCCTGATCACCGGCGAGGCGCTGATGGGCATCGCGGTCGCCATCCCGATCGTCGCCACCGCGGACCGCGACGTGCTCGCCGTACCGGGACCGCTGCAGCTCGGCCAGTGGTTCGGGTTGCTCGTGCTCGCGCTGGTCGGCTGGCTCATGTACCGCACCGGCACCAGGGGCAAGGGGCTCGGCGAGGCCGAAGCGGGCCCGCGCTGATCGCTCGCCGCCTCGCGCGCGCATCCTGAGCCGCGCGTGATGAATGAGACGGCGTCGTTTGAATTGCCGGCGAAAGTTCGGTAGGTTCCGGGCTGGAGCTGGGCATTCCCTTTCGGCCACGTCGCCGGATCCGGCACGTCGTATCACCGCGGTCCGCCCGCGGGGCGGCGGCGTGCGCCCTGCCCGCGCATCGACAAGCAACGCCAACCCAGGGTGCAGAGGGAGGACGCCGTGCCGTTCCGTACAGTCGCCGCCGTCACCGCCGCGCTCGCGCTGCTGGCCGGTTGCGCCGCGTCGCCGGCCGGGAGTGAATCCCCGGCGCCGTCGTCCGCCGGCGCGTCGGCGCCGCCCGACGGCCGGATGGCGCGCGGAGCGCAAAGGGGAAAGCCCTCGCCGGTGCTCTTCGACGTCTCCGGCGGCTTGCCGATGCTCGATCTCGGCGCCGCGGACGGCAACGCGTTGCTCGCAAGCCGGATGGGTTTCGGGCTCGACGACGACCTGCTGCGCTACCGCGCGAGCTACCGGCTCGAGGCCGGTGACGTTTTCTCGCTGGCGGACGGTGCCGCGGCCGCGAGCGGCACGCCTTCGGTGCTTGCCGGCCAGCGGTTCGGGCAGGACGTCATGCTGAGACTGCCCGAGCTTGCCGGCGCGCCGCTGTCCCTCGGCGTGACCGCGGAGGTACGAAACAGCTGGCAGCTCGCCGGCGAGGCGCAGACGCAACGCGAGCGCGCGAAGGTCGAATGGTCGCCCTGGCGCGCCACGCTGCGCGTGCAGTGGACCGATCGTGCGCAGGCTTTCGATCCGGCGCTCGCGCTGCATTGCAACGTGGAGAGCAGCCTCGGCGTGCCGCTGTACGCCGAGGGGCGGCGCGGCCCCCTCATGCAGGTGTCCGGACGCGAGTGCGTGATCGCGGACGGCACCGAGTACGCCGGGCTGCCGGTGCAGACCTGGGGCATCGGCTGGTCGTGGACCGGCGACGCGCGCGAGAGCACGGCGCAGGTGCGCGTCATCGAGCCGCTGTGGTCAGAGGCCTCGCTGGACGCGGATTTCGACCCGGGCTACCAGCTCGGCGTCCGCCACCGGCGCGATTTCGGGGCCCTGTCCGCCGCGGCGCTGGTGGCCGTGCGCCAGTCGCCCGTGCTGCTGCTCGGCCCCGAGCCCGCGGTCGCTCCCGAGACCAGCTGGTCCGCGAATGCCTCGCTCACGTGGCACCTCGCCGATGCCTCGGTGTCGGCCGACTGGGCACAAGGCGTCGATCCCTTGTGGTTCACCCCGGACGCACGCGCTCCCCGCGACCGCTTCGGCCTCGCGCTGGATCTCTCTCCCTGGATCGAGACCGTCGCGCCGGGCACGGCGCCGGTTTTCGGCATGCGCTGGAACTGGTCGGAGCTGCGCCGGCCCGGAGAAGGGCGCGTCGACGAGAGCTCGCTCGAGCTCAACCTGTCGCTGCTCTTCTGAGGGGCGTCATCGGAAGCGCATCTGTTGCGGTTCCGCAACGGAATTCTAGCTGCGACAGACCGCCCGTTGCGTGCCAATTGTGCTCCCCAGAGCCTTTTGGTAGCTTATATGCCAAAAGGGAATACCGACGGCGCCCGCGGGCGCCGGGCGGTGACCGGGCCCAGCGGCTTCCTTCCGAATCGAGCCAACAGCCCCGGCCAAAAGACGACAACTGCAAAGGGGTGATAAAAGTGAATACTTCCTCGAGCGTCGTGCGCGCGTGGCGCGCCCGAATCGCCGGCGCCTTGCTGTGCCTCGCATGCAGCGCCGCTCTCGCCGATACCGGCGGGTTGAAAATCACGGTGACCGACGCGAACGGCGAGCCCGTTGCCGGTGCCACCGTCTCCGCCAGCACGCCTGACAGCCTGACGAGCCGGTCCGGCGTCACGGGTACGGACGGCATCGTCCGGCTCGAAGGACTCGACCCGTCCAATCGCTACGAGGTGGCGGTGAGCGGTGAAGGGTTCCAGACGGTGCGCTACACGGACGTGAAAGTCGTGTCCGACCGGACGTTCGACTTCGGCGCCGTCATCGGTGGCCCGGGCGCCGACATCGAAGAAGTCGTCGTGACGGGCGTGAACGCCGATACGCAGCTCGTGGACACCACGTCCGCGATGGTGGCCACGGACGTGACGCTGGATCTCACTGAATCGCTGCCGACGGGCCGGACCTACCAGTCCTACCTGCAGCTCGCCCCGACGACCAAGCCGACCCTGAACGGCAACCCGTCGTCGAAGTCGGGCGTCAACTACCAGGACATCGTCGACGCCCAGGGCAACACCTTCGGCGTGTCGTCGGACAACGTCTATTACATCGACGGCGTCAACATCACGGACAACCGTTCCGGCACCTTCGGGGCGAACTTCAACTCCGAGATCATCCAGGAGCAGCAGATCATCACCGGCGGCGTCCCCGCCGAGTATGCCGGCGGCGCGGGTCTCATCTCGCGTGTGGTCACCAAATCGGGAAGCAACGAGTTCCACGGCTCGGTGAACTACTACACGCAGAGCGACAGCCTGGTCGCGGACAACAAGAACCTGCCGAACAGCAAGTTTTCGGATTTCGACACCGCGTTCACTCTCGGCGGCCCGATCGTCAGGGACAAGCTGTGGTTCTTCGCCTCCCTGCAAAGAAAGGACAGGGAGGAGGACATCATCGACCCGAACTCCGGGGAGTTGCTGCGCACGGTCAACACCGTCCAGGACCTCGGCTTCGGCAAGCTGACCTGGCAGATCACCGAGAACGACCAGTTCATCGCCGAGTATTTCAACGATCCTTACGATCGCGACGGCTCCGACAACATCACCACGCTGGCCAACCGCGACACGGCGCGTGCCCAGGGCGGCGATAATTACAAGCTCGCGTATTCGCACTCGTGGGAAAACCTCATCGCGTCGATCGACTATTACGACCACAAAGGCGAGCTCAGCTCGATCGCGGCGGACAAGTCGACCAATAACGACGTCGCGTACATGGCCACCGTTCCGGGCATCACCAACGCCGATACGGATCTGGGCGGTGCGGGATCGGACACCATCCAGTACCGCAACAAGGATGCCGTTGCCCTGACGCTGGAATACTTCCTCGATGGCAAATGGGGCTATCACGACATCAAGTTCGGCTACGAGCGCACCACGAACGAAAGCTTCGTGGACAACGTGTATACCGGCGACGGCGCCCAGTACACGTCGATCGGTAACGTCCACAACGGCATCACGCTCGATCAGTACACGGACACCAGCATCGCCTGGACGGGTGCGAAGAGCATCTCCAGGGACGATTACCAGCGCATCATCGACGCCATGGAGGCAAGCGCCAACAGCGCCGCGTACCTGGCGCAGCTCGACGCGGACAATTCCGGGTCGATCGAGCTGGACGAGGTGGGTGCCCTGCTGCTCGACAGCACGAACGGCAATCCGAACGGCGTCGTCAACGTTTACCGGATCGTCCAGGCGGAAACCGCGCCCCTGACCTTCAAGACGGAGGGTGACGCGTTCTACCTCCAGGACTCCTGGAACATCAACGATCACTGGACGCTGAACGCCGGTATCCGGGCCGAGAAGTGGGATCACATCGCATCGGACGGCTCGAAGATCTTCACGTTCGACTACGAGATCGCTCCGCGACTCAGCGTGGTTTACGACATCGGCGGCGACGGCCGGAGCAAGGTGTGGGTCTTCGGCGGCCGCTACTACGACCCGATCCGGACCAACATGACCGCGTTCGCGGGAACCCTCTCGGGCTCGGTGCGTAACGAGCAGATCTACACCGGCACCGAATGGCTCACCTTCCGCGTCCGCGGCGGGTCGCAGGTCCAGGACGCGTTCTTCGCCCCGACGACCAAGACCCCGTACACGGACGAGTTCATGGTGGGTTACGAGCACGCGCTGACCACCGACATGAGCGTCGGCATCACCTATTCGGATCGCGTGACCAAGGACATTCTCGAGGACTACGACCTCGGCGTGTACACGGATCCGGAGCAGGCCGGCGGCTTTGCCCTGCCCCTGTCCTACTTCGGCTACGACTCGGTCCCGCCGTCGAACTACGTCATCGCGACCCTGGCGGGCGCCAAGCGGGATTACCAGGGTGTCGAGCTGACGTTCCGCAAGCGCAGAACGCCGGATGACAACTGGCAGATGCTGGCGTCGTACGCCTACAACGATGCCAAGGGCAATTCGAACTCGGACAGCAACGCGGACCTGCAGGGTGACTTCCTGTACCTCGATCCCCGTGCACCGAACGTTTACGGGCCGCAGCCCGGAAACGTGGAGCACATCGTGAAGGTTGGCGGCTCCTATACCTGGGAGAACGGCATCACGGTGGGTGCCGGCTACCACTGGAACTCGGGCACGCTGTACAGCGAGACCTTCGCGCAGTACGGAAGGCACACGCCGCTGACCTCGACGGGTTACGAGTTCAACGGTGCGACCTCGACGTGGCTTCTGCCCGATACGGTCGGCAGCCACAAGACACCGTCCTACGGAACGCTGGACGTCCGCGTCAAGTACGAGAGGATGTTCTGGGAAGACCGCTACAAGGCCGAATTCTTCCTGGATATCTTCAACGTCCTCGACGACCAGGCGCCGATCCGGCAGCAGGATCTTGCCGGCCTTGGCGACGGTGTCTACAGCTTCGGCGAAGCGAACAACTGGGTCGAGCCACGGCGGTTCTACCTGGGCGCGCGCATGTCGTTCTGAGCCGCAGCGGTTTTGCAGGGAAGCCCCAACTTCCCGCAACTCTCCGAACCCCGGTCTTCGACCGGGGTTCTTTTTTGGGCCGCAGGCCGCCGGCAACGGGCGCCGGCGCGCGCCAGGCGCTAAGATCGGACCATGTCCATCCGCCCGCCGATTGCCGCCGCGACTCGTCTCGCCGCGCTGCTCCTGGCCTTCGCGCCCGCCGGTGCGGTGCTCGCGCAGGCGCCGGACGACGATGCCTCGATGCAGCAGTTCGTGTCCGGGCTCATGGGGCGCATGACGCTCTCCGAGAAGATCGGCCAGCTCAACCTCGTGACGAGCAGCATGGACGTGACCGGCCCCACGCTGCGCGAAGGCTATCGCGAGGCGGTCGCCGCCGGCGAGGTCGGCGCGATTTTCAATGCGTACGGCGCGCAATACACGCGTGCGCTGCAGGAGCTCGCGCTCGAAAGGACCCGGCTCGGCGTGCCGCTGCTGTTCGGCTATGACGTCATCCACGGCTTTCGCACGATCTTCCCGATCCCGCTCGGCGAGGCCGCGTCGTGGGATCTCGAAGCCATCGAGCGGTCCGCGCACGTCGCGGCGACGGAGGCGGCCGCCGCCGGGCTGCATTGGACGTTCGCGCCCATGGTGGACGTGGCCCGCGATCCGCGCTGGGGGCGCATCGCCGAGGGTGCGGGGGAGGACCCGTGGCTCGGCTCGCAGATCGCCGCGGCGCGCGTGCGCGGCTTCCAGGGCGACAATCTCGCCGCGCTCGACACGGTGCTCGCCTGCGCCAAGCACTATGCCGCTTACGGCGCCACCCAGGCAGGACGCGACTATCACACCGTGGACATTTCGACGCGCACGCTGTGGGAGGTGTACCTGCCGCCGTTCCATGCGGCGCTCGATGCCGGCGTCGCCACGTTCATGACCGCTTTCAACGAGCTGAACGGCGTGCCGGCCACCGCGAATGCCTACCTGTTGCGCGACGTCCTGCAGGATTACTGGGGCTTCGAGGGATTCGTCGTCTCGGATTACACGGCGATCAACGAGCTCGTGCCGCACGGGTTCGCGCGCGACGAAACCCAGGCCGCGGAGCTTGCGCTGAATGCCGGCGTGCACATGGATATGCAGGGCCAGACCTTCGTCAGCCGCCTGCCGCAGCTCGTGCGCGAGGGCAGGGTCAGCGAGGCGGCCGTCGACGATGCCGTGCGGCGCATCCTCGAGGCGAAATACCGCATCGGGCTGTTCGAGGATCCGTACCGCTATTCCGACGAGGCGCGCGAGGAATCCGCGACCTACGCGCCCGAGCACCTCGAGGCGGCGCGCGACATGGCGCGGCGCTCGCTCGTGCTCCTCAAGAACGACGGAGTGCTGCCGTTGTCCGACGAGGGCACGTCGATCGCGGTGATCGGGCCGCTCGCCGACAGCGAGGCCGACATGATCGGCTCCTGGTCGGCGGCGGGCGAGAAGCGGGATCGGCCGGTGTCGGTGCTCGAAGGCATCCGCGAGCGGGTCGGCGAGGACGTCGCGGTGCACCATGCCAGGGGCGCCAGCGACGCCATCGGCGACGACGATCGTGCGGGTTTCAGCGCCGCCATTGCCGCGGCCGCGCGCGCGGACGTGATCGTCGCCGTGATGGGCGAGTCCGCGGGCATGACGGGCGAGGCGGCGAGCCGTGCATCGCTCGAATTGCCCGGCGCCCAGCCCGAGCTGCTGATGGCGCTGCAGCGGCTGGGCAAGCCGCTGGTGCTGGTGCTCATGAACGGCAGGCCGCTCGCGATCGGCTGGGCCGACGAGAACGTCAACGCCATCCTCGAGGCCTGGTATCCCGGCACGGAAGGGGGGCACGCCGTCGCCGACGTGCTGTTCGGGGACTACAACCCGTCCGGCAAGCTGCCGGTCACGTTTCCGCGCGCGGTCGGACAGGTGCCGATCTATTACGACGTGAAGAATACCGGCCGGCCCTACGATCCGGCCGGCCCGGAGCAGAAGTACCGCTCGCGATATCTCGACCTGCCGAACACTCCGCTATATCCGTTCGGATACGGGCTCAGCTACACGCGCTTCGAGTACTCCGACCTCACGCTCGATCGCGAGGAGATCGACGGTGACGACACGCTGACCGTCAGCGTGCGGCTGGAGAACACGGGCGATGACGACGGCACCGAGGTCGTGCAGCTGTACGTGCATGACGCGGTGGGCTCGGTGACGCGGCCGGTGAAGGAGCTGCGCGGGTTCCGGCGCGTCGAGCTGGGCCAGGGCGAGGCCGAAACCGTCGAGTTCGAGCTCGACGCGGCGGACCTCGCGTTCTATCGCCGCGACATGAGCTACGGCGCGGAAGCCGGCGAGTTCACGGTGCTGGTCGGCGGCAGCTCAGCCGACCTCGAGGGCGCGCGCTTCCGCCTCACCGAGGACGTCACCCTGCGCCCGCCGCCGCCGCTGCCCCTCCCGTAAGGCAAGGGGAACGGTCCGGGATCGGGGGGGCGGGGCCCTCCGGGAAGCGGCGGCGGGCGATGCGATCAGTGGTCGCGGCGGAGCTCGGAGTCGGCCGCGGCGTGCTGCGGCGTTGCCGCGTGCTCCTCGCTGCCCGGGCGGCTGGTACCCGTCGCCGCTTCCTCTATCTCCGGCATCATCTCGGAGGCTTTGTCGCGCACGCCCTCGTACGCTTCCGTCGCCCGCTCCTTCAGCTGCCGCGCGGCGCTGTCCCTCGTTTCGCCCAGCAGGCGATCCTCGGATTCCGTGCGCGGCAGGATGGCGCCAAGCGCCGCTCCGATCGCGATGCCGATTGCGCCGACGAGCAGCGGCTGCTCTTCCAGCATCCGCCCGAAGCCTTCGCGCATACGGCCGCCCCGCGCGCGCATGCGCTCGCTGGCGTAGCGCACGCGCTCGCCGGTGTGGCTTACCGTGTCGCCGATGGCGTGGCGCGCCCGCGCCGCACCGTCACCGACGGCACCGGCGGCCGACTTCGCGGATTCCATGCCGCCGTGCAGGCGGTCCTTGGCAGACTCCAGACGGTCCTTCGCGCCTTCCATGAGGTCGCCTTCGCCGGAGTCGCCGTACATGGCCCTGCGGCTCGCGCGCGGCTCGTTGGATGACAGCATGAGCCACGCGATGCCGACGGCGGTCAGCAGGAGCGGCAACGGGTTGTTCTCGACGGAACGGCCCAGGTTGCTCGCGAGCTCCCCGCCGTGCTGGCGGCCCATCGATAGCGCCTGGTCCACCAGTTGCCCGGGCGACAGCCGGCTCTCCAGCTCATCCATGGTACGGCCCAGGCTCGAGCGCGTGCGGTCGATGTCCCGCTCGAGATCCTGCGGCTCGCGGGTCTCGGGCGGATGTACTCCCCTGTTCATTGCACTTTCCTCCTTGCGAGATCCGCATCCTTCCTGAGCGAGTCCATCGTGCGGTCCGGTTTCATCGACTCGGCGCTCATCTTTTTCTTCCCGGCCGCCAGCATGATCAGGCCGATCACGCTCACCACCGCGCCGACGATGAAGGCGGCCCATATCAATCCCAGCCACTGCGAGATCAGCAGCATCACGCCGCCGAGCAGGAACAGAATGCCGGCAAACAGGACCCCGCCGCCCATGGCGATCGACGTGATGCCGCCCTGCAAGTCGCTGACTGCCGACGTCATCTCGGAGCGGGCGAGCGCGACTTCCTGCCGGAACAGTGTCGAAACGTCATTGGCGAGCTTGCGAAACAGCCCGGGCACCGATTCGTCCTCGTAGCGCCCGGTCGCGGTTTCGAAATGCTCGACGCCGCCGCCGTCGCCGCTCATGCTGCGTCCGTTCTCCGGGCGCGTACCCGGGCTCGAGCCCGGCTCCTGCCTGTTCATAGTCCGCTGCCTCCGCTGGAATCCGGGGTAATCGGACGGTCCGCGGCATACCCGGACGTGCCGCGATCGTCGCCCTCGTAAGTCGACACGCTCGGCTCGGACGGCTCGAACTCGCGCGTGGCAACGTCGTCCTCGTCGATCCACTCCGATCCGGCTTCCATCTCGCCCTGCGTCCACGCGGGGCGGCCCGCCGCGCCGTTGGGGCTCGCGCGCTCACCGCTCGCCTTCGCGAAGCGCGAGACAGCGAGTCCCAGGGCGATGCTGCCGATGAAGAACAAGGCGGGATTGCGCTCCGCTACGCCGCGAATGTCGGCGGTGATCTCATCGACATTCCGGCTGCGCAGCTTGCCGGACATGTCGCTCAGCCACGATGCCAGCCTGCCGGCGTAATCCGCCAGGCCTTCGTGGTCCATCTCGCCGAGCCGGGATGCGGCCGTGCCGACGGCGTCGGCCACGGCGTCCACGCTACCGGCGGCCTGCTCGGCGCCGGCCTCGAGCCGCTCCTTGCCGGCTTCGGCTGCCTGCTGCGCGGTCTCACGCGCGTCGCGGGCGGCTTTCTCGCCCGTGCTGCCACCTTGCGCGGGCGTGGCTCCCGTATCGTCGCTTGCGCGCCTGTTCATTGATGCACTCCTCGTAACTGCCGACCGATTACCAGTCCTGCTCGTCGTCGCTCTGCGACTGCTGGTCCGTGCGGAGGTCGGATGGATCGAACTCCGGCTGCGCCTGGATCTCTTCGCGGGTCAGGGTGGTCTCGAGGCTCTCGTCGGTGCCCACCTTCAGCTCGGTCAGCGGGACCGCGATCAGCTTCTCGCCCACACCCAGAAAACCGCCGACGTTGATCGTCGCGACCCGCTTCTGGTCCATGGTGTAGCCGACCTGTTCGATCGTGCCGATCTCCTCGCCGCTCGTCGTCATGACGGTCTTGCCGACAAGCTGGTCGGCGCTCATCCGGGACAGGTCCTCTGCGGACTCCTCGCCGACCTCCTCGCCGTAGGCGTTTTCGCCTTCCGGTAGCGTGCCCATTTCCGGGTCGCCGGTCGGCTCGTCGGATTGCGTCGAGCCGTGCGGTTCGGTGGTCTGGGCGGGAGTCTCCTGCAACGCGGCCCACGCGCTGCCGCCGGCGAGCATGATTCCTGCCAGGATCGCTGCTGTGTTCTTCATGGGTGGCCTCCTGCGGGCCTCGATTTCGGGGCCACAGGGCCTGCAAGGGCCGTGCCAGAGGGAACGGGCATGCGCGCGGCCGGTCCGGCCGTCCCGAAGGTCCGGGCAGGCAAATAATCCCTGTAGAAATTGCCGGTGCGGCAATTTCCACACGCGAGCGCTCGCGGTTGCGCGCCTGAACCTGCCTCAGGCCGGGCCCGGCGCCATCGCGCGCTGCGCGCGCCGGCCGGAGTCAGGCGATCGCGTCTCCGGCAAGGCGGCGCACGCTCTCGTCGTCGCAGACATAGCTCGCCGTGACCTTCCCGTCCTGGATCGACTCGAGCCGCACGTCGAAGCGCCAGAGCGCGTGCAGGTGCTTCATCACCGCCTTCGCATCTTCCTTGTCCAGCGGAATGCGGTCGTGCTGAATGTGGCGCAACGTGATCGAGCGGTTGCCGCGCAGATCGACCTCGTACACCTGGATGTTGGGCTCCTGCTTGCTCAGGTTGTATTGGTCGGAAAGGCTCTCGCGAATGCGCCGGTACCCCTGGTCGTCGTGAATGGCGCTGACCTCGATCTCCTTTTCCCAGTCGTCGTCGACGATGCTGAAGAGCTTGAGATCGCGGATGACGGCGGGCGAAAGGTACTGCAGGATGAAGCTCTCGTCCTTGAAATTCTCCATCGCCTGGTGCACCGCGTCGAGCCAGTCGCTCCCGGCGAGATTCGGGAACCACTCGCGGTCCTCCGGCGTGGGGCGCTCGCAGATGCGGCGGATGTCACTGAAGATCGAGAATCCGAGCGTGTACGGGTTGATGCCGCTGAACCAGGGCGAATCGAAATCGGGCTGGTAGGTGACGTTCGTGTGCGACTGCAGGATCTCGAACATGAAGCCGTCGGAGACGAGGCCCTCGTCGTAGAGCGTGTTCAGCAGGTTGTAGTGCCAGAACGTCGCCCAGCCTTCGTTCATCACCTTGGTCTGGCGCTGCGGGTAGAAATACTGCGCAATCTTGCGCACGATGCGCACGACCTCGCGCTCCCACGGCTCGAGAAGCGGCGCATTCTTCTCGATGAAGTAGAGCAGGTTCTCCTGCGGCTCCTTCGGGAACTTGGGCCAGCGCTGCTCGTGGTGCTCCGGCTTCTTCGGCACCGTGCGCCACAGGTCGTTGACCTGCTGCTGGAGAAACGCTTCCCGCTCTTCCTGGCGGCGCTTCTCGTCCTCGGCCGAAATCGCCCGCGGGCGGCGGAACCGGTCCACGCCGTAATTCATCAGCGCGTGGCAGGAGTCGAGCAGGGACTCCGTGGCGTCGAGGCCGTAGCGCTCCTCGCATTCCGCAATGTAGTTGCGGGCGAACAGCAGGTAGTTGACGATCGCGCTCGCGTCGGTCCACGTCCGGAACACGTAGTTGTTCTTGAAGAACGAGTTATGCCCGAAGCAGGCGTGCGCGATCACGAGCACCTGCATTGCCAGCGTGTTCTCTTCCATGAGGTAGGCGATGCAGGGATTCGAATTGATGACGAGCTCGTAAGCGAGCCCCATCTGGCCGCGACGATATTGCTGCTCGGTGGACAGGAACTGCTTGCCCAGCGACCAGTGGTGATAGCCGAGCGGCATACCGATGGACGAGTAGCGGTCCATCATCTGCTCGGCCGTGATGATCTCGATCTGGTTCGGGTAGGTATCGAGGCGGTACCGCTTCGCGATGCGGGAAATTTCCTGCTCGAAGCGTTCGAGCAGCTCGAACGTCCACTCCGAGCCCTCGGCAATCGGCTTGCGCTCCGTCATTGCGCTTTCTTCTTGAACAGCTCGTGGAAGACCGGATAAATGTCCGCGGCACTCGTCACGCGCTTCATGGCGAAGCAGTCGGAGTGCTTTTCCAGCACCTCCTCGTAAGCCCGCCAGAGCGCCTGCTCCGTGTGCTCCGAGATTTCCACGTAAGCAAAGTACTGGACCAGCGGCAGGATGCTGTTGACCAGCAGGTCGCGTGCGATCGGCGAATCGTCCTGCCAGTTTTCGCCGTCAGAGGCCTGCGCCGCGTAGATGTTCCAGTCCGACGTCGGATAGCGGTCGTGGATGACGTCGCGCATCAGCTTCAGCACGCTGGAGACCACCGTGCCGCCCGTCTCGCGCGAATAGAAGAACTCGTCCTCGTCGACCTCGCTCGCCACCGTGTGGTGCCGCAGGAACACGATGTCGATCTTCTTGTATGTCTGCTTCAGGAACAGGTGCAGCAGGATGAAGAAGCGCTTCGCGAGGTCCTTGATCTCCTGGGTCATGGAGCCGGAGACGTCCATGAGGCAGAACATGACCGCGTTGCTGGTCGGCAGCGGCTGCTGTATGAGGTTGTTGTAGCGCAGGTCGAAGTCGTCGAGGAACGGGATGTGATTCAGCCGCCTCTCCAGGCGGTCGAGCTCGTTCCTGATCTCGCGCGCACGTTCCGGGGACGACGGCGGGTCGCCGAGGCCTTCGAGCTCTTTCTTCAGCTCGGTCATGTCGAGCTTGATGGAGCCGGACAGCGCTATGCGGCGCGCATGCGCGCTCTTGAACGACTGCAGCACGTTCAGGCGCGCCGGGATGCCGACTTTGGTGTAGCCGCCTTTCTGGAAGCGGAAGGTATCCGTCTCCTTGAGCTGCTTCTTGACGAGGTTCGGCAGCTCCAGGTCCTCGAACATGAAATCGAGGAACTCCTGCCGCGTCAGCTCGAAGACGAAGTCGTCCATGCCTTCGCCCGTGTTGCTGGCTTTGCCGCGGCCCGAGCCGCCGCCCCCGCCCGGCGGCCGCTTGATGCGGTCGCCGGTCACGAACTCCTTGTTGCCGGGCAGCACGCGCCGCTGGTGGCCGCCGGCACCGTGGCGGAAGATCGGCTCCGAGATGTCCTTGCGCGGGATGCTGATCTCGTCGCCGCGGTCGGTGTCCGTGATGCTGCGGCGGTTGACGGCGTCGGCAACCGCTTCCTTGATGTGTCTGCGGAACCGCCGGACAAACCGCTGGCGGTTTACTGCGCTCTTGTTGCGACTCTCCTGGCGGCGATCGATGATGAGGAACGCCATGATGTCCTAGCGCGATTTGCGCACTCTCAGGTACCACTCGGAGAGCAGCTTGACCTGCTTCTCCGTGTAGCCGTGCTCGGTCATCCGGCCGACGAAGTCCCGGTGCTTCTTCTGGTCCTCGGAGGATGCCTTGGGGTTGAAAGAGATGACGGGAAGCAGATCCTCGGTGTTCGCGAACATGTTCTTCTCGATGACGAGCTTCAGCTTCTCGTAACTTGTCCATGCCGGGTTGCGGCCGTGGTTCGCCGCGCGCGCGCGCAGCACGAAATTGACGACCTCGTGCCGGAAGTCCTTCGGGTTCGAAATGCCCGCGGGCTTCTCGATCTTCTCGAGCTCGTCGTTCAGTGCTGCATGGTCCAGGTTCTCGCCGGTCTCCGGGTTCCGGTAGTCCTGGTCCTGGATCCACAGGTCGGCGTAGGTGATATAGCGATCGAACACGTTCTGGCCGTACTCCGAGTAGGACTCGAGGTAGGCCGTCTGGATCTCCTTGCCGATGAACTCGATGTAGCGCGGCGTCAGGTATTCCTTGATGAAGTTGAGATAACGATCGCGCAGCTCCGGCGGGAACTGCTCGTGCTCGATCTGTTTCTCCAGCACGTACAGCAGGTGCACCGGGTTGGCCGCAATCTCGGTCGTATCGAAGTTGAACACCTTCGACAGGATCTTGAACGCGAAGCGCGTCGAAAGACCTTCCATGCCCTCGTCGACGCCGGCGGCATCGCGATACTCCTGGATCGACTTCGCCTTCGGGTCGGTGTCCTTCAGGCTCTCGCCGTCGTACACGCGCATCTTGGAATAGACGCTCGAGTTCTCCGGTTCCACGAGGCGAGTGAGCACCGAGAACTGCGCCAGCATGCGCAGCGTATCCGGCGCGCAGGGCGCCTGCGCCAGCGAGCTGTTGCGCAGCAGCTTTTCGTAGATCTTGACCTCTTCGGTGACCTGCAGGCAGTACGGCACCTTCACGATGTACACGCGATCGATGAACGCCTCGTTGTTACGGTTGTTCTTGAATGCCTGCCACTCCGCTTCGTTCGAGTGCGCGAGGATGATCCCTTCGAACGGGATCGAGCCGATCGCTTCCGTGCCGTTGTAGTTCGCTTCCTGCGAAGCCGTGAGCAGCGGGTGCAGGACCTTGATCGGCGCCTTGAACATCTCCACGAATTCCAGGATGCCCTGGTTCGCGCGGCACAGGCCACCGGAGAAGCTGTAGGCATCCGGATCGTTCTGCTTGAAGTGCTCGAGCTTGCGGATGTCGACCTTGCCGACCAGCGACGAGATGTCCTGGTTGTTCTCGTCTCCGGGCTCGGTCTTCGAAACCGCGATCTGGTTGAGCATCGAGGGATGCTGCTTGACGACGCGGAACTTGGTGATGTCGCCGCCGTATTCCCTGAGCCGCTTCGCCGCCCAGGGAGACATGATCGTGTGCACGTACCGTTCGGGGATGCCGTATTCTTCCTGCAGGATCTTCGCATCCTCGCGCGGATTGAAGAGGCCGAGCGGCGACTCCTGGACGGGCGAGCCCTTCAGCGAATAGAAGGGCACCTTCTCCATGAGCTGTTTCAGCTTCTCCGCCAGCGACGACTTGCCGCCGCCGACCGGACCCAGCAGATAGAGAATCTGTTTCTTCTCTTCCAGTCCCTGCGCGGCATGCTTGAAGAAGGAGACGATCTGCTCGATGCACTCCTCCATACCGTAGAAGTCGTCGAACTCCCGGTATCGCTTGATGACTTTGTTGGAGAAGATCCGGCTCAGGCGGGGATCTTTGGAAGTGTCGACCAGCTCCGGTTCGCCGATCGCGGTGAGCAACCGCTCGGCGGCGGTCGCGTAGGCAGTCCTGTCTGTCTTGCAGATCTCTAGGTATTCTTGAAGGCTGTATTCTTCTTGTTCTGTATCTTCGTAACGCGACTGGTAGTTCGCGAAGATACTCATTGCGAATTCCTCCGGCTTACGCCTCTTGCTCGTTATGAAACTTGTCGAAGCATCGAGTTTGACTCGCTGTTCGTTCCTGTGAATTCGACACGAAAATCGCTCGTTTCCTGCTTCGATAATAGCAACTTTAGAGATTAAATCGTGACCGATGTTCCATTTACAAAAAAATACAGGCGACGTTAAAATCGTGAACTGAATCGGGTTTTGATTGTCCTCGCGGCGAGCTTCAGCGTCGTCAAACGCCGACCGGGATGCCGGCGGCGGGCGTGTCCGGCCGATCGAAGGGGACGATCCGCGGAGTAGCCACGCTGCGGCCGCGCCGATCGGGGCAAAATGCACCGCAGGGGGGCGTTCCGGCGGCCGACAGGCCCGTTTTCGTCGCCCGTCACCGCCCGCCGGGCAATCCAGCCGGCAAGCGCGGCCGTTTCAGGCCGGTTTCAGCGTCGGGAAGTCACCGCGCTCCACACACTTATCAATTAGGACCATCCACGCACCCCACCCCCCCGGCAGGAGCGCGCACCGCGCGCGACCGAAACTGGCCCGCAGCCTTGCGATCGCCTCGTGCGTGCACGTTGGCAGGTGGCGGGCGCCGGCGCGCGGGAGTCAGCGCATGGCGGGCGCGACGGGAGGCGGCGACGTGGCCGGGCCGGATTGCGGCGCCGGCTCGTTGGCGAAGCGCTCGCCGCCGCCGTCCAGCCAGCCGCCGGCGAAGCCCGCCCGCTCCAGTCCCTCGCGGATGTGCGGGTTCTGCCGCATGACTTCCCACACGAAGCCCGAGCGGTAGTTCTCGATCATGAGCAGGATGGGACCCTGGTCGATGCCGAGGTAGTCGTCGGCCACCCACCCGAATCCCGGGATCACCCGGCCGCGCTTCAGGTCCACGTCGTAGGTGAAGCTCGGGTTGAACGAGTCGAGGAACCCGTATTTGGAATAGATGTGCTTGCCGTAACGCACGCGCATCTCGCGGATGGCCTGGATCGCGAGCTTCGGCGCGAACACGATGGAGCCGGCCGCGGCCGTGGGCGCGATCGTGCCGTCGTCGTAGGACTGGCCGAGCTCGGCGTGGCTCGCGGGGTAGCCGATGCCGCGCGCCGCGTAGCCGCGGAACTGGCGCTCCTCGCCGTTGTACACCAGCGTCGCGCTCACCGGTCCGTCGCTCGCCGTGAGGCCCCACACGCCGTCGCCGTAGCCCTTCCAGCCGAGCGGGTTGTCTTCCGCGTACGCGTACTGCGCGTAAGCGGCACGCACGCTGTTCTCGAAATAGTCGAGGCCGCGCGCGCGCATGTACGGATCCTGGATGCCGCGGAAATCGACCCAGATGTGCGTGTACTGGTGGCCGAAGCCGGGGCTGAACATCAGGTATTCCTGGTCGTAGTACTCGCCCCAGTGCTCGTCGTAACGATCGGTCCACGCCTCCCACGCGCTGCGGTCGAGCGAGTGCTCCGGCGCGCCGAGCGCGAGCAGGTACACGATCATCGCCTCGTTGTAACCGCTCCAGTCCATGGCGTGGAAACCGGATTCCGGACGCCACGCGAGCGTGATGCCGCCCACGTCCTCCTGCGCCCACGGCCAGTCGACGCGCGCGTAGATCTTCTCCGCAAGCTTGCGGATGCGCGCCTCGTCGGGGTTGTCCTCAGTGAAATACGACTGTGCGAACAGCACGCCGCCGAGCAGGAGCGCGGTGTCGACGGTCGAGAGCTCCGAGTTCCCGTAGCGCGCGCCCGTCTCCATGTCGAGGAAGTGATAGAAGAAGCCCTTGTAGCCCGCCTTGCCCTCGGGCTCCGGACCCTGCGGCGCATCGGCGAAAAAGGACAGCGTCGCCAGCGTGCGCTCGCGCGCCTGCTCGCGCGTGATGTAGCCTCGCTCCACGCCTACCGGGTACGCCGTAAGGGCGAAGCCGACGGCCGCGATCGACGAGAACGAAGGCGACGGCCAGCGATCGGGGATCAGGCCGTTCTCGGGGTTCGCCGTGTCCCAGAAGAAGCGGAACGTGCGCTCCTCGAGATCCTCGAGCAGCGACTCGTCATCGAGTCGCGGTGCATCCGGCAGTCCCGTATTGACCGACGGCGGATCGGTCATCGGCGCGATGACCTCGTCCGGCATGCCGGGGGCCAGCGCGGGCAGCGCGAATCCGGACAGCGCGACGACGGAGACCAGCACGGTGAGGTACGGACGAGCCATCGTTCAGGCCCTCCTCGCGTGCACGGGCGCAATGCCTGCGCCGCAGGATTCGCGTACCACGAGCGTCGGCCGCACCGGCTCGCAACGCTCCTGCGACAGCGCCGGTTCCCCGGCCAGCAGGAGCAGCCGCTCCAGCGCGCAGCGTCCGAAGGATTCGACGTCGACGTGCACCGTGGTCAGCGCAGGGCGGAGCAGTGACGCGAGCGGCACGTCGTCGAAGCCGACGACCGCCACGTCCTCCGGCACCGACAGGCCGGCATCGACGAGCGCCCGTATCGCGCCCGCCGCCATCAGGTCGTTGGCGGCGAAGATCGCGTCGGGCGGCTCAGGGAGCGCGGCGAAGGCCTGCCCGGCCGCGCGCCCGCTCTCCTGCTCGAAATCGCCGCGGAAGCAAGGCGCCTCGGTGCCCGGCCAGTGCCTGGCGAGCGCGTCGCGCCAGGCGCGCGCCCGTTCCTCGGCATCGTGATTGCCGGCCGGGCCCGCGATGTGCGCGACGACGCGCCGGCCGCAGCGCTTCAGGTGCCGCATGACGTCCATGACGGCGCCGTAGTTGTCGACCAGGAGCACGTTGCGCCCGGCGTCCGCGCGCGCATTCAGGAGCACCGCCGGGACGTCGTCCGGGAGCAGCTCCGCGAGCGCTTCCTCGTGGCGGTGCGGCGCCATCAGCAGGAGCCCGTCCACGCGCCCGGTGAGCGCCGTCATCGTCGCGGCATCCCGCGCCGCGTCGCCGCTCAGGTTGCACACCAGGAGATGGCGGCCGTGGCGCCGCGCCGCATCCTCGATGCCGCGGATGAGCTTCGCGTACGTGCCCGCGGGCAGCTCCGGCAGCAGCAGGGCGAACACGCCGTGGCGGCGCGTGACGAGGCTCGCCGCCCCCTGGTGCGGCACGTAATGCAGGCGCGCGATGGCGTCCGTGACCCGGCGGCGCGTCGCCTGCGCCACCGGTCCCGTGCCGTTGATCACCCGCGATACGGATGCGATCGATACCCCCGCGGCGCGGGCGACGTCCTTGACCGTCGCCGCGCGCCGGGGCCCGTTGTTGTTCCCTTCCACGCCCTCTGCCCCCAAAGCCGAAGTCAGCGTCTGGGGAGCAGTGTAAACGCTTACAGTGTCGCGTCAAGCCGACAAGACGTGTAAATTTTACAATTTGCGAAGTGCGTCAAGCCGGCGCTCCAGGAAACGGCGCTCCGGCTCCAGCCGCGCCAGCTCCAGCGCCCGCCGGTAGGCCTGGGCGGCCTCGGCCGTCTGCCCGAGGCGGCGGTACAGGTCGGCCCTTGTGGCGTGGGCGAGATGGTAGTCGCTGAGCTCGCCGCGGGCCAGCAGGCCGTCCACCAGCGCGAGCCCGGCCTCGGGCCCGTCCCGCATGGCCACCGCGACGGCCCGGTTCAGCTCGATCACGGGCGAGGGCTCGATCCGGAGCAGCAGGTCGTAGAGCGCGATGATCTCGTTCCAGTCCGTGGACGCCGCGTCGGCGGCGTCGGCGTGCACCCCGACGATCGCGGCCTGCAGGGTGTACGGCCCGAAGCGGCGCGAGGTGAGCGCGCGGCGGATGAGCTCCGAGGCCTCGGCGATCAGCGCGCGGTCCCACAGGCTCCGGTCCTGGTCCTCGAGCAGCACGAGCTCGCCGTCCGGCGTGGTGCGCGCCGCCCGCCGGGACTCGTGCAGCAGCATGAGCGCGAGCAGCCCCATGGCCTCGGGCTCGGGGAGCAGCTCGACCAGCAGCCGGCCGAGCCGGATCGCTTCCCCGGAGAGATCGGTGCGGGTCAGCGAGCCGCCGGACGAGGCGAAGTAGCCCTCGTTGAACACCAGGTAGACCACCTGCAGCACGCTGTCGAGGCGCTCGGGCAGCTCCGCGTGCGCGGGCACCTCGTACGGGATACGGGCGTCGCGGATCTTCGCCTTGGCGCGCACGATGCGTTGCGCGACGGTCGGCGGCGCCGCGAGGAACGCATGCGCGATCTCCTCGGTGGTGAGGTCGCACACCTCGCGCAAGGTAAGCGCGATGCGTCCTTCGGCCGGCAGCGCCGGATGGCAGCAGGTGAAGATCAGCCGCAGCCGATCGTCCGCGATCTCCTCGTCGTCGCGGTCCGGTGCGGCTTCCGCCGCGGGCTCGAGCTCGCGCGCGATCTCGGCGAGCGAGGAATCGAAGCGCGCGCGCCGGCGGATCGTGTCGATACCCTTGAAGCGGCCGGCGGACACCAGCCACGCGCGCGGGTTGTCGGGAATGCCGTCGCGCTGCCACTGCGCGAGCGCCGCGATGAACGCGTCGTGCAGCGCCTCCTCGGCAAGGTCGAAGTCGCCGAGCAGGCGGATGAGGGTCGCGAGCACGCGCCGCGACTCCTTGCGGTACACGGCGTCGATCGTGTCGCGCGTGACCTCTGCGCCCGCTTCGTTCATCGGCGCACTTTAGCAAAGCTTGCGAAAGCCCGGCTCGCGGGCGGTGCAAATCGTCCCGCCTACCAGCTCCGGGCGACGCGCAGCCAGCCGCTGCGCTCGATCAGGTTGGCCGCGCCGAACTCCAGGTGCTCGTCCTGGTTCAGGTTGCGCACGGTCAGCGAGATCCGCCAGTCCCCGGAAGGCCGCCAGCCGAGGCTCACGTCGACCGCCGTGCGATCGGGCACGCCGAGGCTCGGCAGCTCGTCCACGTAGCGCAGCGAAGTGAAGAGATCGAATGCCCGTGGCAGCTCCAGGTAGGAATGCATCGCCGCCCGGTGCTCCGGGCTGTTGCCGGCGACGTCGAGCGCGCCCGTGCCGGTGCTCCCCGGGTCCAGCTCGAGGTCCATGTCCAGCCAGGCGTACTGGAACTGCAGCCGCCAGAAGTCGAACGCCTGCCAGTTGACGATCGCCGTCGCACCGAACGATTCGCCGCCCATGCCGTTCGCGAGCGTCGCCGGGATCAGCAGGTACTGCACGGGATCGCCGACCGGTGCGACCGCGCCGACCTCCTGGGTTTGCAGCCGGTCGTAATCGTGATGGAAGAGCGCGAAGTCGAGCGACAGGTTCTCGCCGACGCCGGCGCGCCACCCCAGCTCCGTTGCCACCAGTTCCTCCGATTGGAACTCGTCGCTGCCGACGGCATTGAAGTACACGGGCACCGGCAGGCCGGGCAGGGGGATGGGAGCAAGCAGCTCTAGGTCGGTGTTGAGGCGCGCGGGGATGCGCACCGCGCGCGACACGGCGCCCCAGAGGAACTGTGTGTCGCTCACGAGCCAGCCCAGGCGCACGTTCGGCTGCACCTCCCAGCCGGTGTAGTCGTTGTGTTCCAGCTTGGTGCCGGCGGTGAGCACCACGCGGTCGGCGAGCGTGATGTCGTCCTGCAGGAACAGGCTGGCCGTCTCGTCGGTGCGCTCCCCCGGAACGAAGCTCGCGAACGTCGTGCTCTCGAGATCGTCCGACGTGACGCGCAGGCCGCCGCCCCAGATGAGGCGATGCCGGCCCGCCGGTGCGATGTCGTGCTGGAAATCGAAGTCGAAGGTGCTGCGCCGCTCGCCGAAGCTGCCGGGAATGTCGCGCGACGTATGGTCGAGGTAGGCCTGCACCTGCACGTGACTGCCGCTGTCGAGATCGCGGTCCCAGCGCGCCAGCGCGTTGAAGCCGCCGATGTCGACCTCGCCGGGCACGTCGGGGCCGGGCAGCTCACCGAGGGCGAATTCCGGCCTGACGAGCGAGCCGAGCGCGGCATGATAGGCGTCGCCCTGGAGCGTGAGCGTGCTGCCGCCGCCCCGGTCCCAGTCGACGCGGAAGCCGGCCTGTGCCCTGCGCGCATCGTCGACGCCGTCCTCGCCGCCCGGCCGCAGCGACTCGTCGCGCATGCCGTACTTGAAGTACACGCGCGCGGCCGCGTCCGCGGCGGGCCGCCAGCCGTAACGCAGCCCGACGAGCCCGCGCACCTCGTTGCCCGTGCCGATGTCCGCCAGCGCGCCCTGCGTGTCGC
Source organism: uncultured Woeseiaceae bacterium (assembly GCA_964491485.1). Taxonomy (GTDB): domain Bacteria; phylum Pseudomonadota; class Gammaproteobacteria; order Steroidobacterales; family Woeseiaceae; genus IDS-8. Next base: position 15,371 of record CAZBGV010000022.1, on the reverse strand, counting down.
GCGCCGAGCGCGTGATCACGTTGATGACGCCGTTGACCGCGTTGGCGCCCCACAGCGTGCCGCCCGGACCGCCGATCACCTCGATGCGCTCGATGTCCTGCACGAGCACGTCCTGCGCATCCCAGAAGACGCCGGCGAACAGCGGCGAATACACACTCCGGCCGTCGATCAGCACCAGGAGCTTGTTCGAGAGATCGCTGTTGAAGCCGCGCATCGAGATCGTCCACGAATGCGTGCCGTTCCTCGCCACTTCGACGCCGGGCGCGAGCCGCAGTATCTCCGGCAGGCGCGTGAGCCCGGAGCGGCGGATCTCGTCGCCGGTGATGACGTAGATCGCGTTCGTCGCGCGGCGCAGCGGCTCGCTGCGCCGCGAAGCCGAGGTAACCCGGAGCTCACCGAGCTCCTCGATGGAAAGCTCGAACAGCGAAGCATCGTGCGCCGCCGCGAGTGCCGGCGGTGCCGCCGCGCGGGTAAGCGGCGCCGCGACGAGCAGCGTCAGCGGAAGCCATATTTGATATAGTCTTGCGGCTCGTGCGTGGGAACGTCCGAGGCGATGGGGAATCAGCGGTCGTGGCATGCAGGCGCGCGTTCCGATTTCGTCGACATGCGGCTGATTTCCTTGCGGCGCTCGGCTGGCTGACACGGGCGCGGAGGCCGGACGGGAGTATAACCAAGCGATGCAGTCGCTGCACCGAGGCGATCTGAGGCTCCTCGCAGCCGGCGGAGAGTGTTCGCGTGCGCCGGTGCGATTTCCCGGGGCAGCCGTTGCGGCCGGCATACCAGCAATCCTGTGACGGGCGGTCGAGCGCGAATGCCGGGGTTCCTGCGGAAAATCGCACTTGGGATCAACCGCTCCGTGCGCCGCAAGGTGCTCGTCGTCGTTCTCGTCACGACGTTCGTCGCGCTCCTCGTTTGCGCCGCCGCGCTGCTGACGTATGAAGCGCGCAATTACCGGCAGTTCCTGTTCAGCGACGTAACGACGCAGGCCGACATCCTCGCGCGCACCACCGCGCCGGCGGTGGCGTTCAACGACGTCGCGAGCGCCGAGGCGACTCTTGCGATGCTGTCCAGCCGGCCGGTCATCGAGGCAGCGGCGGTCTACACCGAGGACGGCGAGCTGTTCGCAGGTTATCGCGCGCAAGGCAGCCGCGGGCCGCTGCCGGAGAACGCCGTCCCGCGCGGCCCCGTCGTCGAGGACGGCGCCCTGACGCTGTTCCAGCCCATCATCGAAAACAACCAGCTTCTCGGCACCGTGTACCTGCGGGCCAGCTACGAGCTCGCCGACCGGGTGATCGATTACCTGCTGATCCTCGGAGCCGTGATGCTCGGCAGCCTGCTCGTGGCCGCCCTGGTCTCGCTGTGGCTCCAGGGCACCGTCACCGGGCCGATCCTCGCAGTGACCAACGTCGCGCATCGCATCGTGGAGGGCCGCAACTTCGACCTGCGCGCCACACGCACCACGAACGACGAGGTCGGCACGCTGGTGGATGCCTTCAACGCCATGCTCGCCGAGGTCAGTGAACGACAGCGCGCGCTCGAGCATTCCAACCGCAAGCTGCACAAGGAGACGGAGGAGCGTCGCAACGCGGAGGTCTCGCTCAGGCTCGCGGACAAGCACAAGGACGAGTTTCTCGCGACCCTCGCGCACGAGCTTCGCAACCCGCTGGCGCCGATGGTGAATGCGACGGCCCTGCTGCGCTCCCCCGGCACGACGCCGGAGGCGGCGCGGCAGGCGCAGGAGATCATCGAGCGCCAGCTTTCGCACATGATCCGGCTCGTCGACGACCTGCTCGACGTCTCGCGCATCTCGCGCGGCAAGCTCACGGTGCGGCGCGAGCCGATCGAGCTCGCCACGGTCGTGCAGAACGCGGTCGATACCGTGCGGCCGTTCGTCGAGCGCGAGGGCCAGGTCCTGGAGGTGCGCCTGCCGGATCGGCCCGTCTACATGCAGGCGGACCCGGTGCGCCTGTCGCAGGTGTTCGCGAACCTGCTGAACAACGCGTCGCGCTACACGCAGGGCGGCGGGCGGATCGAGCTGGCGGCGGTGGTGCAGGGCAACACCGTTTGCGTCACGGTGCAGGACACCGGCAAGGGCATCGCTCCCGAGGCGCTCCCGAACATCTTCGCGATGTTCACGCAGGAGCAGGCGGCGGGAGTGCGCGTGCAGGCGGGGCTCGGGGTGGGCCTTGCGCTGGCGCGCCGGCTGGTGGAGCTGCACGGCGGCAGCATCGAGGCGGCGAGCGAGGGCGCCGGAAAGGGCAGCACGTTCACCGTGCGGCTGCCGGTCAAGGCGGCGCTGACCGGCGGGCACGGCGGCGCTCTGCCGAAAGCCGATCCGGCGCGGGCCTCCTCCGGCCGGCGGATTCTGCTCGTCGACGACAACGTGGACTTCGCGACCACGCTCTCTTTCCTCCTCGAGCAGATGGGGCACGAGGTGCGGGTTGCGCACGATGCCGACGCAGCGCTCGCGACCGCCGCCGAGTTCCATCCGCATTTCGCTTTCCTGGACATCGGTTTGCCGGTCGTCGACGGTTACGAGCTGGCGCGCAGGCTGCATACTCTGCTCAAATCGGAAATACCGCTGGTGGCCATCAGCGGCTGGGGACAGGAAGAAGATCGCCGCAGGGCGAAAGAGGCCGGCTTCGCCTCGTACCTGGTGAAGCCGGTGGGGCTCGAGAGCATTCGATCCGCGCTGGATTCTTTGGGCGTCCGGCACGGCTGAGGCTCGGCTTTACAGGATGAAACGCACCACAGGCAACGCCCGGGCCGCCCGGGCATGGGGGGCTGTGCGCCGAAACCTGCGTCGCGGGGCGTGGGCTGCGCTCGTTTTGCTGGCTCTGTGCGCGCGTGCGGACGCCCAGGCGGTCTATTCCGCCGAGCGCGTCAAGGCCGCTTTCCTCTATCACTTCACCACCTACGTGAGCTGGCCCGAGTCCGTGCTCGCAGACGACGTGTTCACCATCGCCGTGCTCGGATCGGAGGCGGTGGCCGACGAGCTCGCCGCGTTCCTGCCCGGGCACGAGATTCAGGGCCGGCCGATGCAGGTCCGGCGCGTCGCGTCCGTCGCGGACGTGAACGGCGCGGAGGTCCTCTACATCGGCCCGCGCGAAAACCGGCGCCTGGCACGCCACCTGGCGGCCATCGGCTCGCGGCCCCTGCTGGTCGTCACCGACGATCCGGGCGGGCTGCAGGACGGCGCGATGATCAACTTCCGCATCGTCGACGAGCGCGTGCGTTTCGAAATCTCGCTGCGCTCCGCGCACGAAGCCGGGCTCGAGCTGAGCTCGCGGCTCCTGTCCGCCGCGATGTCGGTAGAGGCCGCGGGCGCCGTCATGCAGCTGTGGCTCGAGGTCGCCGGGATCAGCACGGAGCCCGCGGCGCCTTGAGCGGTGCTCCCGCGCTGCCGGTGGCCGTGCGGGGCCGCGTGCTTGCAATGCGGCTCCCGTCACGTATCCTTCGCGTGCGGCAATGGCTTGGGCAAGCCGTGCAGTCATGCATTGCACGATGACGTCATCGCGCAGGGAACTGTGACGCACCGCGTCGGCGTCGCCGGATCGATCTGGGACGATCCGTCAACCGAAGACTTTGGGGAACCCGATGCGGCTGGTGTTCGGGCTGCTTCTGGCCATACTGTGCATTTCTTCCGGCAGGGCGACGGATCGTACCGCCTGGCTGAGCTCGCTCGCCGGCGTGCCCATCCGCATCTTCACGCTGCAGGCGCCGGACGTATCGGCGGAGTTCCGGGCCTTTCTCGCCGACGTCCCCATGACCAACGACCGGCCGGTGCCCGCCGCGCTGATCGACGACACCGTCGCCTCGCTCGCTTTCCTGAAATCCTCGACGCCGCCGGACGAGCCGTCCTATTTCGTCGCCTCGTGGATCCACAAGACGCCGCTCGTCGCGCTGCCCGAGGTCTCGCGCGAGCGGTACCTCGAGCGCTACGGCGAGACCGTGTATCCGCAGCAGGTCTGCCCGGTGTTCCTCGACCGCGCCGATGCGGACGTTGCCAGGTTGCTCGCCACCGCCGTGAACCTGCCGGCGCGCTGGTTCACCCAGGTGAACGGCACGGCGGAGGCTTACGATCGCCTCTTCGGGCTCACCGAAGCGTCACACTGCGGCTTCATCGCGCACGAGCTCGCCCACCCGACCGTGATTCCGGCGGGGCTCGATCGCCGCGAGCTCAGGATCGTGCTCGAAGCCATCGGCGATTACGAGGCGATCGCGGTATTTCGCGCCCAGGGCCCGCACCGGGAGCTCGCCGACGAGGCGGACGTGCTGTACGCGAGCCGGCTGCTCGCGTCGTTCCTGGTACGGCGGGAGAACCCCTACACGACGATCCCGGCGCTGCTCCACGAGTACCAGCGCATCGGCCCGGCGGCCGCGCACCGCGATCTCGAGCGCATCCGGCACTCCGTCGCGCTCGCGCGCGAAGCGGTGCACGCCGTGCTCGCGAGCGAGGCGGCCGGCGATCCGCTGCGCCTTTCGCTCGCCGGGCTCGAGGAAGCGCTGCGCGAGGCAAGGGCGGAAGGCAGGCTCGCGCCGTCGGACCCGCTCGCGGGTGAGCTGATCGCCGATCTCGAACCCGCGCTGCGCCTCCTGCAGGGCGACGTGACGGTGCACACCGTGCCCGCCCGCGCCGCCCAGGGCGGCAGCCTCCTCGCGCAGCATCCGCTGGTGACCTTCACCGGGGCCGGCGCCTTCCCGCTCGCGGTCGACTGACCGCTTCCCGCCGCCGATCCCGCGAGCGGCCGTTCGCGCCGCCGCAAGAGCGGCGCCGCTTGAAAAAAATACAATCCCGCATGCCCCGTTTGTCCGGCGGGGCCGCATGCCGCCTGTGTCTGCCGGCTGCGACAGCGCTGGCACGACACTTGCAACCGCCGGGGTCGTCCAACGCATTCGAACGAACGGCACAGGAGATCGCGATGAGCAAATGGCTGACAGGACTGGCCGCTGTGGCGCTGGCGAGCGGAGCGGCGTTCGCCGCGCAGAACACTGCGCAGGAAGACACGACGGACGAGGTCGGGCAGCCGACCGAGCAGCAGGACCCGACGATGCCGGAGGATCCGACCCAGGCGGACGATCCGGTGATGGGCGAGGAGCAGCCGCCGACGGAGAGCCAGTATCCGGACGACCAGATGGGAATGTCGCAGCGGGTCGCGGACATGAGCGCCGACGAGCTCGAGGGCAAGAAGATCGTCACCTCGGACGGCGAGGAAATCGGTGAGATCGACCGCGTGGGACATCAGAGCGACATGCCGCAGGAGCGGGTCGCGGCGGTGGATGTCGGCGGGTTTCTCGGAGTCGGTGCGAAAACGGTGGCCATACCGCTCTCCGAGCTCGAGATGACGAGCGACGGCAATCTCCAGACTTCGCTCACCCGGGACGAGCTCGAGAGCCGGCAGGCGCTCGACGAGCAGAGCTTCACCGAGGAAAACACCGGGTCGCAGGACTCCGAGTACTGAAGCACGACGGGTCGAAAGAGGCGGCCGCCCGGCCGGCACCGGCCCGCGCGGGCGGTCGCCGGCACGGCGGTGCGCTCTGCACGGGGGGGCTATAGAGAAACCTGACGCTTTGGAGTCCGGCAGTTGGATATCTCCCGTCACGCCCTCCGACGCAGTCCTTCGACGGAACCGCCTCCCCCCGCGGCCGATCTCCCGTATTACGAGCTCGACGAGCTGACCGAATGGCAGGTCAGCGCGCCGATGCCGGCGCGCTCGCGGGTGCTCGACCGCGACGTCACCGAAGCCCTCGGTGAGACCTCGCCCGCCGCGGACAACCGGCCCGTGAACGGCGCCGCGCGCGACCCGGACCGGATCACCCGGCCGATTCGCGCCCGGCCCGGGGACGCGGCGGCGAATGGCCCGCACGGCGCCGCGGCCGCTCCCGTCTCGCAGTCCGCGCGGCCCGGGTCCGGAACGCCCCACCTCGAGCCGGGAGCGAACGGCGCGCGCGAGGATCGGGCGGCCGGCCGTCGCCGTCCGGGGCGCCTCGCGCCCGGCGAGGTCCTGTGCCGGCGCTACGTCGTCGAAGGGCAGGTCGCGCACTACGGCATGGGGCACGTTTACAAGGCGCTCGATCGCCATCGCCAGGACGCCGGGGTCGCCGAGCCGTGGGTGGCGCTCAAGCTCGCCCGGCACTCGGTCGGGGGGGAGGGTGAAACGTCCGCGCTCCTGCGCCAGGAGTTCCTCAAGCTGTCGATGCTCAGGCACCCGAACATCGTGGACGTGTTCGACATCGCGCGCGACGGCGAGCTCGAGTTCATCGTCATGGAATGGCTCGACGGGGAAACGCTCGCCGACCTGCTGGCCTGCATCAACACGCGCCGGATCGCGCTCGATCGCGCCCTCGACATCGTCCGCAGCACGGCGCGCGCGCTCGCGCATGCGCACGACGCGGGCATCGTGCACGGCGACGTCAAGCCTTCGAACATCTTCCTGACCCGCTCGCGCGGGGTGAAGGTGCTGGACTTCGGCTCGACCGGCACCGCAACGGCCGACGGCGAGCGCCACTGGGCGACGCGCGCCTACGCGAGCCCGGCGGTGCTGGACGGCCGTGCGCCGCAGGCGCACGACGACGTGTTCGCTCTCGGGGTGACGGCCTATTGCCTCCTGAGCGGCGAGCGTCCGTTCGGCGAGCTCGATGCGCGGGAAGCTGCCGAGCAGGGACTCGAGCCGCCGCCGCTCCCCGACGATGCGCTCGAAGCCTGGCCCGCCGTGCGGCGCGCCCTCGCCGCCGATGCCATCGATCGCACGAGCGATGCCCGCCGGTTCCTGCAGGAGCTCGAAGAAGCGCCGGAAGCCGCCGACGGGGCGGCGCGCGAACGGCGGCCGGTGCTGTACGGCGCCGCGATCGCGACCGCGCTGGTGGGGCTCGTGTGGTGGTCGGTGCAGGGGATCGACGGCCTGCCGGATCCCACGGCAGCGACCCTGACGGCGGCGAACCGGGCGCTGGTCGCCGGCGAGCTCGTCGAGCCGCCGGGGACGAGCGCCCTGGCGCTTTACTCGAAGGTGCTCGAAGCGGAGCCCGGGAACGCCCTCGCGCGCGACGGCCTCGAGCACGTCGCGGGCCGGTTGGTGGCCGAGGCGCGCGAAGCCCTGGCCGCCGGCGATCCCGCGGCCGCACGCGCGCATCTCGTTCAGGCGCGGCAGGTGAGCCCCGGGCATCCCGGCATTGCGCTCCTCGAGGACCTGCTCGCCGCTCTCGGGCAGGTGGCACTGCTGCAGTCGCGCTGGGCCGCCTCGACCAGCCCGGAGCGCGCCGAAGCGCTGCTGGAGCGGGCGGTGGCGTTGCTGCCGGACGGCGACCGGCGCATCGCGCGCGGGCGCGACGTGATCGCAGCGCAACGTACCGCCGCCCGGGTCGGAGAGTTGCTGCGCGCCATCGACGAGCGGATCCTCGGCGAGCGCCTGAGCGTGCCCGCCGGCGACAGCGCGCTGGACCTGCTGCGGCAGGCGCGCGAGCTCGCGCCCCACGACCCGCGCATCCCGCTCGCCGCCGATCGCGTGCTCACCGCGCTGCTCTTCCAGACGCTCTTTGCCATCTCGGACGGCGATCTCGAGGACGCCGGGAAGTTCCTTGCCCTCGCGCGCGGCATGGGCATCCGGCACGTCGCGCTCGCCCGCGCCGGGTACGAGCTCGCGAAGGCGAAGCGCGCGGCGCTCGCCGCCAACTGACCAAAAACAACTGACCAAAAAAAGGCCCCATCCCTGGGGCCCGTCTCGTCCTTAAGACTTTGTATGCCGGTGATTGCCGGTCACTCGGCCTCTTCCATCTCCTGCTGGATCGCGTCGAACTCCGCCGGCGTGAGGTAACCGTCCTGGTTCGCGTCGGCGGTCTGGAATTGCGCTGCGACTGTCTGATCCGCGGACGCTTCGGTCTGCGTGATCACGCCATCCTGGTTCTCGTCGAGCTCGTTGAACGACTTCTGCTGATGCTGGTCGTCCCCGGCAACGGCAAAGCCGGACGCCAGGATCAGGCCGCCTGCAATCGCTACGAGTTTCTTCATGCTTCCTCTCCTTCGCTTCATTCACTGACCGGGCGGCTGGCTGCCGCGTCGGGGAGAGGAGTTGCAAGGGCCATGCCAGCGAGGCGCCGGGAGGCCGAAAACCGCTTGCGCGGCGGGACAGCGGCTGCCTGCGGTGCGCGGCAGGGAATCTGACGGCGGGCCCACCGCGCGGGCGCGCACGCGCCTCGTCGGCAAAGGGAGACAACGCCACGAGGGCCGCTGTAGTTTCTGCACGTTCGTGCAATAACTGCCGTAGTGACGCAGACTTGCGACACATGGCAGCCGCGCGGCGCTGCCGAAGGCGGCGCCGCAGGGTGGCGCGATGGCCGCCTGCGCGGCGGTCAGGCGAGCAGCGTGCGCTCGGGCTCGTGCAGGAGCTTGCTCAACGTCGACGCGGCGGCGGCGTCATGCCGCTCCCCGTCGAGGCAGCAGCAATCGCCGGCGAGAATCCTCGCCACGACGATCGCGAGCAGCGCGCCGAGGAAGCCGCCGGCCGCGGCGTACAGGAAGACCTTGCCCTGTTCCGGAGGCGGGGGCGCGGCTGCGCTCCGCAGGTGGTGCTCCGGCGGTAAATCCACTTCGCCCATGGATCGTCCCCTCTGGTGCGGCCGGGTGGCCGTCTTTATTATGCTTTTGCGGGGAATCTATTCAGTCTGGCCCGCCCTGTCAAACCCGGGGGTTACATGGATGCATCGAGCGCGGTCGGGCAGAGAATCGGGCCCTACGCGCTCGTTCGGGTCATCGGCCGCGGCGGCATGGGCATCGTCTATCTCGCCGAGCGCGCCGACGAAAGCTTCCGCCAGCAGGTCGCCATCAAGCTCGTTCGCAACCGGCTCGTCGATCCCGCGACCGAGAAACGGCTGGTAGGCGAGCGCCAGATCCTCGCCAGCCTGGATCACCCGAACATCGCGCGCCTGCTCGACGGCGGCGCGACCGCCGACGGCACGCCGTATCTCGTGATGGAGTACATCGACGGCGTGCCCATCGATCATTACTGCGACAGCCGCAGGCTGTCGATCGACGAGCGGCTGGACCTGTTCCGCCGGATCTGTTCCGCCGTGCACTACGCGCACCAGAACCTCGTGGTGCATCGCGACATCAAGCCGACCAACATCCTGGTCGCGCGTGACGGCACGCCGAAGCTGCTCGACTTCGGCATCGCGAAGCTCCTGGATCCCGCCGGCCTGCCCACGGGCGGGCTCACGCGACAGGGCGTGCTCATGCTGACGCCCGAGAACGCGGCGCCCGAGCAGGTGCTCGACGCGCCGATCACCACGGCGACCGACACCTACGCGCTCGGCCTTCTGCTGTACCGCCTGCTGTGCGGCCATCCGGCGTACCGGCTGCGCGGCGATCATCGCGAGATCGCGGAGACGATCTGCGGCGAGCAGCCGCGGCCGCCGAGCACGGTGGCCGGCGTGTACTGGCGGGCGCCGGAATCCGGCGACCGCGAACTCGAGGTGGTGCGGCCGGAGATCGTGGCGCGCTACCGCGCTACGACCGTCGACAAGCTGCGCCGGCGGCTCAAGGGAGACCTCGACAACATCGTGCTCGCGGCGCTGCGCAAGGAACCGGCGCGGCGCTATCGCTCCGTGCACGAGCTGGCCGAGGACATCCGCCGCCACCAGGCGCTGCTGCCGGTCGCCGCCCGCCCCGACAGCTGGACCTACCGCACCGGCAAGTACGTGCGCCGCCACGCCGCCGTGCTCGGCATGCTCTCGACGGTCGTCCTCCTGCTCGCGGCCTTCGGTCTCACCGTCACCGTGCAGAACCAGCGCATCGCGCGCCAGCGTGACGCCGCCATGGAAGTCGCGCGCTTCCTGGAGGAGATCTTCACGGCGCCCGATCCGCGCAACGCGCAGGGCTCCGACGTGACGGCGCGCGAGATCCTCGATCGGGGCGCGGAGCGGATCGGCACGGAGCTCGACGGGCGGCCCGAGATCCAGGCGATGCTGATGCAGGCCATCGGCAGCGCGTATTACGGCCTCGGCGATTACGAGCCCGCGCAGGCGATGCTCGAGGAGGCCCTGCGCCTGCGCCGGGAGCTCGGCGGCGCCGGCGGGGGCGGAGCCGCGAGCGTCGAGAACGATCTCGCCGCGGTGCTCGTGCGCACGGCCGATTACGACCGCGCGCGGGAGATCCTGGAGGACGCGCTGGAGCGGAATCGGCGCGCCGAAGGCGCCGACGGCCCGGCCGTCGCGGACAGCCTGTTCTATCTCGCCGATCTCGCCCGCCTGTCCGGCGATCTCAGCGGCGCGGAGGCTTACGCCGCGCAAAGCCTCGCGATCTACGAGCAGCGCGAGCGGGAGTATCCGCGGCGGCTCGCGGAAGCGAAGAGCGCGCTCGCCCGCATCCTGCGGGCCAAGGGCGACCTGCGGACGGCGGAGCGCCTGTATCGCGAAGCCATCGCCTTCACCCGGGAGCGCCTGGGCGCCGGCCATCCCTCGCTCGCCTACCCGCTGCAGAACCTCGCCGTCGTGCTGCGCGAAGAGGGCCGGTTCGCCGAGGCCGAAGCCATGTTCGAGGAGGCGATCGCGTTCGCGCGCAACGTGTTCGGCGACGAGCACGACCTGGTCGCCGGCTCGCTCGTCATGATGGGCGCGCTGCAGCACGAGCGCGCCGCCTATGCGGCGGCCGAGACCTCGTTCCGCGAGGCGCTCGACCTGCACCGCCGCGCGCTGGGAAGCGAGCACCCGTTCGTCGCCTACGACATGACGGCCATGGCCATGCTCTTCATCGACGAGGGCCGCCTCGGGGAGGCGGAGGCGCTGTTGCGCGGCGCGCTCGCCATCTACGAGCGGTCGGTCGGCCCCGATCACCTGTACGTCTCGTCCACGCTCACGGAGCTCGGCATCGCGCTGGTCGAAAGCGGCCGGCCGGCCGAGGCGCTGCCCGCGCTCGAGCGGGCGCTCGCGATTCGCAGCGCCGCGGAGGCGCCGTCGGATTTCCTGGTCGCCGGCACCAACGCCGCCATCGGGCACGCACTGGCGCGTCTCGGCCGCTACCCGGAAGCGGAAAAGCGGCTGCTCGCGAGCGTGCCGGAGCTTTTGGCACCGGAAGTGCCGTCGAGCCGGCGAGGGCGCCTCGCGCTTTCCTGGCTGGCCGAGCTGTACGACGCATGGCAGCGCCCGGACGACGCGTCCCGCTACCGCGAGCAGCTGGCGGCGTTCGTCGCGGATGTCGACTGAACGCATGACGGCGCGAGCTGCACGGGCGCACTCGTGGCGGGACCTGCTGCTCAAGAAGCGCGTGGTGGCGTGGGCGCTTTACGACTTCGGCAACTCCGCGTTCGCCACCTCCGTGCTGGTCGGCTTTTTCCCGCTGTTCTTCAACGACCACTGGAGCGTCGACGCCACGGGCTCGGACACCACGGCCCGGCTCATGACGGCCAACGGCATCTCGAGCCTCGTGCTCGCGCTGTCGGCGCCCGTGCTCGGCGCGATCGCGGACCGCGGCGGGTGGCGCAAGGCGCTGCTCGCCGCATTCGCGCTGATCGGCGCCGTGACCACCGCGTGGCTCTGTTTCGTGCCGCAGGGCGACTGGCTGCAGGCCGCGCTCGTGTTCGCGGTGGCGTCCATCGGATTCGCCGCGGCCAACATCTTCTATGACTCCATGCTGATCGACGTGGCGAGCGAGCAGCGCTTCGACCTCGTCTCGGCCTTCGGATACTCCGCGGGCTACATCGGCGGCGGTCTCCTGTTCGCCGTGCACCTCGTGATGATCCTCGAGCCCGGCTGGTTCGGCCTGCCGGACATCACCGCCGCGGTGCGGGTCGCGTTTTTGACGGTCGCGGTGTGGTGGCTGGTGTTCACGGTGCCGCTGCTCGCCTGGGTGCAGGAGCAGAGGCCGGCGGTGCGCCCGCGCGTCGGGGCGGCGGTTGCCGAAGGCTTCGCCCAGCTCGCCGGGACCTTCCGGCACATCCGGACGCTGAAGCCGGCGCTGTTGTTCCTGATCGCGTACTGGCTGTACATCGACGGCGTCAACACGGTGATGAAGGTCGCGATCGACTTCGGCTACAAGATCGGAGTCGGCCCGCAGGAGCTCATGATCGCGCTGCTCGTCGTGCAGTTCGTGAGCTTCCCGGCCGCGCTCGGGTTCGGCTGGCTCGGCGAGCGCATCGGCGCGAAGCGCGGCATCCTGATCGGGCTCGCGATCTACGTGGTCGTGACCTCCTGGGGAGCCGTGATGTCCTCGGTGACGGAGTTTTTCGTGATGGCCTGCGCCATCGGGCTCGCCCAGGGCGGGGTGCAGTCGCTCAGCCGCTCGCTGTTTGCGCGCCTGATCCCGGCGGACAAGCCCGGCGAGTTCTTCGGCTTCTACAACATGGTCGGCAAGTTCGCGGCGGTGCTCGGCCCGTTCCTGGTCGCGCTGACCGCCACCCTCACCGACGAAACCCGCTGGGCCGTGGCCGCCGTCCTGCCGCTGTTCGTGGTCGGCGCCGCGATCCTGCTGTTCACCCCCGATACCGGCGAGGCGCCGGGCGCGACGTCCGGTTAGCCGGGCCGGCCCGCGCGGGTAGAATCGCGCGGATGGACACCCCGGTCGCGGCCCCGGCCCTGCTCCAGGAGGGCGACACCGTCTGGAAGATCGCCCGATCCGGGCGGGCGGCGCTGCTCGTCGACGGCGCCGCCTATTTCGGCGCGCTGCGCGCGGCGCTCGCGTCCGCGCGCCAATCCGTGTTCGTGCTCGGCTGGGACATCGACAGCCGCACGCCGCTCGTGGGCGACGACGGGCCGGGGGACGGGGCGCCGGAATCGCTGCTCGCGTATCTCGAGCACCTGGTGGGCAGGCGGCCCGAGCTCGAGGTCAGGCTGCTGCTCTGGGACTACTCGCTGCTGTATGCCCTCGACCGCGAGCCTTTGCCGTCGCTCAACCTGAAGTGGCGCACCCCGAAGCAGATCGACGTCGCGCTCGACAATTGTCTGCCGCTCGGCGCGTGCCACCACCAGAAGCTCGTGATCGTGGACGGCTGCCTCGCGTTCTGCGGCGGCTTCGACCTGACCACCGGGCGCTGGGACACGCGCGAGCACCGCCGCCTGCATCCGCGCCGCCGCGACAAGGACGGCAAGCCGTATCCGCCGTGGCACGACGCGCAGATGATGCTGGACGGCGACGCGGCCGCCCGCCTGTTCGAGATCGCGCGGCACCGCTGGCGGGTCGCGACCTCGAAGGACGTGTCGATCCCGGAGGCGAGCCCGGTGTGGCCGGAATCGATCGCGCCGGACTTCCGCGACGTGGAGGTCGGCATCGCGCGCACGCTGCCGGAAAGCGACGACCGGCACGCGGTCGGCGAGATCCGGGCACTCTACCTCGCATCCATCCGCGCGGCGCGCCGCTGGATCTACGTCGAGAACCAGTACCTCACTGCCGATGCCGTCGCCGACGCCCTGATCGAGCGGCTGCGGGAGGAGCCCGCGCTCGAGCTCGTCGCCGTCACGCCGCGCTCGCCGCGCGGCTGGCTCGAGGCGAGCACCATGGGCGCGGGGCAGCAGCGTTTTCGCGCCCGGCTCGCCGCGGCGGGGCTCTCCGAGCGGGTCCGGTTCTATTACCCGTGGACCGGCGACCGCGAGAACGCGGTCATGGTGCATGCAAAGATCATGATCGTGGACGATCGCCTCCTGCACCTCGGCTCCTCCAACCTGAACAATCGCTCGATGGGCGTCGACAGTGAATGCGACGTCGCGATCGAGGCTCGCGACGACGAGCAGCGCCGGGTCGTTCACCGCCTGCTGTGCGGGCTGGTCGGCGAGCACCTGGGCAAGGAGCCGGACGAGGTGGGCGCGGCGCTCGCGCAAAGCGGTTCCCTCGTGTCGGTGATCGAGGCCGCGGACGGCGAGGAGCGCGGCCTCGCTCCGCTCGAGTCGCGCCGCGCCACCGGCGAAACGATCGGCGAAGCGCTGAACATCGTCGCGGATCCCGAGCGGCCGCTGCGCCCCGAGGAATTCATCGGCGACATGTTCGACGCGAAGACCCGCCGCAAGGACGTGGCGCGCCTCGTGAAGCTCGGCTCGGTGGCGGCGGCGCTGCTTGCGCTGGTGCTGGTCTGGAGCTACACGCCGCTCGCGAAGTGGGCGGATCCCGAGGTGCTGATGCCCGCGCTGGCCGGGGCGCGCGATCACTGGTGGGTCTATCCGATGCTGGTCGTGATCTACGTCGTCGGCGGCCTGCTGCTGTTCCCGCTCACGGTCCTGCTCGCGGTCACCGGCATGATGCTCGGACCGCTCGCCGGGTTCGTCACGGCGATGGTATCCGGCCTCGCGAGCGCCTGGGCCGGTTACCTGGTGGGCAGCTGGGTGGGCGCGGAATCCATCCGCAACGTCTCGGGGCGCACGTTCCGCGCGATCCGGCGCGGGCTGCAGAACCAGGGCGTGCTGACCGTGGCCGCGGTACGCATGGTGCCGGTCGCGCCGTTCACCGTCGTCAACATGGTCATGGGGGCGGCCCGCGTGCGCCCGCGCGCCTACCTCGGCGGCACGGCGCTCGGCCTCGTGCCGGGCGTGTTCGTGCTCACCATGGTCGGCGACCGGCTGCGCGAGGTATGGCAGCAGCCCGACCCGATCAACATCCTCTGGTTCGCACTGGTGGCCGTCCTCTGGCTCGGGCTCGCGTTCGTGCTGCAGCGGATCGTCTCCAGGCTGCGCAAGCCGAAAGCGGAATGACCGAAGCGGCGCTGCGCGTCCTCACCTGGAACGTCCACAGCTGCATCGGCACGGACGGACGGCTCGATCCCGAGCGGGTCTGCCGCCACATCGCCGCGATCGCTCCCGATCTCGCCGCCCTCCAGGAGGTCGACAGCCGCCGCGACCGGCGCGACGGTTTCGACCTGCTCGGCGGCTGCCTTTCCTGGCCCGGCCGCCACCAGGCCGCGGTGCGCACCGTGCGCACGCCCGACGGCGACTACGGCCACATGCTGCTCAGCCGCTGGCCGATCAGCGCCTGGCGCGAGCACGACATCACCTTCGGCGGCCGCGAGCCGCGCTCCATGATCGAGGCGACCGTGGAAAGCGACCTCGGGCGCATCAACGTGCTGTGCCTGCACCTCGGGCTCGCGCGCCGCGAGCGGCGGCAGCAGGCGCTCACCATCGAGGCGCTCGCCGAGGCCGACAACCGGCCCACCATCGTCATGGGCGACTTCAACGAGCCGAGCGGGCGCGGCGCCGCCGCCCGCATCCTCGAGCGACGCTTCCGTTCCGCCGGCCGGCACCGCACCTGGCCCTCGTTTTCGCCGCTCCTCCCTCTCGATCGCATCTGGTTCGAGCCTTCCCTGTCGCTGCTGCGCGCCGGCGTGCACACCGCCGCGCGCCGCGCGTCCGATCACCTTCCCCTCTGGGCCGACCTGCGCCGCCGCTACTCTTCCCCCGCTAGC
>CAZBGV010000021.1:0-44901 GCA_964491485.1 uncultured Woeseiaceae bacterium | reverse complement strand
ACTCCACGCGGAAGAAGCGCTCGTCGCTGCCGTAGCGGGCGTACAGGTCGCCGAGGTTCACCGTGAGGATCGCGTTGCGGTCGACCGTCGCCGCTTTCGCGAACGACAGCCGGGTCACTCCTTCGCTGCGGAGATCCTTCATGCGGTAGCTCGCCGACAGGCCGAAGCCGAGTGCCGAGGAAGCCGCCTTGCCGCCCACGCCTTCGAGGATCAGACCGAGCGCGTCCAGCATGCCGCCGCGCTCGCCGGGCGGGATCTCGTCGATTTCGATCGGCGCGTAGAGGATGTCCATGGCCTTCGAGTAGGCGAGCTGGACGAGGCTCTCCATGCTCGCGTCGTCGCCGTGCACGACCAGCCGGATGGCGCCGTCCTGGAACGCTTTCTCGATCGCGGCCTGCGCGTCGAGCGATACGACGTAGATGTCGATGCCGCCGCCGGCCTGCAGGCTGTACTTCGTCTTCTCCCAGTCGATCACCATCTCGGCGTCGTAAGCATCGGAGAGGCCGTGGAACCGGAGGTCGAAGGCCAGCGAGAAGTCGGGCGTGGCGGTCTGCATCGTCGCGAGCAGCACGTTCGCGAGCCTGGGCTCGAGCTCGAACGAGAGCGCGACGCTCTGGCCCTCGAGCACCGGCGCCGGGCGCTGCGCGAGCAGCGTGGCGGAGCGGGCGCCGTCGTCGGTCAGCACGGACGACACGACCGAGAACGTGCCGCTGTCGAACAGGACGGGACCGTCGACGACGATCCCGTCATCGCGAAGCTGGCGCCGCAGCGCGGCCTGCGCCGCCGCCACCGCTTCCGGCGGCGTGTCGTACTCGACCAGCAGGTGCAGGATCGCGCCGCCGCTCGCCGTGCCGATCGAGCGCGCGTCGGCGCCCGCCTCGGCCGCCGCCGGCTCCTCGTCCACGAAGAAGGTAAGCGAGAACTGCGGCTCGCCGGCGGCATTCGTCGACAGGCGTGCGCGCTGCGGCAGGTAGCGCCACGTTCGCGGCTCGTCCTGCTGCGGGAACAGCCACAGGCCTTCGACGAAGCGGCCGCGGTCGACGAGCAGCTCGGCATGCGCCGCCGGCGCCGGCAGCATGACCGCGGCGATCGTCGCGGCGAGCGCCGCCGCAAAAACGGCGAGTGTGCGCGCCTGCCTCACGTCGCGTGCTCCGCGAGCCACTCCGCGGCCGGCGCGGCGACGTTGATCAGGGTGTCGTCGAGCAGCACCGGGTCGCCCTTCGCGCGCTTGCCGTCCCGGGTATGCCACACGATGCGGTACGCCATGGGCTCGTCCGGATCGTGGTAGACGATGCGCTCGCGCGTCGGATCCGCGTCGCTCGCCAGGATGCGGGCCTCGCCCACGAAGCGGACCTCGCCGGAGAGCGCCGACATGATCTGCACGACGGCGGCGACGATGCCGCGGCTTTCGAAATCGCGCGTGTCCGCGAGGATCGTGATCGCCTCGCGATCGAGCGGCGGCAGCAGGGTGACGATGCCGTCGCTCGACTTCAGCCAGCGATCCGGCGCGGACGGCACCCGGAGCAGCGCCGACTGGCCGCGCAGCGACCAGGCGACCTGGTACTCGAATTCCCGCCACGCGTCGCCGGCATCGCCGAGCCGCGACAGCGTGAAGCTGCGCATGCCGTTGCCGGCCGCGAGGTCGCCGGCCTGGATGTGCAGGCTGCCGGAGCGCGTCGGCTGCCCGTTGCGGCCGACCTGGCGCACGTTCACCGCGACGTTGTTGAACGTCTGCTCGAAACCTTCGGCGACCTCCCCGTCGACGTGGAACCTGACGTCGAGCTGCTGCAGGTCCGCGTCCGCGTCGAGATCCACGACCCGGAACAGCGCGGCCCGCATCTCCGGCGCCAGTGCATCGTAGAAGCCGCCGATGTTCCCGGTCGTATCGAACGGGATGCGGATGACCGTGGTTTTCGAGAGGTTCAGGTAGAAGCTCTGCGAGCGGATGTCCTCGCGGTTCTTGAGCACGTACTGGTCGTCGGTGTAGTACGGCAGGTCCTCGGGGCCGCCGAAGATCTTGCCGAACCAGCCCTGTTCCTGGCGTCCCTTGATCTGCTCCTGCGCCAGCAGCACTTCGGGAGCCGGCACGCGCGACCAGCCCGTCTCCGTGTCGAACATCACTTCGATCAGCTTGTCGGTGACGACGTCGAGCACCCTGGACAGGTCTTTGGCATCGAGCCCCAGCGCCTCGGTGCGGTCGTACACGTCGACCTTCAGCGCCCCGTCCTGGTGCAGCTCGTCGACGAGCTGCCTCGCTTCGCGTTTCGTGTAGCCTTTCGTCAGGTTGTCGACGACGCTGCGATGCGCGTAGACCGTGTCCATGTCCGCCGTCACGATCGCGTTGTAGCCGCGGACCTTCGCCTCGTAGTAGCCGCGGATCGCGATCGAGAGGTCGGAAGTGGCGCCGGTCATCGAATCCATGAGCACCGTCGCCTCCGCCGCCGAGAGCCGTGCCGCGACGGCGGCCCGCGAGCCGGGCGTGAGCGGCGCCGGCCCGCTGGCGACGACCCGCCCGGTCAGTCGCTCGGGCGGCGCGTTCGGGTCGAGCGTCGCGGAGATCACGCGGAAGCCGCCGACGGCGTCGTCCGCGCCGGGCTGCAGGAGCGGGAGCGCGCCGACCAGGGTCGCGCCCGGCCGGAGCTCCTCGAGCTTCGCCTGCACGCGCGCGACGACCGGCTGGTCCAGCGTGAACTCGATGAGCGCGTGGAAGATGCCGCCGGGGGCATCGCCCCCGACCTGCTTCAGCAGCAGGAACTGGAAGCGGCCGTCGTCGGCGCGCGCGACACGCGGGTATTGCGGCAGGTAGTAGTACGCCAGCGGGTTTTCGGCGTCGCGGAACACCTGGACGCCCTCGAGCGTCAGCACGCCGGCGTCGTAGTCGACGGCCGCCTGCAGCGGTCGCACGAGCAGCAGCACCAGCAGGATCCCGAATTGCGTCACGTTCCTCACAGGTCTTCTCCCTCGGCTGGTTCGTTCGGCGCGATGACGTCGCCGCTGGCGTCGATGGGATCGACCCACGACGTGCTTTCGGTCCAGCGGCCGACCTGGTACTCGCCGGTGGCGAGCACTTCCTCGGCGCGCCAGCGGTACGGCTTCCGGAGGTCGACCGCGAACGGGAAGCGCACTGTCTGCGCGTAGATCTCGGGCGCGTCGCTGCTGAACACGGCGAGGTGGCGGGTGATCCCGCCGGCGACGCCGCTCGCCTCGATGACGACGGCCTTCTCGAACAGGTCGTCGCGGAGCGCGTCGCGGAAATCGAAGCAGTAGACGACGAGGCTCGCG
This sequence comes from uncultured Woeseiaceae bacterium, assembly GCA_964491485.1. Taxonomy (GTDB): domain Bacteria; phylum Pseudomonadota; class Gammaproteobacteria; order Steroidobacterales; family Woeseiaceae; genus IDS-8. Next base: position 41,619 of record CAZBGV010000021.1, on the reverse strand, counting down.
TAATCCGGCGGCAGCGTGCTTTCCAGGTGATAGCGCTCGACCCTGGACGCGCGATACGCCTCCGGGATGCGGATCGGAATGGCATCGGCCAGCACCGGGATCCCGGCCGGCTCGGCCTGCGCGCGCTCCCCCTCCGCCGCGGTCCGTGCCTCCTCCAGCACGGCGGCGTCGAAGCCTTCGGTGACGATCTCGCCGTCGCCGTCCGCGGCCGTCCACGCGCGCGCGTGAAACGTGTAGCTCAGCGTGAGGCCGGGATCGCCGTTCTCGAGCAGCCGCTCGACGAGCTGGGCGTTCACCGGATCGAGCGCCAGGAACACGTCGCGCTCCTGCCAGACGACCGCGGCGTTGCCGTCCACCGGCTCGAAGAAGCCCTCGCCGGCCGTCTGCTCGACGCCGTCCGCGCCGGCGTAGATCAGCCTCGCGTCGAGGCGGCTCACGGGGATCTCGCGCAAAACCGTTCCGGGGCCGAAGCGGCGCGCGAGCTCATCCGCGGCGCTGCGGTAGCGGAGCGGATCGTGATCGGCGCGCCGCAGGCGGGCGTAGAACGACGCCCGGAGCGAGCGCGCGCCCTGGTCGCCGTGCACGACGGAGCCGGTGTAGACGGCAAGCGTGAACGCGAGCCTTGGCCCGCCGTCGTCATCGGTCGCGATCGCGAGCGCGTTCGGCAGGAAGTAGAACGTGCGCGGCGCTTCGCGGTCGCGGACGACGGTGATGCCGTCGACGTCGAAGCGCTGGCTGAAATCCGGTACGGCCGCGGCGCGCCCGGGAAGCGCGAGCAGCCCGGCCAGGATGAGCAGCGGTGCCGCGGCCTGCGTGGGCCGTGCGATGCGTGCGCGCATGGCTACACCTCCGGCCCGGGCAGGAAGCCCAGCGACTGCTCGATCTGCACCGGTCCGATCACGACCGTCTCGCGCTCGCTCGGCAGCCAGCCGCTGCCTTCGTGCACGGTGCCGTCGGGCATGACGACCGTCAGGCGGTACTCGAACAGCGGCCACGCCTCGCCGGTTTCCGGATCGAGGCGGTTGGTGAGGAAGATCGGCTCGACCGTGTAGCTCGCGCGATCGGCGACGACGGTCGTCTGCGGCCCGGCGGTCACGTCCCGCTCGCCGGGATCGAAGAAGCGCGAGCGGACGTCGATCCAGATCTCGGCGGCGCCCGTGGACGCGAGCGGCGTCAGGCTCCTGAACGTGATGGCGCCGGTATCCGGCCACACGTCGCCGGAGAGCAGCGTGTCGACGACGTTGTCGATGCAGGATCCGCAGCTCCGGTCCAGTCGGTACTGCAGCCAGATGCGCTCGGCCTTGCGGTCGACCGCTTCGGGGATCGCGCCCAGGTCCAGCTCGAGCGTCGACGAGGACGGCAGCGGCGTGTCGTCGAGCGCCCACGAATACATCCGCGGGCGGTTGCTTTCGATGACGAGCGCGTGCACGTACTCGAGCACGATCGGCAGCGGCGACACGTTCCTGATCGGCGCGTCGCGGCGCCACGAGACGGCGCGATAGACGTCGGGATCCGTGATGTCCACGCGCACCGGCATGGCGAGGCGCGGCGCGTTCTCGCCGGGCGGATCGAAGCCGGCGATGCCGGTGATCGGCGTGCCGTCGCGCAGGTCGCGCCGGATGTTCTGCGCGGCGATCGCGTCGGTCGCCCAGGACACGTCGATGCCTTCGAGGGTGTCGGAAAGCGCCACGACCGCGATGCGCTCCGGATCGACGTGGCCGGCCAGCGCGCCGGAGAAGTCGAACGCCGGCGGCGCGGCCAGGGGGAACGGCTTGAGCGGAGGCGTGAACTTGAAGCTCGAGTCGGCGCGGTCGACGGCGGCGAGGATGCGCTCGGCGAGCTGGATCTCCTTCAGGTCCACGGCCGAATCGAAAGACGCGGCCATGCGCACCGTCGGCGATTCCTCGCCTGCGCGGCGGCGGTCGTAGGTGATGCGGAAGCCCAGACCTTTGCCGCCGCCCGCGTTCGGATCATAGGAGAGGCGGTAGGCGCGCGGCACGTAGTAGAAGACGCCGCTGTTCGGGTTCGCGTCCGGGTAGACGTAACGGGCGATGCCGAGGAGGTCCGATGCATCGAACTCCACGCCGTCCTCGAAGCGCAGCAGGGAGAGGAGGTCGACGGAGCCGTTGGCGACCTGGTTGCTGGCTTCGGTGGAGGTCGGCGAAGTCGGCTTCGCCTGGGCGAAGCGGTAGTCCGTGATCGCGAGCTTCGTATAGCCGGCGGGCAGCTTCGAGATGAGCGCGAGGTTCTCGTTGCGCAGCGTTTTCGCCGCGGCAATGCGGTTCGTGGGCGTCGCCGCCGCCGTGGCTGCGGGCCGCGGCGCCGGCGTCGCCGTCCCCGGCGTCGCCAGCCTCGCTACCGCGGCGCGGTCGAGCAGCAGCGGGCGCACGACCACCGGCTGCAGCCCGGGCTGCGGCTGCGGCGGGTGGGGCAGCGCCGGCTGCGTGAGTTGCCGCACCCAGTCCGCGGTTTCGCCGAGCGGCCGCGGCGTGACGCGAACGACGAGGTTCTCGTTCGAGATCGCATGCGTCCAGGCCTTGTCCAGCGCCCAGGTGAAAAGGTGCTGGGTGGTGCGCTTGCCGCGCTTGCGGATCGACATGCGGATGCGGCTCGAGCGCGCCTCGAAGCCTTCTTCCGTGCGATCGTCCAGTGCGAGCTCGACGACGGCCGTCTGTTCCGCGCCGGCGGCCGCCTCGGGCACGACGTAGCGGGCTTCGGGTATGCGGGGGATGGCGCGCTTTCCGGTGTCCTGCACCTCGAAAGCGAACTCCGCGCCCTGGAAGCCGCGATACGCGATGCCGAGCTGCACCGCGCGCTCGTTCGATGCCGTGACGGTGACGGAGGCGATCTCGCCGTCGACCTTGTCTTCGCCGTCGAGGCCGATGCGCAGCACGACGAGCTCGAGCGCGTTTTCGGCCTGGTCGATGCGCGTGAGCGTGCGGCCTTCGAGGCCGTCGGCGGGTACCGTGGCGGCCGCAAGACCCAGGCCTGCCATGAGGGCCCAGGCCAGGCGGCGGGCGGCGAGGACCGCGGCAGGGGCGCGGTTCGGGCGGGACGATTCCATCGAGCAGTTCCACTTCCGGTATCTGCCCGTGAAAGCGTCAACGGCGCGCGAATTCCCTCATGCCCGGATGATCAAATTCGAAAACCGCAGGTTATCATCGGCGGCCCCAACCCAGCCTGAGGCAACGAACGTGGCGACGGAAAGACGCGTGTGTTTCGACTTCGAGGTGGAGTTCACGAACGGGGGCGGTATCCAGGGACAGGATTTCCGGCTCGACATCGAAGGCGCGGACATCACGGACGAGGAGCTCGCGCAGCACATCATCCGCGACCTCCGGCTGCTGATGGTCGGGAGCGTGCGCATCCTGAACAAGCGGATCATCGAGGAGGCGCACAAGCGCCGCGCGGCCGTTCCCGCGGGCCGCCCGGACGAGATCGCGCGCATCGACCTCAGCCACGTGATCGAGACCGGCATGATCACGTACAAGGGCCTGCCGGCGCCGCTGATCTGCGATTACCTGTCGCGCGCCGCCTCGCGGGAGTCCTACGCGGCCGGGACGGAGTTCCAGATCGACCGCATCGAGATGGTCGGCAACACGGGGACCTATCTCGATACGCCGTTCCATCGCTATGCCGACGGCCATGATCTCGCCGACCTGCCGCTCGAGCGGGTGGCAGGCAGCGACGGCATCGTGATCGACGTCACGGGCGCAAGGGAGCGCGCCATCGACTGGCAGGCGCTGGCGGCGCAGGACGTGAGCGGCAAGGCGGTGCTGATCCACACCGGCTGGGATCGCCACTGGCGGACGGATCGGTACTTCGAGAATCACCCGCACCTCACCGAGACAGCGGCGAAGTACCTGCGTGACGAGGGGGCCCTGCTGGTGGGGATCGATTCCTTCAACATCGACGACACGGCCGGCGGCGAACGTCCCGTCCACACCGTCCTGCTCCGCGCCGGCATCCCGATCGTCGAGCACATGACCGGGCTGGGCCGGCTGCCGGGCGAAGGGTTCCGCTTCTTTGCCGTGCCGCCGAAGGTTCGGCACATGGGCACGTTCCCGGTGCGGGCTCACGCGATCACGGGCGGGCGCGCTCTCGCGAACCCGTAGCGGCCCGCAGCGCGGGCGACCGCCGATGCCGAACGAGCCGGGGTCACTGTGGCGATTGCCGGCGATGTGGCTGCTGGTCGCCTACGCCGTGTTCGGCTTCACCGGCTTCTTCGTCACGATCTCGGCGCTGCCCGCGTGGCTCTCGTCGCACGGGACCGACGAAAGCCTGGCGGGGCTGGTCACCACCGCGCTGCTCGTCGCGACGGTGATCACCCAGCTCATGGTGCCGCGCCTGCTGCGCCTGCTGGGGCTGGCCAGCACCCTCGCCGCGGGCGCCGTTGCGCTCGGCGCTCCCTCGCTCCTGTTTCTCGTCGACGACGGATACGCGTGGGTGCTGGCGATCTCCGCGGCGCGCGGCGTCGGCTTCGGCATCCTGACGGTGCTCGGCTCGATGCTCGCGGCACGCATCGTGGCGCCGGATCGCCGCGGCGAAGCGATCGGCATATTCGGCCTGGCGATTGCGCTCACGAACCTGTTCGCCGTGCCGGGCGGGGTGGCGCTGGTGACGGCCGGACACTTCGGGATCATGGCCCTCCTGGGAGCCGCACCGGTGCTGGGCGTGCTGACCGCGCGGCACCTCGCCCGGGCGGCCGGCCCGGACGAGGGCGAGCGGCTCGAAGCGCAGGGCGATTGCAACGCCGAACGCCTGGCTCGCCGCAACGCGCGCATTGCGGCACTCGGGCCGGCCATCGTGCTCATGGTGGTCACGCTGACGAGCGGCGGATTCATGACGTACCTGCCTATCGCGCACCCGGACGGCGCGCTCGCCTCGGTCGGCTTGCTGCTGTGGGGCACCGCCGGCGCGCTCACGCGCTGGCGTTCGGGGGTGCTTGCCGACTCGGTCGGGCTGAAGCGGCTGCTGCCCGCCTCGTCCGCGGCCAGCATCGTCGGGATCGTCACGGTCGCGACCGGCCTCCTGCTGGAGGGTGCGGCGGGCTATGCGATGATCCTGGCCGGCTCGGCCGTGCTCGGCGCCGGCTACGGCGCCATCCAGAGCCTGACCCTGGTGGCCGCGTTCGAGCAGGCGCGGCAGCGGCAGCCCGCGACGGTGAGCGCGGTGTGGAACATCGGCTTCGACACGGGCCTGGCCCTGGGCTCGGGGCTGGTCGGCGCGCTGACGGTGATCCTGTCGATTCCCGGCGCGCTCGCCCTCACCGGGTTGTTCATCCTGGCGAGCCTTCCGCTCGCGGTTCGAGTCAGCCTGCCCGTAGCCCGGGACCCGGAAACCGGGCGCAAGCGCGGATGAGGTCACGGTCTGCGCCTTTCGCCCCGCCGGACGGGTGGTTTATGTGAAACCGCGCACGCACGCTTTCCGGGCGGCAGCGTAGGCTGGGCCGGTATGTAACTGTTTTGGTGCAGATTTGCGGAGGACGCCCGGAGCCCGCATCGCCGTACCCACCGGTCGAACGGTGATCGCTCCGCGGGCGCGTAGCCGGGAAAGCAGCGAGATGAACATGCAAGCCCGGCTTCAACCCCCATCTCGCGCCGACGAAGCGTCGCGCTCCGCGAAGCCGGCCATCCTGCTCGTCGAGGACGAAGCGACGACGCGGCTGATGGGCGCGCGCCAGCTCGCGCGGGCCGGGTTCGAAGTCGAAGTCGCCGAAAACGGGAAGGAGGCGCTCGAGCGCCTCAGGCAGCGGCTGTTCCCGATCCTGCTGACGGACTGGGAAATGCCGGCCATGGACGGCATCTCGCTGTGCCGCGCCGTCCGGGCCGCGCGGTTCGACAGTTACGTCTATATCGTCCTGCTCACCTCGCGCAACAGTAAAGCCAACGTCATCGAAGGGCTGGAGGCCGGCGCCGACGATTACCTCACCAAGCCCGTCAACGACCACGAGCTGGCCGCGAGGCTGAAGACGGCGCAGCGGATTCTCCGGTTGGAGCAGTCCCTGCGCGCGGCCAACGAGCGCAACCTGCTCCTGTCGATCACCGACGCGCTGACGGGCGCCTACAACCGCCACCATCTCATGCAGCAGCTGCCGAGAGAGCTCGAACGGACCCGGCGCTACGCGCGCCCGCTGTCGGCGGTGCTGTGCGACATCGATGACTTCAAGACGATCAACGACAGCCGCGGTCACCAGGTCGGCGACGACGTGCTCGTGCAGTTCGCGGCGCGGCTGCAGCGTTCCATCAGGAGCGAGGTGGACTGGGTGGTGCGCTACGGCGGCGAGGAATTCCTGGTCGTGCTGCCGGAAGCGGATTTCGGTGCGGCGCTCGGCTTCGCCGAGCGGATACGCAAATCGCTCGAGGCGGAGGGAGTCGCCACCGCGGACGGGGCGCTGCAGATCACCGCGAGCTTTGGCGTGACCAGCTACAGCGGCACTTCGGACCGGGGCGAGCGCAGCGTGGATGCGCTGATCGCGGAGGCCGACGCGTGCCTGTACCGGGCGAAGCGGACCGGGCGCAACCGCGTCATCGGCAAGCCGCTGGACGCGGGCGCGAGCACGGTAATTCTCGAACGTCCCGGTTGCGGCCTGCCATGACGGTTCCGCCGTTCACCCCGACTCACTCGCTCGACGGTGAGGCAGGCGACACGGCGGAGCCGGTCGACTGGCCCGGTCTCCTGGAAGCGCTCGACGGTGACGATGCCTTCGCCCGGGAGCTGGCCGAAACCTATATCGACAGCGGCGACGGCCTGATGGCGGAGCTGGCGGCGGCCGTCGAGCGGGGCGACTGCGCCACCGTCGGCAGCACGGCACACTCGCTGAAGGGCGCAAGCGCCAACATCAAAGCCGGGCGCGTGGCCGATTCGGCGGCCCGGCTGGAAGCGGCCGCGAAGGCCGGTGAGAGGGAACGGCTGGAAGCGCTCGCGGCGCCGCTCGAGCGCGATTTCACCGCTACCGTGGAGTACTTGCGGGGCAAAGCCTCCGGCGGGTGAGACGCTCTCAACGCGCGCTGGCCGGGATGAGCTTCTCCAGGCAGGCGCGCAGGCGATCCCGGTCCAGCGGCTTGGTGATGTAGTCGTCCATCCCCGCCTCCCGGCACTCGAGATCCGCGCCCTTCATGGCGTGCGCCGTCAGGGCGACGATGGGAATGCGGGTGCCCGCCGGCTCGCGCCGTCGAATCTCGCGCGTCGCCTCGTAGCCGTCGAGCTCCGGCATCTGGCAGTCCATCAGGATGAGCGCGTAGCGGCCCGTGGCCCATGCCCGCACGGCTTCGTGCCCGTTTTCGACCACGTCGACGGAATAGCCCATCTTTTCGAGCGTGTGCACCGCCACTTTCTGGTTGATGGGCTGGTCCTCCGCGAGCAGGAGCCGGCCGCTTCGATTGCGCGCGCGCATGGACTGCAGCTCGTGCTGCGTGACCAGCGGATTCGTGCGCGAGAGCCAGCCCTCGGTGCTGGCGCCGAGCACCATCATCAGGCAATCGAGGAGATCGCCCTGGCTCACCGGTTTGATCAGGTAGCCCGCAAAACCGATCTCCGCGAAGCGCGAGCCGTCGCCGTGCTGCCCGGCCGAGGTCAGCAACACAAGGCGCGTGACGTTCAGCGCCGGGTCGGCATTGATCCGGCGGCCGAGCTCGGCGCCGTCGCAGCCCGGCATGTCGTGGTCGAGCAGCGCGACTTCAAACGCCCGCCGCTCCGCGCAGGCCTTCTGCATCAGCGCGAGCGCTTCGTCGGCGCTCGCCGCGGACGTGACCTCCGTGCCCATGAGGGCGAGCTGCGTCGTCAGGACTTTCAGGTTGGTTGCATTGTCGTCGACCGCCAGCACGCGCTTGCCGTTCAGCTCGATCGGGGTCAAGCGATGCAGCTGGCGGCTGACGGAATCGGAATGCCGGAAGCGGACGACGAACCAGAAGCACGAGCCGACACCCTCCTCGCTCGTCACGCCCGTCTCGCCGCCCATCAGCTCGACCAGCCGGCGCACGATCGACAAACCCAGCCCCGTTCCGCCGAACCTGCGCGTGGTGGAGGCATCGACCTGCGAAAACGGCTGGAACAGCTTCTCCAGCCGATCCGCGGGAATGCCGATGCCGGTATCGCGGACCTGGATGCGGACGAGCGTACCGGACGCGCCGCTTTCCAGGACTTCGAGGTCGAGCACCACTTCGCCCGCGGTCGTGAACTTCACGGCATTGCCGCCGAGATTCAGCAGGATCTGGCGGATGCGGTTCGGATCGCCCTTGACGGCATCCGGCAGCGCCGGGTCGATGTTCAGCGCGAGCTCGAGCCCCTTGCGATGCGCCTGCAGGGCGAGCACGCGCCCGACGTCTTCGACGATGCCGCGCAGGTCCATGTCGAGCGTCTCGAGATCGAGCTTGCCGGCCTCGATCTTGGAGAAATCCAGGATGTCGTTGATGATCGTCAGCAGCGTCTTGCCGCTTTCATGGATGCTCTCGGCGTAGTCGCGCTGCTGAGTGTCGAGCCGCGTTTCGAGCAAGAGCTCCGCAAGCCCGATCACGCCGTTCATCGGCGTGCGGATCTCGTGGCTCATGTTCGCGACGAAGTTGCTCTTCGCGCGGTTTGCCGCCTCCGCGGCCTCGCGGGCCTCGCGCATCTGCCGCTCCGCCAGTACCCGCGCCGTAATGTTGCGGCCGATGCCCATGATGCCGATGATCCGGCCGTCCGGCGCGCGCAGCGGCACCTTCGTCGTGAGGAGCACCATCTCCTCGCCGTCGGCATCCAGGCAGGTTTCCTCGCGATGGATCGTCTCCCCGTGGACGATCACGCGTTGCTCGTCGGCATGGAAGCTTCCGGCGAGCTCGTCGGGATAGAAATCGAAGTCGCTCTTGCCGAGCAGCTCCGCGGGGGTCGTGCCCATCTGCTCTGCGACCGCGCGGTTGGCGACCAGGAAGCGGCTCTGCTCGTCCTTGACGTAGATGAGGTCGGGGAGGTTGTCGATCAGCGCGCGCAGCAGGTCGGCCTCGCCGAGCGAAGCTTGCGATGGCGGCCGGGGTGCCGGCGCCAGGGACGATCGGGGTCTGCCGGATTCCATCTTTTATAAGAAGACATGTCAGCGCGTAACGTCGCTGGAGTCTGCAGCGTCGTCGCAGCGGACCCTGTGACTGAGGTCACGACCGTGCGGTGCCGACGCAAGGGAGGGCGCGAGACTGTGACCGCTTTCACCCTCGGCGGGAGCTGATCAGCCGGACGTGCCGCCTATTGCGGTAACGTTTGCCTCATACCACCACGGTGAAATCGGGTTTGAAGCCGGTTCGACCGTACTCTCCCGGGTAACCTCTCGGGTTGCAGACGACCCGGGTTCCCGACAGCTTGTAGTCACACGCATCGTGTGTGTGGCCGTGAACCCACAGGGTCGGCTGATATCTTTCGATCACGGATTCCAGCCGGCTCGCGAATGCGGGGCTCAGGGAATCGTTCGCGTAACGCCGCGGGACGGACTGCAGGGCAGGCAGATGGTGCGTGATGACGACGGTCGGACCGTCGAAGGGCTGCTCGAGTTGGCGCAGCGTACACCCTCCAACCCCGCGCCTATGTCGCCGGCAAGAATCACCGCTTCGGCATCCGTTTCGGGTGGCACGAAGTCCCGGAACTTGATGTGCAGATCGCTGAGGATGTGGAGTTTCATGGGAAGCGCGTGGCTTTCAGCCTTCGTGGAGCGGGAGGAAGTGCTCGACGTGCGTTTCGGCCGTGCGGCCGAAGTACAGGACGCGGCTGCCGGGCAGGGAAACGAGGTATCCGGCGCACCCGTTCGCCGTCACCCTCTCGCTGAACGCGAGGTAGCTGTAATCGGGCGGCTTGAGCTGCGCCCACTTGATCGCGGCAGCGATCTCCGGCTGATTGAAACGCGCGGCGACGGCGCCATGCTCGTGAGGATTCTGCAGCACGAGGGCTTCGCCGTTCGGCAAATAGCAGGTCCGCGTGTTGGCACGGTAGTCGACCAGGTAGCCCTCGAAGCCCGCTTCCGCCAGCGCACGCAAACCTTCCGGGAAGCTCATCGTGTTGTCGCAGGAGCTGTCGAGGCACTTTCGGGCGATCGCCTTTTGCCGGTCATCCATGGTGCTGTCCTTTCGTGAGCAGGTTCGTCGTATTGCCCGCCTGGTCGGTCGGCATGCTTCTCAGTTCGTGAACCGATACGATCTTCCTGAGCAGCCGCTCGAGTTGATCGCGCTCCCCGGCGGTGAGCACGCCGAAGAACGCTGCGTCGTTGCGGTCGGCCAGCACGGCCAGCTTCGGAACGAGCGCGCGTCCCGAGCGCGTGAGGGCAAGCGTATGTGCCCGCCTGTCGCCGGGATCTGCGCGCCGCTGCACGAGCTTCTTGTCGATGAGACGATCGGCAAGTTTCGAGATCGCCCCCCGGGTCATACCAATCCGCTCCGCCAGCAGCGACGGCGCGATGCGTCCGGTGTCGTAGAGCACCCGCAGGAAAACCCACTCGGCGACCGTGACCCCTGCCTGCCCCACCTTGCCGGCGAAGCTGTAGGAGACCGCATTCGAGACCGTCCTCAGCCAGTAGCCGAGATGGGCCTCGAGGTCGGAAGGTCGTTGGCCTGCCATGGGAGCTCCCGGGTGGTTCTTCAGGAAATTACCGCCGAACAAGTTTCCTTGTCAACCATATGTATCCGACCGCGCAGGAGCGCGCACCGCGCGCGACAGAACCTCGCGACTCCGCCGGCGCTCGAGGCTGGAGCCACCGTCCATGTCGCGCGCGATGCGCGCTCGTGCAGGGGCGGCGGGCCCGGTGTCGCGGCCTCGACACGGCGTGATGCTTCGTTTGAATTCTCCGGCCCGCTGCCGGATCATGGGCGCACGGGTTGTGCGGTACCGGGAATAAGAAAGGAGAACGGGCCGGTGAACCGACGGGAGTTGCTACGCGCGGCGATCGGCAGCGGTGCCGGCGTGGCGCTCATCGGGCTGCAACGCGCCTGCCTGGCCGCGGCCGATCTCGATGCCCCGCCCGCAAACCTCGTCCTCGACGACCGCGAGCGCGGGATCCTCGCCGCGATCTCGGAATGCATCATCCCCGCGACCGACACGCCGGGCGCCATCGAGGCCGGCGTCCCGCCATTCGTGGAGCTGATCCTTTCGGACTGGCACACCGCCGATGAGCGGCGGCCGGTGCTCGAGGGCATGGCGAGGCTGGAGGCCGACTGCCGCGCGGCGTACGGAAAGGGATTCACCGACTGCAGCACGACCGAGCAAGCGGAGGCGCTGACCGCGGTCGAGGGCAGCACCATGTTCAGCATGCTGAAGAGCCTCGTCGTCAACGGCTACTTCACTTCCGAAGCCGGCGCGGGCACCCTGCCCGGCGGCGCCAACCCGATGCCCGGCGTCTACCGGGAAGTCGTGTACGACGCGGCCAGCGGCCGCTGGGTCTGAGGGCGGCGATGTCGACGGATTTCGATGCCATCGTGATCGGTTCCGGGATCTCCGGCGGCTGGGCCGCCAAGGAGCTCACCGAAAACGGGCTCAAGACGCTCGTGCTCGAGCGCGGCCGGGAGATCGAGCACATCCGCGACTACCAGGGCGAGCACCAGCCGCCGTGGCATTACCCGTTCCGGCACTACGGCGACCGCAAGCTGTACCAGCGCGACTACCCCATCCAGAGCAGCTTCGGCTGGTTCACCGAGCACAACCGGCAGTTCTGGAACAACGACCGCCTGAATCCCTACGTGGTCGACGAGCAGAAACCCTTCCATTGGGTGCGCGGCGACATCCTGGGCGGACGCTCCGTGCTGTGGGGCCGGCAATGCTACCGCTGGAGCGACCTCGACTTCGAAGCGAACAAAAAGGACGGCCACGGCATCGACTGGCCGATCCGCTACAAGGACATCGCGCCGTGGTACTCGTACGTGGAGAAGTTCGCCGGGGTCTCGGGCCAGGCGGAGGGGCTGGCGCACCTGCCGGACGGCGAGTTCCTGAAGCCGATGGTCATGAATTCCGTCGAACGGCACGTCAAGGCGGCGATCGAGCAGAACTTTCCCGGCCGCACGATGACGATCGGGCGGGTCGCCGTCCTGACGGAGCCGCACAACGGACGAGGCGCCTGCCACTACTGCGGCCCGTGTGACCGCGGCTGTTCGGTGGCGGCCTATTTCTGCAGCCTCACCTCGACCCTGCCGGCGGCGAAAGCCACGGGCCTGCTGACGATCCGGGCCGACAGCGTCGTCGAGAGGCTGGATACCGATCCGCGGACCGGGCGCATCGAGAGCGTCCGTGTCGTGGACGCGAGGACACGCGAGCGCCGGCGGTTCAGCGCGCGAGTGGTGTTCCTGTGCGCATCCACCGTCGGCAGCACGCAGATACTCCTCTACTCGCGCGACGAGCGGCATCCGAACGGGCTGGCGAACGGCAGCGGCGTTCTCGGCCGTTACCTGATGGACCACACGTTCGCCACCGGCGTGAGCGGCGTCATTCCGGGCTTCCTGGACCGCGATACGATCGGCGCCCGCCCGAACGGGATCTACATACCGCGCTTCCGGAATCTCGACGGGCAGGATGAGGACGCTCCCTTCCTCCGCGGCTACGGTTACCAGGGCAGCGCGAGCCGCCGGAACTGGAGCCGAGACGTGCCCGGCTTCGGAAAAGCGCTGAAGGAAGAGCTCGCGCGGCCGGGACCGTGGGTGATGCACCTCGGCGGCTTCGGGGAGATCCTCCCCAATGCCGAAAACCGGGTGCTGCTCGACGAGCGGAAGGTCGACCGTTTCGGCATTCCGCAGGTGCGCTTCGAGGTCGAGTACAAGGACAACGAGAAGAAAATGATCGACGACATCATGGCGCGCGGCAAGGAGATGCTGAAGGCCGCCGGCGCGATCGACATCAGTGCCCATCCGGGGCCCATGATCATGGGGCGCGGCGTGCACGAGATGGGAACGGCCCGCATGGGCAACGACCCGAGGGAGTCCGTGCTGAACCGCTGGAACCAGGCGCACGAGGTGCCGAACCTGTTCGTCACGGACGGCTCGTGCATGACCTCGGCGTCCTGCGTCAATCCCTCCATCACCTACATGGCGATCACCGCGCGCGCCGCCAACCACGCCGCGGAGCGCCTGCGCGACGGCACCCTGTAGGGGCCGCCCGCCCGCGACGGACCCCAGCCTTCGAATCGCCCGGGCGGCCTCAGGCCACCCGGTCGCGCGGCTCCCGGCCCGCGAAGAAAGCGGCGACGTTGTCGAGCATGCGGTGCCCCATCGCGGAGCGCGTGGCCTCGGTCGCGCTGCCGAGGTGAGGCAGGAGCACGACGTTCTCGAGCTGCCGCAGCGCCGGATGGATCTTCGGTTCCTGCTCGTACACGTCGAGGCCGGCCGCCGCCAGCGCGCCGGACGTGAGCGCGTCGGCCAGCGCCGCCTCGTCGACGAGGCTGCCGCGAGCCGTGTTGAGCAGCACGGCACCACGCCGGAAGCGGCGCAGCGCGCCCGCGTCGATCAGGTGCCTGGTCTGCGGCGTACCGGGAGCATGCAGGGAGACGAAGTCGCTGTTTTCGAGCAGCTCGTGGAGCTGCGCGCACTGGCGTGCACCGTAGCGCTCGAGAACGGCGGGCGCGACGGGGGAACGGGTATAAATGAGTATCTGCATGCCGAACCCGGCGTGCGCGCGCTGCGCGACCCCGCGGCCGATGCGCCCGAAGCCGACCAGCCCCAGCGTCTTCCCGCTCACCTCCTGCCCGAGAAGCTGCAGCGGCTCCCAGCCGCGCCAGCCTCCGCTGCGGACGAGGCGCTCGCCCTCTCCCGCGCGTCGTGCGGCCATGAGGAGCAGGGTCATGGCGAGATCCGCGGTGGCTTCGGTCAGCACGTCCGGCGTGTTCGTGACCGCGATGCCCAGCTCTCGCGCGGTCACGACGTCGACGTTGTCGTAGCCCACGCCGAAATTGGCGACGAGTCGCAGCCGGGGACTGGCCCGGCGCAGCAGGCCGCCGTCGACGCGGTCGATGACGGTGGGGCAGATTGCATCGATTTGGCCGGCAAACTGCCGCATGTCGATGCCTGCCGGCGCCGCATCGCGCCGGGGCACGACGTCGAACTCGCGTTCGAGCCGTTCCTCGACGTCCGCCGTGAGGCGTCTTGGGACCAGGAGGATCGGCCTGTGCATCAGCTCGTCACCGCCACGTTTCGATCGGCTCCAATGTGCCTTCCGCTCGCCGCAATATTATCCAGCTCCGCGAGCGCATCGTCGGGCAGATCGACATCGGCCGCGGCGAGATTCTCGCGCAGATGCGCGACGGACGACGTACCGGGAATGAGCAGGATATTGGGCGAGCGGCGAAGCAACCAGGCGAGCGCGACCTGCATGGGCGTGGCGTTCAGGCGGCCGGCAACGTTGGACAGGGAGGACGATTGCAGCGGCGTGAACCCGCCGAGCGGAAAGAACGGGACATAGGCGATGCCGTCGCGGGCGAGATCATCGATCAGCGCATCGTCATCCCGATGCGCGAGGTTGTAGTGGTTCTGCACGCAGACGATCTCGCAGATCCGGCGGCTTTCGGCGATCTGCCGGGGCGTGACATTGCTGAGCCCGATATGGCGCACCAGGCCCTGCCGCTGCAGCTCGGCGAGCACGCCGAGCGGCTCTTCGATCGAGCCTTCGGCAGGGCCGTGCGTGCCGAACATCGCGCGCAGGTTCACGATTTCCAGGAACTCGAGTCCGAGGTTCCGCAGGTTGTCGTGAACGGCCTGCGTCAACGCGTCGGGTGAGAAGGCCGGCAACCACGAGCCGTCCTCGCCGCGCCGTGCGCCGATCTTGGTGACGATGACGAGATCGTCGGGATACGGCGCGAGCGCCTCGCGGATCAGCTTGTTGGTGACGTGCGGACCGTAAAAGTCACTGGTGTCGATGTGGTTCACCCCGGCGGCTGCGACCTCGCGCAGGACGGCGAGCGCCTTGTCGTGGTCTTTGGGTGGACCGAACACGCCGGGCCCGGCGAGCTGCATGGCGCCGTATCCGATGCGCTTCACGGTGCGGTCACCGAGCGTGAACGTGCTGGATGGGTCGATGCGGGTCATGATCTGCCTCCTGCTCTGGATGACCCCCACGATAGCCGCCACGGGTCCTCGCGATAATCCAGTACAATCCGAACGGGCTGTGCGGAATTCTGAACAATGAACATCGAGCTCGGCGACGTGAACGCTTTCGTGGCGGTGGCTCGCGCCGGGGGCTTCCGCGAGGGTGCGCGCGCGAGCGGCGTGAGCGCATCGGGCTTGAGCGAGGCGGTGCGCCGCCTGGAAGCCCGGCTCGGGGTCCGGCTGTTGAACCGGACGACGCGCAGCGTGCAGCCGACCGACGCGGGCAAACGGCTGTTGGAGCGGCTCGGGCCGGCCCTGGCCGAGGTGGAGGCGGCTCTCGACGTGGTGAACGCCTTTCGCGACCGGCCGGCGGGCACGCTCAAGCTCAACGTGCCCGTCAGCGCGGCACGGCTGGTGCTGCCGCGCATCGTTCCGGGGTTTCTCGCGGCCTATCCCGACATCCGGCTCGAGCTGGTCACGGAGGAAAGCTTCGTCGATGTGCTGGCGGCAGGCTGCGATGCCGGTATCCGTTACGAGGAGCGGCTGGAGCAGGACGTGATCGCCGTCCCGATCGGGCCCAGGGAACAGCGCTTCGCCACGGCCGCGGCGCCGGCTTACCTCGATCGCCGCGGCCGGCCGGAGCATCCGCAGGAATTGCTGGGGCATGCTTGCCTTCGCCACCGCTTCCCGAGCGGCGCCATGCCGCCGTGGGAGTTCGAGCGCGCCGGCGAAGTCGTGCGGGTGGATCCCACCGGGCCTCTCATCGTACAGGCCGGCGGCGGAATCGAGGTCGCGGTCGCAGCGGCGGTCGCCGGCAGCGGTATCGTGACGCTGTTCGAAGATTGGCTGACGCCGCATCTCGACAGCGGCGCGCTCGAGCCGGTGCTCGAGCCGTGGTGGCAGCGCTTTTCAGGTCCGTACTTGTACTATTCCGGGCGACGCCTCGTGCCGACGCCGCTGCGGGCGTTCATCGACTTCATCAAGGGATCGGGCGGCCAGGTTTCGCCGAATTAGCCGGGTCTTCGGAGCATCGGGTACTCAACCGGGTTGGGTGGGGGCGACGACGATGCCGCTCAAGCGGCCGCGAACGCGCACGCGCCACAGCCAATAGAAGAGAAACAGGATCGGCGCGAAGGCAAATACCAGGAGCAGCGGCATGATCCGCACGGGCTCGGGGATGAACGCCATCTGTCCCAGGAAGAACGAGCCGGTCGCGATGAAGAGCCCGAAGCACATCCGCCACAGGTGCCGCGCCAGCCGACGCGATCCCCGCAAGCCGCCCGCGCGAAGCGCACGCAGGTCGCCGATCGCCGCGAGCAGAATGACAGAGCCCAGGATCAGTGGCGGCACGGCGCGCGGCCGGCCGACCACCTCCACCGTCGGATCCAGCCATTCGTTCAGGCCGCCGTACAGCACGGTGCCGGCAAGCGCGAATGCCAGGACCATCAGTGTGACGTTGGCGCTTTGACCGATCCCCGGCAACGGCTTGACGGTCGTCATCGCCGAGAACACCAGGTAAACGACGAGCAGCCCGGCGAAGACCTGGCCGGGGTTGTCTTCGTACGTGCCGATCCCGGCCGCCGTGAGGCCGAGGACGAGCATCGCCCAGGTGAAGACCTGGCCGCTCTGCTTATGGAGCCGCCCGCCCTTCGCAACCGAGAGCGCGAGTGTTCCCGCGGCGATGCTCGCGAGGCCGGCGGCAAAGTGAACCGCGAGAGCCAACCACACGATACCGGATGACGTGGCGAACGTGACTCGATCCATGCCGGCTGCTCCGAATCCGGGGGTCTATCGTACTATTCCGGCGACGCCTCGTGCGGACGCCGCTGCGGGCGTTCATCGACTTCATCAGGGGATCGGCGGCCAGGTTTCGCCGAACCAGTGGTGCTTGCAGGCGCTACAGTCCGGTGACCCGCTCCGCACCGACGAATCGGGCGAGCTGCTCCAACTGCTGCTGCAGCCTGGCGAGACGTTCTGACGAGCGGCCGACACGCCGCTCCCACCACAAGCCCAGGACGCGCAGGCTGCCGTCGGCGCGTTCGAGCTTCGCGTCCACGCGCCCCGTGAACCTGCGCCCTTCCATAATCGGAAGAACGTAGTAGCCGTACTGGCGCTTCTCCGGCGGCACCCAGATCTCCATGCGATGCTCGAACCCGAAGATCCTCTGCGTGCGCCGGGAGCCGCGGTCGTGGACCAGGGGATCGAACGGGTTCAGGACACGCAGCTCGTCAGGGGGCTCGGGGAACGCATCGAGGCGATCGACCAGCGGCGCGGGGGCGTAGAGCCCGCGGAGGACCTCGCCATCCGCGCAGGTCATCGCGACCGCTTGCACGCGCTTGCCGCAGTTCTTCTCGCACCAGGCGCGCGCTTCCTCGATAGAGACGGCATGGAAGAATCGCGAGATCTGGGCCGGTGTGGCGGCGACCAGTCGCTGCAACGCTTCGACGCAGGCCCAGTCGATGAACTGTGACTTTGTCACCGTCCGCTGGAAGTGGTACTCGGGAATGACGCGTTCCGCCAGGTCGTAGACTTTCTCCTGTCCGTTCCTGCTGGCAACGGCCAGCGCGCCGGCTCGCCACAGGTACTCCATGGTCATCTTCGCGAGGGTTGGCCGTGAGAAGTACGGATCGGTCCATTCGACCTTCTTCGATACGATTTCGCGTGGCGCCAGGGGACCGCGTTCCCGGATGGCTCTCAGGACGCGCGACCTCATGGAGGCAGTCACGTGCGAAAAGTACTGGCTGTATCCGGGATGCGTCTCGCCGTTGCGGAAGCGCCGGAAGTAGTGCTTCCACCAAGGATAGAAGTCGACCGGCAGGACGGCGGCGCTGTGGGTCCAGGTCTCGAAAACCGTCCGGTCCACCTCCAGGGCTTTCCTGAGATGAGCCGGCCGGTAGCGGCGGTTGCGGGTGAACAGGATGTGATGATGCGCGCGCTGCACGGCCGCGATGCTGTCGACCTGCACGTGGGCGAGGCGCAGCAGCCCTTGGTGCACCCATTCGGGGCCGGACGTGGCGGTCACCGGCGGCAGGGGGTCGTCCGGAAGTGACGGGGCAAGGCCGTTCACGGCGAGGAGCGCGTTGCGCAGGGGAGCGTTGGCCAGGACCACGGCGACCTTGGACGTCATCGAAGGGCTAGCCGCCGTCTACGGATATCGACACGATCCGGGATCGGGCAGGACGACGTAGTCGCGATAGTTCGACGCCTCCGGGTCGGGGCAGCCGACCAGGTTCAGCAGCTCGACCTTCCGGAAATCGATCGGCGCGGTCTCGGCTTGCAGCGCAATATAGCCCTCCGCCAGCGGCTGGCCCTCGACGAGCGTGCCGGGCGGTGTGCCCTCGGCGCCGCCGCCCCCCATCTGCGGCTGCGTGTAGGTGAGCACGACGTGGCCGTTGACGATGTGCATGACCACCGAGTCGCCGAGCACCAGCGCCTCGACGCGGACCCACTGGTCGCCGTCGTACGTGTTCGAGCTCGAGTTGATGCAATGCTCGGTGATCAACTCACCGTCCATGACGACGTTGGTGCCGGGCGTGCACAGGTTGGCCGTCGAACGCGGGCCCTCGCCGAGGCCGCCGAGGAGCTGCACCTCCATCGAGATCGGGAAGCCCTGATCACGGCCCATGCTCTCGGCCGATTGCGCATGGAGCATGAGGCCGTTGTTCCGGCGCGCCCAGTCCGGGCCGCCCGCGACCTGGTCGCCTACGAACCGGTACTCGGCCGCGATGAGATAGTGCGAGAACTTCCGGTTGTAGAAGAGGTGGCCGAACTGGCCGTCGAAGCCGTCCCACCGGTCGTAACGCACCTTCAGCAGACCGTCCTCCACGCGGAAGGTGTCGTTCAGATTGTGGCCCGGCTCATCCCCGGTGAACTTGACGGTCCAGCCGTCGAGATCGCGGCCGTTGAAGAGCTGGATCCAGTCTGCGGCGGGCGCCGCCGACGCCGCGGCCAGCACGTCGGAAGGAGCAGAAAGCTGCGCCGCCGGCGTGGTCGTTGCGCCTGCCTGCGACTGCGCGTCACCGCAGCCGGGCAACACACCCCCGAACGCGAACAGGGCTATGGCACGCGCGAGGTGTCCGGCGAGACCGGCTCTGCATCGGTCACAAGCCATGATGTCCTCCATCCCGCAGACGCAGGGCCGTGACAGGCCAGGCGGGATCGGAAGGGATGGTCAATCCCGCCCGGTCGTAAGCGAGATCTCGACCAGAAGGCCGACCTTGCGTTGACAGAGCGAGCGTAGTGCTGGTCAAGCCGGACCTCGTGCGAGGCTCCCGAGCAAGGGCCGCGCCGCGCGCCGCGCGTCCGCCGCCTCGTCGCACAGCCATTCGCGGAACTGCGCGATCTTGCGCTGGCCTTGCCAGGCCACCGCACAGGCAAACCAGAAGCGGCGGCCGTCGGAAGCGGCGAAGTCGTCAACCGGCACCAGGCGACCGGCGTCGATCTCGGCGCGAAACAGGATGGGCGAGCCGATGGCGACGCCGTGCCCCGCCACGGCGGCGGCGATGTCCAGGTACTCGGCGGAGAAGGTCGTGCCGAAGCTTTCGGCCGGCGGTATGTGCGCGGAGCCGCGCGCCCGGTGCCAGAGCGCCCACCAGTCGGGACGGCCGAGCAAGGGCACGTCCGACGCTTCCGCCGGATCGGCCAATGCGGTGCGCGCGGCATCGAGCAGCGCCGGTGCGCACAGCGGCATGAACACGCTCGGGAACAGCTCCACGGCGCGCAGTCCCGGCCAGTCGTTGAAACCGTTGCGGATCGCGGCATCGAAGCGCCCGCCGGCGAGGTCCTGCGGCTCGGGCGACAGGTCGAGCTCCACGACGATTTCCGGATGCCGGGCGCGGAACGCGCCGAGCCGCGGCGTGAGCCAGCTGGTGCCGAGGCTCGGCAGCGTGGTGAGCGTCAGGCGCGCGGCATCGACGTCGGCGGCGCGGATGAAGCTGGCGCGCAGGGCTTCGAAAGCGGCGGTGGCCTCGTGCGCGACCATCCGGCCCGCGTCCGTCAGCTCGACCCGCCGGGCATGGCGCACGAACAGGCGGACGCCGAGCTGCTCTTCCAGCCGGCGCACGTGGTAGCTGACCGAGGCCGCGGTCGTATCGAGCTCGTCGGCCGCCCTGGCGAAGCCGCCGAGGCGCGCGGCCGCCTCGAAGGCGCGGATCGAAGCGAGTGACGGGAAGCGGCGACCGCTGAGCATAAGTCTGACTGAGGCTAAGCCCCGTACTCCGCATGGTCAACGGCGAGGACCGCGACCAACATCAGGCGCTTTCTCCTCCGATCAAAAGGACGCCGGCATGTTGCGACGCGATTTCCTTGGGCGCGTGGCCGCGCTGGGCGGCGCCGCCCTCGTCGGCTCACCCGGCTGGGCAGAAATGAGGGCCGCCACCGCGGAATCTGCCAGAGATATCTCCGGGCATGCGGACGATTGGCGCTGGCTGCTGGGGAGCTGGGACGTGCAGCACAGCCGGCTGAAGGAACGGCTCGCCGGCGACACGCGCTGGGAGAAGTTCACGGGCAAAAGCTCGCTGTGGCTGACCCTCGATGGCCTCGGCACGATCGACGACAACCTGATGGAGCTGCCGGGCGGCACGTACCGCGGCATGAGCATCCGCGCCTTCGATCCGGTGTCCGGCACTTGGGCGATCTGGTGGGTCGACGGTCGGACCGCGACCCGGATCGAGCCGCCGGTGCGCGGCGGGTTCGAGGGCGATACCGGCACTTTCACAGGGCGCGATACGTTCAAAGGGCAGCCCATCGTCGTCCGTTTCGTCTGGCGCGACATCCACGGTGCGCGGCCGTGGTGGGAACAGGCGTTCTCGCCCGATGACGGCGCCACGTGGGAAGTGAACTGGCGCAACTGGTTCACCCGCACTTCGGCCGAGCCGTTGCCGCTGCCGTCACTCGAAGACGCGCCGCGTGATTTCGATTTCCTGGCCGGGCGCTGGACGGTGCGCGATCGGCGCCTGCGGAAGCGGCTGGCGGGAAGCGGTACGTGGGACGAAACCGAAGGAACTTCGAACAACTGGCCGGTGCTCGGCGGCCACGGCAACGTCGGCGACGACGCGACGACGTTGCCGAACGGTACCGGGCGCGGCGTGAGCATCCGCGTGTGGAACGCGGCCGGCGGCCAATGGTCGTGCTGGCGGCTCGACGGACGCGACCCTTCCAACATCCGGTCGCCGTTGCGCGGCGGATTCGCGGACGGCCTCGGCACCTTTTACGGCGAGGAGGAAGTCGACGGGAAGCCGGTCAAAACGCGGGTGGTGTGGTCACGGATCGCGCCGCGCTCGGTGCGCCGCGAGCGGTCGGTGTCCGCGGACGGCGGGGCGACCTGGGAAACGAACCGGGTCAGCGAGCTCGAGCGGCAGGGTTAGCCAAAACGCTGCGCACAGCGGCTAGCGCTGCGGTGCCTGATCACCCTCCACCCAGCGGCTGCTGACGGCGGCCCTGTCGATTTGTGCTGCCAGCTCGGTCAGCCAGTCCGGGACGTTGCGGCAGCCTTGATAATAGTGAAGGGTGCGCGTTTCGCCGCCCTGCTCGATGGTGATGTCGGCACCCGGCAGGTCGGTAGCGACCGGCGTACCGCAAGCCGGTCTGCCCGGACGATAGTCGGCGAGCAGCGGCAGGGTCTTCGCCCGCAACAGGGCGTGCAGCTTTTCCAGCTCACGCGGGTCGGCCTGACCCGTGTGCTCGCCCGTGCTCGTGACCCAACGTTCACCCTGATAGCTCACCCGGCCGTCGGCATGCACCGTCACCGAGTACACCGGACAACGGCCGAAACAGGGCGTACGCGCCAGGCTGGCGGTGTCGAACGCGCTCGACATGGGATCCGGGACTTGCAGGCCCGCCGGAAGGACCGGATCGGCGGGCGGAGGCGCACAGCCCGCCAGGACCATCAATCCGACCGATAGCAGTTGCCTCAACGTAGCTCCTCTCGGCACGGTCGCCGGCGCAGCAACCTCCAGCCCAGCAGCGCGCCCAGCAGCCACAGACCGATGCTGCCACCGCCGCTGCCTCCGCCGTCGCCGGGGTCTACAGGCGAGGCATTCGTATCATCGCCGGAGCTCCCCTGCCTGGCTACCGTCACGGTCACACTGTCCGTATCGGTTTCGCCACCTTCGTCGGTTACGGTCAGGTCAAAGGTCAGCGTGACATCCGCATCAGGTGCCGTAAAGCTCGGCTGCGCGGCCGCCGCATCGGACAATGTGACGCTCTGGCCAGCCGTCTGCATCCACGCCCAGGTGATGGTCCCTTCCGCATCGCCGGAGCCCGAGCCATCGAGGATCACGGTTGCCCCGCCGTTTACGCTCCGATCCGGACCGGCATCGGCGATCGGCGGATCGTCGCGCACGGTCACGGTGACCGCGTCACTGGCCGTTTGCGAACTCTGGTCCGTCACGGTCAGCTCGAAGGTGTAAACACCGTCACCGGGCGGGGCGGTGAAGCTCGGCTGTGCGGCCGTCGCATCGGACAACGTGACGCTGTCGCCGGCCGTCTGCGTCCACGCGTAAGTGATCGTGCCCCCCGCATCGCCGGAACCGGAGCCATCGAGGATCACGATCGCCCCGCTCCTCACGCTCTGATCCACACCGGCGTCGGCGGTCGGCGGATCGTCCTGCACGGTCACCGTAACCGTATCGCTGGCCGTTTGCGCACCCTGATCCGTCACGGTCAGCTCGAAGGAGTAGGCACCGTCACCGGAAGGTGCGGTGAAACTCGGTTGCGCAGCCGTCGGATCGGACAGCACGACACTCTCGCCGGCCGTCTGCGTCCACGCCCAGGTGATGCTCCCTTCCGCGTCGCCGGAGCCGGAGCCGTCCAGGGTCACCGTTGCGCCGGAGGCCACGCTCTGGTCCGCGCCCGCATCGGCAGCGGGCGCGGCATCCGTCACGGAGACCGTGACCTCGTCCGACGCCGTCCGGCCCTGCTCGTCCGTCACCGTCAGCAGGAACGCATAGCTCGCCGTGCCGAAGGGCGCGGTAAACGTCGGCTGCACCGTCGTGTCGCCGGACAGGTTGACGCTCGCACCGCCCGATTGCGTCCAGGCGTAGCTCAACGTGCCGAAGTCGCTGGAGGCGGACCGGGAGCCGTCCAACTTCACGATTGCGGCGGCGGCGACGCTTTGATCCGTCCCCGCATCCGCAACCGGCGCGCTGCCCGTCACGTTCACGGTGACGCTGTCCGCCGCGGTCTGGCCGCTGTCATCCGTGACGGTGAGGAGAAACGTGTAGCTTGCGGTATCGGCGGTGAAGGTCGGCTGCGCCGCCGCCGGATCGGACAGGGCAACGGTCGCGCCGCCGACCTGCGTCCAGCTATAGGCCAGGCTGCCGCCGTCGTCGCTGGAAGCGGAGCCGTCGAGCATCACCGTGGCACCTGCGCCGACGTCCTGGTTGGCGCCGGCATTCGCCACCGGAGGCGCATCCCCGCAAGCACCGTTCTCGGCCACCGGAGAGCTGAACATCGGCGCGGCTGCACCGGTGATCACGATGTCGTCCACGATCCAGCCCAGGTCACCGAAGACCACGTCGGAACCGGTACGGAAGCGGAGCTGCACGGTGCGGCCTGCGAGGGCGCTGCCGAAACTGATGCGTTCGTGCCCACCGCCGCCGACACGCACGAACCCGGGACGGCCCTCCAGCGGATTGCCGGCGCCGGTCACGGTGATCGTGCCGTTGTAACCGACCGCAAACGTGCCGCCGGCAGCCACCACATCCTGCCAGCCCGTACCGTCTATGTTGATCTCGAGCACACCACCATCGAAATTGGCGAAAGGCCCGGCCTCGAACTGGTAGTAGTGATAGAAACCGACGCTGAATGGCGCACTTCCCAGCACGATCGGAGGCGTCGCAAGCTCGGTCGTGCCGATGGACGCGTTGTCCACACCGTGCCAGTAGTCGTTATCGGCCGGCAGGCCCAGGTCAGCGCTGAACTCCGAATCGACCTTCCAGTCGATTCCGCTGCCCGTACGCGTTCTGGCCCAGTCATTCAGGCTGGCGCCGGCGGTTTCCACGTCGTCCCTGAACGACGCATGTGCAAAATCCTGGTTGCTCAGGAAGCGCAACTGGATTGCCGCCGGCTCCTCGACCTCGTCAGCCGTGCCCCCCAGGTCCGGGAAGCGAATGTCGATGTCGGTCATTCCACCGGCGGCGCTGGTATTCACCATGACCGTCCCCGTGGCCGTCCCGGTGCCGCCGAACATCGGCACCGGGTCCGGGGCAAACGCCAGCACGCCGTCATTGGAGAAAGTGAGGTCATTGGTCGAACTGAGCTCGGCCGTGACGCCGGGAAGATCGGCGGCGCCGGTATTCAGCACGTCGATCGTCACCCGGCCGGTTTCCCCGGGGTCCAGTGACGGATCCGCGTCGCACACCGTGGCGGCATCGATCTCGAAAGCCGCATCCTGGACGACGAAGGTCTTCAGGTCGGTCTCGAAGCTTTCGACCACACCGGTCATGTCGAAGCTCTCGCGCGGCGGAGCCATGGCACCCCAGCCCATTCCACGCTTGGCGAACGCAGTCACGAAAATTCCGTAGTCCGTGGCATCCGCCGCCTGGATCACGGCGAGGAGGGCATCGCGCGCCTCGATCATGGTCGGCGCGTTGGGCGTGGCCATGAGTCCCTCGACGAGATAGCCCATCATCCGGGTCTTCGCTTCGGTCAACGCCGTGCCGGCATCTACCGCTTCATAGTGGTTGTAGAGACCGACAAAGGCTTCCCACAAGGGAACCGCCCAGATCTCGCCGATCGCGTGCACTTCCGGAAAATCCACGATGCTTCCGAAGGTCAGCGGATTCCTGGTCATGTCGGTCGAATACGGAAAACGGCGAATGGAATGATAGAAATCGTCCGTGGCGTAGCCGCCGACCGAATAGGCGCCATCCGGCATGGTTGCAAGGTCGGCATCGCGCGCCGTGAGCAGCAGGGAGGCTGCATCACTCCAGCCCTCCCCCATGCCGCCGCCCTGCATGTTGAACAGGCCGGAGGCATCGCCCACCAGGCGATTGCTGACGTAGTGGAAGAATTCATGCGCCACTATCTGGCTGTCGAACGAGGCGTCGCGGTCCGATGCGATCGAGCGTTCCATTTCGACCGTCACTGCACCACTACCGGTGATCAGCTCATCCTTGATGATCCCGCCGTCGTGGTTGGAGATCATCAGTGAAGGAATGGAGATCGCAGGGTTAGTACCGCCCATGTCGATGACGGTGTCGCCTGGTTCGTTGTTGACGATCAACGCGGCGATGGCGCCGGCCGCTTCGGCATTGGCGGCTTTCGTGATGAAAGCGCAGGCTCCGCGATCGATCAGGGCGATGTGGCCGACCAGGGCACTGCCATTGACGGCCGCCTGGCAGCCATCCGTGACCGTGCCCGTAGTGCCGCCCGTTTCATCGGCCGTGCTGCCGTCGTCGTAAATCACCACGTCACCGCGCACGGTCGGGTAGTCCACGACACCGAACCCGGCGCCCCCGGTGGGCTCCAGTATCTGGGCAATGCCGGTCGGGGCGGTAATTTCCACGCGCTGAATTTCGACCTGCCCGTTATCGAAGATGTACATCTGCATCCGCGGCACGAAGCCGTCCGGCGGGGTAGCCATGTTCGCGTTGTTGCGGCCCGACTGGTCCTGTGCTTCCGCAAAAACAGGGTCGAGCTCGGCACCCCCGCGCCCATAGTTGCTCACCTGCGCATTGCCGACAGCTTCCGTAAAGCCGGCGGCGTACCACGCGTCGTGCAGCCAGTTGTTGAGATAAAAGAGGTTTACGATCGCGGCCTGCTGGTTCGTGAGATTGGCCGGCTGCAAGTCCGGATCGAAAAGGTGGTCGAACACGCCTGCGGCCGTGATTCTCCCGTAGGCATCCAGCGGGCTGTCCCGGCCATCGCCGCCGGCGATGTCGGCATAGGCCCAGACGTTGTTGCCCTGGGTGATCGTGTTGTCTACCGGGATACCGACGTCCGGCATCGGCAGCCACGCATCCTCGATGCCCTGGCTGCCGGTGCCGACGGTGACCAGCGTGCCCTCTCCGAAGTGCTTCTCCAGGGTGTCGTCCGGGTTTCCCGTGGGATGCGGTATCAGCTCATTACCGAAGGGTGAATCATCGGGATGCAGCGTGCCGTCGTCGGCGAACACGCGATACGTATAACTGTCCTGCGCCACCATGTTCTGGCGGAACAATAGACGGCTGCCGTCGGCACTGACCACATAGGCATAGGCCAGACCGTTCCGGCTGCCGGCCTGCCCGGCCTGCACGATGAGGAGATAGCCGGGCAGCAGCTCCTCGCCGACCGGAAACAGGACCTGCTTGACGCCTACCGGCGCGGTGAGCCCGACGGCAGCAGTGGACACGCCCGACGCGGGCGCGAACTGCGCGAAACCGGCGCGCGAATGGTTCGAGTCATACAGGCCGTACGACGCTATCGGCAGGCCGAGGTCACCAAAGGCGGTATCCATCGCCGCTGTCGGGCCCGCGCGGAAATCGTCGCTGAAATTGCGATGGGCCGCGACCCTGGCGTCTGCGAAGTAGCCGGAGATGGCAATCAGCTCCAGGTCCTGGTTCATCACGACGTTCAACTGGCGGTTCATGACTTCGAGACCATTGACCCGCTGCTGAAAACGCACGATCACCGCGCCTTTGTCGTCGTCGTGCACGAAGGCCGGTTCGGCCTCGTCCACCGAGGTGTGGTCGACGTTGAGCCGGCTGGCGAATTCGTGCAGGTAGGCCCGCGCGTAGCCGAGCGCACCTTTGCCTTGCCGGTGGACGACGAAATCGATGCTGCTGCCGGCCTGCTTGCCGGCCCAGAGGAAGGCAGGGCGCCTCAATCCGGCATCGTAATGATCAGTGACGATCGGCGCCGGCCGCAGCCGCTCCCATGCGCCGCCGCCGATGACGAGCGGCGCGTTGCCCCGTCCGGCACGCCGATCGGGCACCTTCTGCGCCGCCGCTCGGCGGCTGGCGGCCAGATTGGCGTCGAAATTATCGGGCAGCTTCCGCGCATTTCCGGCACCCGGAGGGCCGTAGGCGGGAGCCGGAACCGCCGGCTCTGTGGCGGAGACGCTTGCCTCCACCGCCAGGACCGTGCAGGCGGCGGACAGGCCGAGGATCATTATTCTTTTCATCAGGAGCTTCCCATTCTTCTTTTTTTGCTTGTTGCTTAGTGGCCAGGGCCACGATGCGCTGCGGCTGAGCCGGCTCGCGCCTAGTGCTGCGTCGTGCAGGGCTTCAGGAAATCGATGGTGAGAACCGGCGTCCACTCGTGCGCCAGCTTGTCGGACATCAGTTCACCAGTGCGGATCGTGTAATCAACCCCGAGAGAGATACACTCCACGGCCATTTGATAGTGCGCACCGAGCGTGTAGACGAAGGCCAGGTCCCTTTCCTTGGCTTCGACACTGGTCAACCTGTCCAGCTTGTCGGTAAAGAGAAAGCCGGCGCCGGCCGAGAAGCTCAGCTGCAGGTCTTCTGTCGGCTTGTACGCGAACTTGAACGGAATCAGATCCACCGATCTTGTCAGTGTCCTGCTCTCAGTGGTCCTGACTTGCTTCCGTGCGGCATCGAGCTGGAAAGTGAACGCGGTTTTCGTCCGGCGTGTGGCGGCCATGAGCTTTTCGGCAAAGGTGTATCCGATGGCGGCCGCCTGTGTTTCGTCGACCTCGGTCGATGACATGGTGTATTTGAGAGTCATCTTCTGCTTGTCCGGGTCGGCGAAGACTGCTTTCTGCTCCTGGACGAGGTCGGCACTTGCGCCCGGATCCAACGTAATTTCTTGCAGGTCGTTCGAGTCCGCCGAGTTGTCATCCGGATCAAAGCTTGCACCGGCGGCAGGAACGACCCACGCCAGCGCGAGCAGGGCAAACGGAAATGCGCGCATGGAGATTCCCCCTGTTATTGGTTCTGTTTGCGCGACGCGATGCGGCAGGAGCGCGACCAGGGGTCACATTGCCCGCCGCTCGGTCCGTACACCGGGATAAGTGACTCGAGGGCGGAAATCCTCTCACTTGCGGCGCTGGCGCTATCGCCAGTCGCCCTGGATCACGAAGCCGGCCCAGTAATAGGGGTCACGCCAGCGCCGGCTGCGGCGCATCTCGTCCTGGGCGGCACGCAGTGCCGGTGCGGGTCGCAGGCCGTTCCCGTACATCTCGCGGTAGAAGTGTCCCATCAGGACGGCCGTCGCCTGGTCGGGAATCCGCCACAGGCTGGAGACGACCTGGCGTGCCCCGGCACGCAGGAAAGCCTGGCTGAGCCCTGCGATGCCTTCGCCGTAGACGAATGAGCCCAGGCCGGTCTCGCAGCCACTCAACACGACGAGGTCCGCCTGCAATGCCAGGGAAGCGATGTCCTGGCTGCGCAGGAAGCGCGGGCGCAGTTGGCCGTCCGGCGTCACTCCCGACAGAACCAGGCCGGACAGGGACGGCTCTTCCGCATCCAGGATGCCGTGGGTGGCAAAATGCAACACGCGGAAACGGTTCAACGCGCCCGAAAGGACCAGGTCCCGACTCGCCTCGGTGTCGAGTGCCAGGAAGACTTCCGCATCGCCTGCAGCGGCACGGATGGCATGCGCCTCCTCGCGCGTACCGGGCAGGCGCGGGTAGAGGTCCAACCGATTTCGCTCGACGCTTCGCGTCAGGTCTGCGTCGAGGACACGCCTCTCGGGTGCGGCAGGCGAGTGCGCCTGTCGAACGCGCGCATCCTCCCGAGTGAAGACGGGATCGGCCAGCACGGCAATACTTTCGGGCGGCCAGGATTCGCGTCGTGTGGAAGCAGCGGGCATGGCCACGTCTCCGGACATGCCGGAACGGGATCGCGGTGAGTCCGCCAGCACGGCAAGCGACGGCAGGAAACTCAGGTCGCTGGCTGCAATCAAGGGAGCGTTCATGTCGCCCGACGATCCCGGGAGCATGGAGAAAGGGAGCAGGTACAGCACACCGTCAGGGATCACGATCAGGTGCCCGGCGTCAGCGACGCTGCCGTCGCCCACGGACAGCAGGGTCCGCGACAGGTACGCGAGGCTCGCGCCCGGCAGTGGCTTGCGATGGCGAACCGCATCGACCAGCAAGGTGACGTGCCGGGCCAGCGCTTGCTCCGCTGGAAGGCGCTGGAAAACGACGTTTTCACGATCGATCCGCCAGGCGATACTGCCACGCGGGCCAAGGTAATACTCGAGCACGACGTCTCGCGCTCCAAGCGACGCCTGCAGCCTCTCCAGGTCGGGAGCTTCGGCTGCGGTTCCGTCCACCGGCGATCCCGAACGTTGCAGCTTGCCGATCTCCCGAACGATTCCGGCGAGCTCGGCGCGCACGTCGTCGACCTTTTGCCGGGCCTCCTCTTGATCTTCCGTCGTCGTCGAAGCCAGCAGGAGCGTCAATTCCTCGGCCCGCGCGGCGCGCATCTGCACCAGCGCCTCGAGGCGCCTTCGCTGCTGCTCGCCAAGGCCGGAAAGCCCGGGGCGATCGGCGCCTGTGAGCTCGGCCAGCCGACGCGCTTTGGCGTCGTTCGCTGCGCGCCACGCTCCCGCGGCGTCGCCTTCTTCGAGCGCTACGTTCACCAGCACGTCATAGGCGTTGCGCTGCACCGATGAGAAGTACCGCAACAGGATCGGGTCCGTGAGCTCATCCCGGACCGCCGCGCTCAAAGCCAGGGCAGATCGTGCGGCCTCGCTGGCGTCCGGGTACCGGTTCGCGAGGTAGTACACACCGGCGCGGTTCGTGAGGATGCGAAAAGCCAGCAGCTTGTCCTCGATGGTCCGCGCAATGCCCAGCGCGGCTTCGAGATCGGCCAGGGATTCCGCAACACGCCCTTGCTCCGCAAGGCTCAAGGCCCTGTTCGCTCGCGCCGTCGCCTCGCCGCGAACGTCGCCGGCCAGGCGATACAGCCCGATGGCGCGGCCATGGGAAAGCGCCGCGAGCTCGCTTTCGCCGGCCGCCTGGTGCGCTTGTCCTTCCAGGTCGACCGCTTTGGCGCGGATACGGGTATCGTCTCCATGCTCGTCGAGCAGCGAGAGCGCTGCCTGGATATGCTGAAGAGGCGATCGCGCGTCGTCACTTTCGAGCTCGAGCTCGGCGAGGGCGAGCAGCGTCCGGGCCCGGCCGAGCGGACTCCGCTCGGGCGTTCGCAGCTCGAGCGCGGCGCGCAGGTCGAGCTGCGCCCGCCGCAGGTCGCCCGATGCGCGAAACACCGACGATCGGGTCTGGTAGACGTTGGCTGCCCAGATCTCGTCCCGCGCTGCCGATTCGAAGTACGCGATGGAGCTGTCGAGGTAATCCAGCGCCTCCTGCAAGTCACCGGTCTTGTATTTCACCCTCCCGAGGTTGTTGCGTATCTCGGCCGCAATGCGATCCCGCCCGAGGTACTCGGAAAGCTCGAGCGCCCGCAACAGGATGCTCTCCGTCGTCGCGGTATCCGCAAGCAACTCGTTTGCCCATGCGAGATTGTCCAAAGCGATGAGCGCATCGGATAGCCAGGGCGCTTCCGCGAGCCGGTCGAAGTCGATCGCCGAAGGCTGGACGTTGAGCAGGTCCACGCTTCCCTGCCACGTCTGCAGGGCTTGCCGGAACTGCTCGATCGCGCTCCGTGCGTCCCCTGAATCGCGATACACGAGGCCGATGTCGTTGATCGCCTGCGCCAGGAAATAGCGGTCTCCGAGCGCGCGCCGCCGGCTGGCGGCACGGCGGAAGTATGCGATAGCGCTGGCAAGGCGATGCTGCCGCCAGTCGATCAGCCCGAGCTGAACCTCGGCCGACGCCATGCCTCGCGCATCGCCGAGCTCTTTCCAGATGGCGAATGCCGAGGCATACGCTGCCTCGGCCTCCTCGTGCTCGCCCATGTCGAAGTAGACGCCGGCCACCTCGAACAGCGCGTCGGCTCTTCGGGCCCGATCGCCGATCAGCCGGAATGACCGTTCCGCCGACAGGTAATGGTCGAGCGCTGCATCACGCTCGTCGGCTTCACCGTAGTAATGCTTCAGGAGGGCGTCGGCACCGACCGTCATGGCCCGCTCTGCCGCAAAGGCCGGCTGGTCGCGGGAGTACGCGTTGAAGGACAGACGGTACCTCCCGGGTGGCGATATCGGCTCGTCCGACGCAATGGACACCGTGACGGGCCCGTCCGGCGTGAACACGGCGCTGTACAGTCCCTCCGACTGGCGCCAATTGGCGGCGCGCAGCACCGTGGCGCCGAGCGGATCCGTGACCGTGAGGATCGTGCCGCGGCCGAGATTCTCGACGACTATGCGTACCGGCTGCGCCGAGGTGACGGCGTACACGTGGACATCGGAGCCGTGCAGCTCCCGCGTGTAGACGTCTCCATCCGCGAGCGGTACCGGCGTTTCAACCGTACCGGCGCCTGCGGCGCCGATGGCGGCGACGTAGGCGATTACCGGCCAGGGCCGCAATGTCAGTCGGTTCCTCCGCTTCCGGACCCCCGACCGGGCGGGTTAAAGGAAACGGCTGATTTACTGGCCGCGACTTCGTCCGGACCGGCCGTGAGGTATGCAATTCGGTAGCAGATGCATGACTCTGATTTGCACTCCTCCGGCTTCATTATCGGATTGACATAGTTCGGCGAGCTGCCGGCCTCATGATCGAATTTGTCACGAAGAGTGCCGCAGTATTGGGAGCTCAGATCTGCAACCGTGAACACCTCGATTACGTCGTCCGGCCCTTGATCCGAAAGACAGCGCAAAGACTGATCACCACTCGTTGCAGCGGCACAGGCCATACCCTTCCCCGCGTAAACGCCAGTGGTCTGCATGAAAGCCAGTGCATGCGTCGATTTGTCGTCCTTGGTTGCGATCGACAGGATTATGGCTCCCTCATGTCCTGCGGCCTGTTCCTCATGGCGCTGCACTTTGAAAAGGCCACCATCGAGCAGGGAGCTGACGGACTGCCCGTCCGCCTGAGCGTTGCCTGGCACGATACTGAAGGCTGCCGCTACTGACGTTGCGACGACCGCTACCAGGGCGCCAAGAAGTTTTTTCTGGTTCTTGTTCATCTCGATCTCCTCAGTCGTGTGCTTCGACTGCGCTTTCGCACCTACACTGCTGTCAATTGCCAACTCCTCTCACGCCTGCCCGAGCGACCGTCAGTCGCCGGCAGGGACGATCTCGAATTCGAATTGCGTCGGCGGCTCGGCGCTTTGCGCACCCTTGATGGACAGCCAGTACGTTCCCGCCGGAATCTCGGTCAGGACAATAGCGACGGTTCCCTCGGCGCCGGCAGTTGCCACACTGCGCCATCGAAAGTCCGTCTGCTGGCCTTCGATCGTGACGACGAGCTCGCCGTCCGCCGGGAAGCCCGGCGCGATCTGAAAGAGCAGCGCCGAGCCCGGCTCGTGCTCGATGACTCTGGGTCCTGCCTCGGCACCGGTGGCGGATCCGCGTTCGGCCTCGAACCACGCCTCCGCGGCGATCGCCACCGGATTCCGCTCCGCCGACAAGGCGTCCGCAAGCTCCCGGTTGTTCAGCCACAGCGATCCGGAGGCCGCAACGGCGACCGCCAGGAGTACCGTCGCCGCCAATGCGTATTCGCGACCGAGCAGCCATCGCGAGAGGCGCGAATCTCCGCTCGATTGCAGAAGCTGCGGCCGGAGCTCCGGCTCGACGCCGCGCAACGCCTCCTGCAAGCCGCGCGCGTACTCGATCTCGTCCAGGATCCCGGGGTTGTCGAGCATGTACCGTTCGAACCGCTCGAGCTCGTCACCCTCGAGCCTGTGCATGACGTACCGGTCAATCAAGTTATGGCGTTTTATATGAGCACTATCCATCTTGCCGCATCTCCACCAGCCGCCGAAATCGCAGCCGGGCGCGTGAAATGACTCGATCGAAATGAGCGGCCGAGAGTCTCAGGGTCGTGCAAATCGCCGATTTCTCCTCCTGGAGAATGTAGAACCGGTACAGAAGCTCTTTGTCCCTGGCGTTCTTGAGCTCCTGCAGCACCAATCTGACGGCACGAGCGGATTCCTCCCGGATGAGCTGCTGCAGCTGATCGGATCTCGAATCCATGCAGCGTTCGACCAGCTCGGTATCGGCGCCGGTCTTCCGGCGGGCGTCCTTGCGATTCTCGGCAATCAGCACGTTGATGGCCGTGCGATGAATGAAAGCCGAAATGAGCGCCGGGTTATCGATTCCCCTCGTCCGGAGCCTCTCGAGAACGATGCAGAATGTCTCCTGGTGAATATCTTCGGCCGTTGCCCGGTCGCCTGTGCGCATTTCGAGCATCGTCAGCACTGATCGGCTGAAGCGGCGGATCAGCTCGGATTCCGCACTCTTGTCGCCCGCCCCTATACGCTCGACCAGGCTCTCCGCAGGCACCGCCCCGGCCGCTGTCCCGCCTCGCTCGCTCAACTGGACCCCTTGATTGTTCTTGTTCTGGGCAGCCCCCCGGCGCCTCTAGTCTATCGTCACCGGGCGGGTCTCGCATGCCCTCCCGGCATCCTCGTGAGATTTCCGGCTCGCATCCTCGATGAGACGCAGTGAGAGGCGACGACACTCTCCGCCACGATGAAGCTCCGCGCCTATGCGCCCGGTGAGCTCATCGCGTTCACCCGCTGCAGGGGTTGCTTTGCAGGCGGCAACGAGCCTACGATCAGGCTGCGAGAAAAGAATAACGGGAAGTGCAGCCAGTCCAAGCCGATCCCAACCGCACTGGGGGGACGCCATGCCGGACGAACCCGTACACGCAACACCCGAAGACGAACCCGGCGGGGGCCCGGCGTCCGGGCTCGGCATATGCCTTTCCGGCGGCGGTTATCGCGCGATGCTGTTCCATGTCGGAGCGCTCTGGCGGCTGTACGATTCGGGGCTGCTGAAGCGCGCAACGAGGATCTCCAGCGTCTCCGGGGGTTCCATCACCGCGGCGCAACTCGCGCTCAGCTGGCAAAAGCTCAGCTTCGATCCGGGCAGCGCCGGGAACGATTTCGTGCAGCACGTTGTCACGCCGATCCGGGGACTCGCGAACGAGACGATCGACGGCGACGCGCTGATATTCGGCATTGCGCTGCCGGGCCGGGTCAGCGATCGCATCGCAGCCGCTTACGCAGAGCACCTCTTCGGTGAGGCGACCCTGCAGGACCTTCCGGACGAGCCGCGCTTCGTGATCAATGCCACGAACGTCCAATCGGGCGTCCTGTGGCGCTTCTCGAAACCGTACATGCGCGACTACCGCGTCGGCAAGGTAGAGAAGCCGACCATCACGCTCGCGCGTGCGGTCGCGGCCTCTTCCGCATTTCCACCCGTTCTGTCGCCGTTCGAGATGCGGATCGATCCGAATTCCTTCGTGCCGGATTCCGGCGACGACCTGCAGCGACCTCCCTACACCAGCAAGGTGTTCCTCACCGACGGCGGGGTTTACGACAACCTCGGCCTGGAAACCGCCTGGAAGCGCTGCCTCACGGTGTTGGTCAGCGACGGCGGCGGCAAGATGAAGCCGGAAGAGGAGCCCAAAAGCGACTGGGCCCGGCATGCGTATCGCGTACTGGACGTCATCGACAACCAGGTGCGCTCGCTGCGCAAGCGTCAGCTCATCGACTCGCTGACGGCCGGCACTCGCAAAGGCGCCTACTGGGGCATCCGCACCGACATCGCGAAATATTCGCTGCATGACGCGCTGCCCTGTCCC
Source organism: uncultured Woeseiaceae bacterium (assembly GCA_964491485.1). Lineage (GTDB taxonomy): Bacteria > Pseudomonadota > Gammaproteobacteria > Steroidobacterales > Woeseiaceae > IDS-8. The sequence continues at coordinate 7,008 of CAZBGV010000021.1, read as the reverse complement.
CTCGACAAAACCACCGAGCTTGCGGAAACACCGACGCGGCTCAAACGCTTGCCGCCGGAGCTGCAGGAGCGCCTGATCAACTGGGGTTATGCCGTCTGCGATGCGGCCCTGCGCAAGCACGTGGAGCCCGCACTGAACGAGCCGAGGTCCTTCCCGTACCCGCAAACCGGTGTTTGAACATGGCAATCGAAGTCCCTCGGTTGCTGGTCGAGTTCATCCTGCTCGGACCCGAACAGGATCGCCGGCAGATCCAGGATTCGCCGATCCTGGGAGACGTGTGGATCGAGTTCGGCCGGCAGCCGGCGAGCTCGCTCGAGCTGCTGATTACGCCTTATAAAGGACAGTCGCCGGCCGAAGTCGCCGACGCCCTCGCAAGCCGGGACGAAATCCGGGACGCCGACATCGCCTATCTGCAGGGAATCGTCGCTGCGCGCCTGTCGTTCGAGGACACCCTGCGCTACGTCGTGCCGATGACCCGGTGGTTCAGCGACAAGAACCTGCCGAACACGATCGCGGAGTATCTCCGCAAGCCGCGCAAGCTGACGCAGGACATCGCCGCGGTGCTCGAAGCCGCCCGGAAGTGGACCCGGCGCGAATCGCCCACGGGGATGGAGGCGATCGAAGCCCGGCAGCGATACGCCGCCCTCGCGGGGCTCATCCTCTGGGCGCGGACCCAGCAGGGCCCGCCAGACCAGAAATCGGACGAGTTGATCCGGCGGATTGTCCAGCCCGAGGTCGCGGGGGCGGCGGCGACTCTCCTGAAACAGGTGTTTGCCGCCTTTGACGGCAAAGGGGTGAAGCGGGACTCCGTGTGGACCATCTCCCTGAACCGCCGGGCGACGACCGCCCTGACGCGATCGGTGCCCGCGGTCAAGGGCGACGCCGCACGAACGCTCTTCACCGTGGACTGCAGCGAAATCACGTGGGCGGTGATCGATTCCGGGGTCGACGCCGCTCACCCGGCCTTCAGGGCCGCGGGCGCGAAAGAGTCACGGATCCGGCGCAGCTTCGATTTCACCGCCATCCGCCAGATCATCAGCCTCGATAATCGTCGCAACGACAAGAGACGCCGGCGCGTGGATGCTTTGCTGCAGCGTCCGCTGAAGCATGCCGGCACACGAAAGGAGATCGATGCCGACCTGCAGCGTCTCGCCGACAACGCCCGTGAGGGCGCTCCGATCGACTGGGAGCGGGTGGAGCGCCTCGTCGAGATTGACCCAGCCAAGGATCCCCCGGGCGCCAATCACGGCACGCATGTCGCGGGGATCATCGGTGCGTCCCTCGATGGCGGCCCGCGCACTAGCCGGAAGAGAACGCCGAAGAGCGGCGAGTCCTCGCCCGAGGCGGCGAACGGCATGTGCCCGGACATCAACATCTACGATTTCCGGGTGCTCGCGCCCAGCCTGCTCGAGACGGAGTTCGCGATCATTGCGGCGCTGCAGTACATACGTTACGTCAACGGCCGCAACAGCTACATCACGATTCATGGGGCCAACCTGAGCCTGTCGATTCCCCACGACGTGCGAAACTATGCCTGCGGCTACACGCCCGTGTGCAACGAGTGCGAGCGCCTCGTCAACAGCGGAGTGGTGGTTGTCGCAGCGGCGGGCAACCGGGGCTACCAGAACTTCGAGACGAAGGACGGCTTGTACGAGGGTTACGCTGCCTTCAGCATCACGGACCCGGGAAACGCGGACGGTGTGATCACGGTGGGAGCGACCCACCGCTTCTGGCCGCATACCTATGGGGTGAGCTACTTCTCGAGCCGCGGACCGACCGGCGATGGGCGGCTCAAGCCTGACCTCGTGGCGCCGGGCGAGCGGATAAGGGCTCCGTTGCCGGGCGGCGAATGGGGAGATCTCGACGGCACGAGCATGTCGGCCCCGCACGTGAGCGGCGCCGCGGCCATGCTGATGGGGCGCTACTCCGAGCTCATCGGGCAGCCGCGCCGTATCAAGCAGGTTCTTTGCGACAGCGCAACCGATCTCGGCCGCGAGCGAACGTTCCAGGGGCACGGGATGCTGGACGTGCTCCGCGCCTTCCAGAGCGTATAGGTCAAGCCATGATCTTCAGTCTCGACGTATGCCGGGCACGCAAGGGAGATTGCCTCTTGCTGCATTTCGGTACGAAAAGTCGGCCGGGCCTCGCAGTGATTGACGGCGGGCCGAGCCAGGTTTACCGACCACACCTCAAGCCGCGGCTCAAGGAAATCCACAAGGCGCGCAAGCTCGACCGAACTGTCCCGCTTCCCGTGGATCTCGTCATGATCAGTCACGTGGACGACGACCACATCCGCGGCGTGCTGGACCTGACGCACGATCTGATGCAATTACAGGGCGTCCGGGCTCCACTGGTCAAGGTGTTCGACTTCTGGCACAACAGCTTCGATGACGTGATCGGCAACGATCCCGCGGAGCTGCTCGCCGCCGTTCGCAGCCAATTCGGCGCAGCAGCCCTGCAAGGGGGCCTGCCGCCGGATGCCGTCCTGAACTCGAGCCAGCCCGATGAGGTGACGCGTGTGGGACTGCGCGTTTTGGCCAGCATCGCGCAGGGTCATCGACTGCGCAACGATGCCGCGAAGCTCCGTTGGCCACTCAATAGTGAGTTCGACGGCAAGCTGATCATCGCGGGGAAGAAGAAGAGAAGCGTGGCGGACGGGCTCAGCTTCACCGTCGCGGGGCCCATGAAACCCGAGATCCGCGCTCTCCAGGAAAAGCACGACAAGTGGCTGGAGGAGCAGCGGAAAAAGAAGCGAGAAGGTGCTGCCGCGCTCGCCGCCTACGTCGACCAGTCGGTCCCGAACCTCTCCAGCATCGTCGTTCTCGCCAGGGCCGGCGGGAAGAGCATCCTGCTCACCGGTGATGCGCGGGGCGATCGGATTCTCGCCGGGCTGGAGCTCGCGGGCCTGCTGAAAAAGGGCAAGAAGCTGCACGTGGACATCCTCAAGGTGCCGCACCACGGCAGCGCCAACAATGTGACCAGGACGTTCTTCAGGCGGATCACGGCCGACCATTACGTATTCTCTGGGAACGGCGAGCACGGCAATCCCGAGCGCGAGACCCTGGAGATGCTCCTCGCCGCGCGCGGAAAGGCTCCGTTCGAGATTCACCTGACCTACCCGGTGACAGAGATAGACAAGGCCCGCAAGGCAGATTGGAACAAGCAGCAGCGCGCCGAGAAAAAGCGGAAGGCGAACGGTGGCAAAAAAGAGCCGCGCGAGAACTGGTCGGCCGCGAAGCACGGGCTTCGCTCGCTGTTGACAAAGTCGAGGCTCGGCAAGAACCAGAAAGTCCGTGTGGTTGATGATGGTGAGCCGCACGTGATCGATCTGCTGGATCCACTGGGCTACTGAAGGCGAGCACGCACTGCCAAATGGAGTGACAACCCATGACGCGCCTATTCCGCATTTTCGTTGCCTCGCCAGGCGACGTACAGCCGGAACGCGAAGTGCTTCCGGGCGTGATTGAGGAAGTGAACCTCGTCAACGGCGCTCAGCTCGATTATCGGCTCGAGCTCGTCCGATGGGAAACGCACGCGTTCCCCGGTGCCGGGCGGCCTCAGCAGGTGATCAACGAGCAGATAGGAGATTACGACGCCTTCGTCGGCATCATGTGGCGCCGCTTCGGTACGCCGACGGGAGTGGCGGGCTCGGGCACCGAAGAGGAATACCGTCTGGCGTACCAGAAGTGGCAGGCCACCGGCAAGCCTTCGATCATGTTCTACTTCTCTCAGCAGCCGTTCATGCCGAAGACCCTGGATGAGCTCGAGCAGATGCGAAAGGTGCTGCTGCTCCGGAGCGAGATCGGGGGCAAGGGACTCTTCTGGGAGTATGCAACGTGCGACGAGTTTGAACGCACCGTCCGCAAGCACTTCGGCCTGCATTTCGGGCGGCTGGTGGCACAACCCGCTGCCGGTGGCGCTGTGCCGAACGATGCTGCGATTGCCCATCTGAAGGGCCTGTGGCCGCGCATGACCCCGGAACTGCAGCGAGCGTTCAGCATCGCCTACAACGAGAACCGTCTTGCCGGCGACGGCGGCGTAAAGACCGAGGATTTGTTCTCGGCGCTGCTGAGGGTGTCTTCGCCGTCGCTCCAGGAAGTGGTCGAGGAGATCCCACAAACGGCCCTGCCCGAACCTACCCCCGGGGACTTGTTCGAGAAGCCGTACATCCTGGAAGAACACCCCTGGCTTTCGGGATGCGTCGCATCTTCGGTAAAGCGCCTGGGCAAGATCCTTCCTGCTGGCCGCCAACTCACGGCGGTCGACGTGTTCGCCGACATTGCGAAGAACGGCACGGGCAAATCGGTGGCCAGGCTGCGCGAGCACAACATCGGTGCCGCTGAGATCGATCACATCCTGCGGGATAAAGGCATAAGCGTCGTCGCCACGTGAACGTGCCACACGACGCAGACGGGTGAGGCCCGAACTGGTTCAGGCGCCACTAGCGCTGCCAAACCGCGCCAGGTAGATCACTCAGACCAGGCCGGAATATCGCGCGAACGCGAGCCTCCGCCCTTCAATTCCGGAGGCGCGCGCGAAACCGGGGGAGCGATCAGCCGACGGAAAGTGGCGTTTCCTGGCGGACCCGCCACTTCCCGCAGGAGGCGTTGCAGCTTATACCCGCGCCGGGCCGGATCCCGTAGCGGCCACCGGGGCAGGAGGCTCGCCGGCGGCATCGTGCCGGGCGTGGTAGCGGCAGGCCTCCTCCACTTCCCTCCGCGAACCGAGAAATACAGGTACCCGCTGGTGCAGCTTTTCGGGCTGAATGTCCATGATCGGCTGACGGCCGTCGCTGGCGGCGCCGCCGGCCTGCTCGACCAGCATGGCCATCGGGTTGGCCTCGTACATCAGCCGCAGCTTGCCGCGGCGGTCGGGCTCGCGCCGGTCCCAGGGATAGATGAAGATGCCGCCGCGGGTCAGGATCCTGTGCACGTCGGCAACCATCGATGCCACCCAGCGCATGTTGAAATTCTTGCCGCGCGGGCCTTCCGCGCCGGCCAGCAGGTCCGCCACGTAGGCCTGCATCGGCGCCTCCCAGTGGCGCTGGTTGGACATGTTGATCGCGAATTCCTTCGTTTCCTCCGGGATCCGGATGTCGCGGCGGGTCAGGGCGAACGAGCCCTGCTCGCGGTCCAGGGTGAAGGCGTGCGTGCCGCTGCCCACAGTCAGCACCAGCAGGGTACTGGGCCCGTAGATACAGTAGCCGGCCGCCACCTGCGCGCGCCCGGGCTGGAGGAAGTGCTCGTCGCGCGGTTCGCCGGCATCGTCCATAGCCCGCAGCACCGAGAAGATGGTGCCGACCGAGACGTTGACGTCGATGTTGCTGCTGCCGTCGAGCGGATCGAACAGCAGCAGGTAGTTGCCGCGCGGATAGGCATCCGGGACCGGCGTGCAGTGCTCCATCTCCTCCGAGGCGCAGGCGGCCAGGTGCCCGCCCCAGGCATTCGCCTCGAGCAGGATTTCGTTGGACAGCACGTCCAGCTTCTTCTGCGCCTCGCCCTGGACGTTGACGCTGCTGCCGCCCGCGCCGCTGACCGCATCGCCCAGCACGTCGCCGAGCGCACCCTTGCCAACCGCTACCGAGATCCGCTTGCAGGCGCGGGCCACCACCTCGATCAGCAGCCGTAGCTGGGGATTGATGTGGCCCTCACGCTGGGCCTCGATCAGGAATTGGGTAAGGGACGTTACAGACATGGAATCGGCTCTCCTCGGGCAGTGTGAAAAGGGAGCCTATTGTCGCCTTTTCGGCCGCCGATTTCCCGGCGGGGCGCCGGACACCCGGCGCGTGCGGAACCCGACGGTCGAGTGAGACCAGGAATCAACGGGTGCTGCATTCTGCTTTAAGCAACGGCGGAAACGCTGTGCTATAAGAGGCGGACCGATGGAGTGCTGTAACACCCCACCGGCCCTGACCATGCCAGCAAACAAGGTGCTGACGATGGCTGTTTCGCATCGTATCCAAAGTAGAGCGCGACCGCTTCCTCGAAACCCGAGGACGGTCGCGCTTTTTTTTTGCATCTGTGCTGGCCTCAACCCAAGAGGACCAGGCTCATGAGCATTGCCAATCCCGCAACGTGTGATACTCCCCGCCCCCCGACGCCTCTCGCTTCCGAGGCCGTCCGATCCGCCGCCGGCCTGCCGAAGGTATCGGAAATCCGCGCCTATCCGCGGCTCGATATCTGCTGGGCCGCCTCGCCGCACGGCGATTCGGCCGCCGCCCTGCAGGTCCGGGAGGATGGAGACGAGTACTACATCCCCGACCTGCTGGGACACCACGACTACGAGCCCGAGGCAGTGCTCTCCGACGCCGCCTACGAGCACACCCAAGCCGAGCGTAAGGCGATGGGCCTGCTGGACGACGCCGAGAACCTGCTGTCGGTGCTGCTCGACGCCATCCAGGACGACGGCGACAGCCGGGCAATGCAGACCGAAGCCGTGCTGAAGGTCGTCGGAAAGAAACTTCGGAAGGCACACACCCGCATCGACCGGCAGGAGTGGCGTCACCGGAATCTCTTCCTGGCGTATTTCGATCTGAAGGAGAAAGTGCAGAAAAACGCGGAGTGACGGAACCGCCCGCCGTGGGACGTCACCGGCTCACGGCGAGTCGCTACCCAAGGAACGCGACGCGGCCGAGTCGCAAGAGAATGCGGTTGCCGCTCTTGTCGCTTTTCTCGACAATGTCCGTCACATCAGAGATGAGCGCCGTCGTGCGAGGAAGCATAGCGAAGGTCCGATGACCGGGAGATACCACCTTTACTTTGACGATTCCGGCAGCCGTGATCCCGACAGCATCGCGGTGGGCCGCGGTGCAGGCCGTGGTGATCAGATGGACTGCTTCGCTTTAGGCGGAATTCTCATCGATGAACGTGACATAGATGTGATCTTCCGGTCTCTCGCTCACCGGAACCTGGTCGGCCGGCGGGCGGCACCAGGTCCGGGAAAGCCTCGCCCTCGTCTCTCTCACGGTAGTAGATACGGTTTGTCCATTCGCCATCGTCGCCAAACATC